>DUML01000049.1 GCA_012839895.1 Peptococcaceae bacterium | reverse complement strand
CAAACTGAGTATTTGGGCAAGTTTGATAAATAAGGAAGATGTCTTCAAGAATGAAGACACCTTCAACAAGTGCTTGGTTTATTTACTCTCTGTTTTCGGGCTTAACCCCAACATTTGACAGAGAGCCCAAAAAAAGAAGAGTGTCCCAAAGCCACCTCTAACTTTAGAACACCCTCTGTTCTGTTTTTGTTATGATTTTAACTAACTCCTCTGCAATAATAATCTATTTTATTTCTACGTCGTCAATTAATTGGGCTTGTTTCGCCTATTCCTCTTTCGCTTTAATCCGTGCTATGGCCCGTTTCAAAGCCGTTTCCGCTCTCACGACATCAATTTCCGGTCCGCGCTCCCGCAGCCGCCTTTCGGCTCTTTCCTTGGCGGCTTTGGCTCTTTCTAAATCAATCATGTCAGCTGTTTCCGCTGTTTGGGCGAGTACTGTGACTTTATTGTTGACTACTTCCAGAAAGCCGCCGCTGATGGCAATTTTATGCACTTTTCCTTCTGCGGTATAGCGAATAACCCCAATAGTGAGGCCGGCAATCAGGGGAGCGTGGTTCGGCAAAATCCCCAATTCGCCGTCATCGCCGGGGACAACGACAAATTCCACATCCTGATTCAGGACTTGGCCGTCAGGGGCAACGACCTTCAAATTAAAAGTTTGTGCCATTGTCTACACAGCTCCCAACTGTTTCGCTCTTTCAACCGCCTCATCAATAGTCCCGACAAACTGGAACGCTTCTTCCGGCAGAGCGTCATGCTTGCCCTCGCAAATTTCTTTAAAGCCTCGAATAGTCTCCTTAATTGGGACATATTTACCCTTCATGCCGGTAAAAGCTTCGGCTACGGTAAACGGCTGGGACAAGAAGCGTTGAATACGGCGAGCTCTATGCACAATAAGCTTATCTTCTTCAGAAAGCTCGTCCATACCAAGGATGGCGATAATATCCAGTAATTCTTTATACCGCTGGAGAATACTTTGCACTTGGCGCGCTACACTATAATGCTCCTCACCTACAATGGACGGAGTTAAGATCTGAGAAGTAGAATCCAGCGGGTCAACTGCAGGATAAATGCCAATTTCAGCAATGGCACGAGAAAGAACGGTTGTTGCATCCAGGTGGGCAAAAGCTGTGGCCGGTGCCGGGTCGGTCAAGTCGTCAGCCGGTACATAAATAGCCTGGACGGAGGTAATAGAGCCTTTCTTAGTGGAAGTAATCCTCTCCTGCAAATGACCCATCTCAGTAGCCAAAGTCGGTTGATAACCAACGGCTGAAGGCATCCGGCCCAAGAGAGCGGAAACCTCAGAACCTGCCTGGGTAAAGCGGAAAATGTTATCGATAAACAGAAGCACGTCCTGACCTTGTTGATCCCGGAAGTATTCGGCAAGAGTCAGTCCTGTGAGTCCTACCCTGAGGCGGGCGCCGGGAGGCTCGTTCATTTGACCGAAGACCATGGTCATTTTATTAATAACTCCGGAGGCTTTCATTTCATTCCAAAGGTCGTTTCCTTCCCTGGTTCTCTCGCCAACTCCGGCGAAAACGGAAATACCACCGTGCTGGGTAGCAATATTATTAATCAGTTCCTGAATCAAGACTGTTTTGCCTACACCGGCACCACCAAAGAGGCCAACTTTACCCCCTTTGGCATAAGGCGCCAAGAGGTCCACAACCTTAATGCCTGTTTCCAGCATAGTATCGGTTGTTTCCTGCTCGACAAAAGGCGGCGCTTTTCTATGAATCGGGAACTTCAGATCGGTCTCTATCTCAGGCAAATTATCAATTGGTTTGCCCAGGACGTTAAACATCCGGCCAAGTGTCTCCGGCCCGACACATACGGTAATCGGGGCTCCGGTATTCACAGCCTCCATCCCTCTGACCAGGCCATCAGTAGAAGACATTGCTACACAGCGCACTGTGTCGTTGCCAAGATGCTGAGCAGCCTCCAAGGTCAAATCTATATTTCTTTCCTCATCCTTAATAACAATGGCGTTATATATCTCCGGTAGGGCATCAGGGTCAAATTGAATGTCAACTACCGGACCCATAACTTGAATCACTTTACCTATACTTGACAAATTCGAGAACCTCCTTTGTTAAAGTTTTATCCGGCAGTTACTCCAGCGCCGCAGCTCCCCCTACAATCTCTGAAATTTCCTTGGTAATGGCTGCCTGACGGGCTCTATTCATAGCCAAGGTAAGCTTGTCGATCATTTCCTTAGCATTTTCTGTGGCTGAATCCATGGCCGTCATCCTAGCACCCTCTTCACTGGCTTTGCCCTCAAGGAGGGCGCCAAAGATCTGGCTTTCTAGGTAGCTGGGCAAAAGGCGTTCCAACATTTGCTGGGGATTAGGCTCAAAGATATATTCGCCGACAGCCTTCTCTGCCGAAGGCTCGATTGGCAGGATCTTAGCCATTGTAGGTTGTTGGGTCAAGACTGATATAAACTTGGAATAAATTAGGTACACTTCATCTACCGCACCGGACGTATACAGCCCGATAATTTCGCTGGCGATCTTTCTGGCCTGATTAAAGTCCGGGCTATCGCCCAGCCCGGTAAAGCGGGAGAGGATTTCCACTTTCCGCCGGCCAAAATACTCGCTACCTTTACGGCCTATCGCTACCAACCCAGCCTGCGCTTCCTTCGGTTCTTCCAGGACCCCTCTGGTAAGCCGGATCAGGTTGGCATTATACCCCCCACACAGACCACGGTCAGAGGTTATCAAAATATAGCCAATTTTTTGGACCGGACGTTTCTCCAAAAGGGGATGACTTACCTCAGTTTGGGCTTGAGCCAGACGAGTTAAAACATCCTGCATCTGTTTAGCATAGGGGCGGGATGCGATGACCTTTTCCTGTGCTCGCCGCAGCTTGGCAGCAGCCACCATTTTCATGGCTTTCGTAATTTGCTGCATATTGGACACACTGCGGATTCTTCTGCGAATATCGCGTACTCCTGCCACTTCATTCACCTACTCTTTCTTAGGCTAAAAAGCCTTGCTTGAACTCAGTGATGGCCTCGCCAATCTCTTTGATAAGTTCATCGGAAAGAGCTTTTTCGGTGCGGATTTTTTCCGGGATGTGGGCTTTAACCGTGCGCATGAAGCGGAGGAATTCCTGTTCAAATTCTCTGATTCTCTCCAGGGGGACGTCATCCAAGTACCCTCTGGTGGCGGCAAAGATAACAAGAACCTGTTCTTCTACAGGCATAGGCTGATATTGTCCTTGTTTTAGGATTTCCATAGTTTTTTGGCCTCGATTTAATCGAGCCTGGGTAGCTTTATCCAGGTCAGAACCGAACTGGGCAAAAGCAGCCAATTCACGGTAGGAAGCCAAGTCCAGACGCAACTGGCCGGCAACCTGCTTCATGGCCTTGATTTGGGCTGCGCCGCCTACCCTGGATACCGAGATACCGACGTTAATGGCCGGCCGGAACCCGGCATAGAACAAGTCAGACTCCAAGAAAATCTGGCCGTCGGTAATGGAGATAACATTAGTCGGAATATAGGCTGAAACGTCTCCAGCCTGAGTTTCAATAATCGGTAAGGCTGTAAGCGATCCACCGCCTTTTTCCGGGGAAAGCTTAGCTGCTCTCTCTAGCAAACGGGAATGCAGATAGAATACATCGCCCGGGTAGGCTTCCCGGCCCGGAGGACGCCTTAACAATAGGGATAATTCACGGTAAGCTACGGCCTGTTTGGAAAGGTCGTCATAGACAACCAAAGCATGTTGGCCGTTGTCCCGGAAATATTCTCCCATTGCACAGCCGGCATATGGAGCGATATAAAGCATCGGAGCCGGGTCAGAGGCCGTAGCCACGACCACGATGGTATAATCCATGGCACCATATTCTTCTAATTTTTTAACAACACCGGCAACTGTAGATTGTTTTTGGCCAATGGCAACATAAATGCAAATACAATTCTGGCCTTTTTGATTAATGATAGTATCTACCGCCAGGGCAGTTTTCCCTGTTTGGCGGTCACCAATGATAAGCTCCCTTTGACCCCGGCCGATGGGTACCATAGAGTCAATAGACTTTAAGCCCGTCTGAAGCGGCTCATGCACGGACTTTCTGTCTACAACCCCCGGAGCCGGAGATTCAATGGGACGATATTCAGTAGCTTTAATTTCACCTTTACCGTCAAGGGGCTGACCAAGGACATTGACTACCCGGCCGATCAAAGCTTCCCCTACGGGGACTTCCACAATCCTGCCGGTACGTTTAACCTGGTCACCTTCTTTAATATTTTCGTAAGGCCCTAGAATAACACAGCCGATGTTATCTTCTTCCAGGTTCATAGCCATACCGTAAATACCGCCGGGGAACTCTAAAAGTTCTCCTGACATCGCCTTTTCCAAACCATAAATACGGGCTATGCCGTCACCTACCTGGATGACCGTACCCACATCAACTACTTCCAGGGCTGATTCATAGCGTTCAATTTGCTGTTTGATAATTGAACTTATTTCTTCCGGACGCAAGTTCATCCTCTTAGCTCACCCCTACTTTCTGCTGAGGTTTATACGATGCTTTTCTCAATTCTTCCCGCATTTTACTTAAGGCGGTGGCAATTGAGCCGTCCATCACCCGGTCTCCAATCTGAAGTCTGACACCGCCAATGAGCTCAGGCTTAACTTCAGTTTGTAACTTGACATTCTTACCTGTACTTTGGGCAATGACCTGTTTTAACTGGTCTTCCTGACTAGCCGTTAGGGCAAGAGCACTGGTCACTTTTACCTCAATAATACGGCGCGCTTCATTTGCCAGACGGGAAAATTCACGTTGAATAAGTGCAAATAAATTCTGCCTCCTCCGATCGATGAGGAGAAACAAAAAGTGCCTGGTCAAATCGGAAACGCTTTGATCGAGGATTTTTCCCAAAGTTTCTTTTTTAACTTCAACTTCAATATTGGGATGGTTAAGCAAATATATTATTTCATTATTAGTAAGCAATTGAGTCAGGTCCCGTAATTCGCCATCAACCCGATCCAGGATATTCATCTCCATGGCTAATTCAAAGAGGGCTTGGGCATAGCGCCGAGCTAACGCTCCGTTTAACATGGCCTATCCCCCACCTCTTGAATAAATTGGTCGATGAGTGCCTCCTGACCCCGCATATCTAGTTTTTGTCGCAAAATCTTTTCCGCCACGGCTACCGAAAGGTCAATAACCTGAGCTCGAACTTCGGCAACAGCTTTATCCCGTTCCCGCTCAATTTCAGCAAGGGCGGCTTGTTTCATCTTCTCAGCTTCCTGGCGTGCTGCGGAGAGTATTTCGGCCGCGCGTTCTTCGCTTTGTTTGCTAGCCTTCTCGACAATTGCTTGAGCCTCCGTGCGAGCTTTAATCAATTCAGACTGATATTCCTGCTTGATTCTCTCAGCCTCTTGGCGCTCGCGTTCAGCAAAAGTCAAATTATCTTCGATGAACTGGCGACGTTTTTCCATCACGTTCATCAAAGGCTTCCAGGCAAACTTTTTAAGAATCCATACTAAGACCAGAAAGGATAAGATCTGGGCAAAGTAAGTGTAGTCTAAAGCAATAGGATTATCTCCGCCGCCTCCGGCTGCCGCCGAGGCAATTGTATAGGTTAAGCCAATTCCGAAGGGATTCAAGCGGTCCTCCCCTCCTCTCTAAGCAAAGTGTTAAAATTACGTTTTATAGTTTTGCTCTTAAGGTTAATCTTAAGTGGGAGAACCGGATTTGGTGAAGACCATCAAGAGAGCAATAACCCAAGTCAAAAGAGGGAGAGCTTCAATCAAACCAACACCAATAAACATAATACCTTGGAGAGAGCCTTTAGCTTCCGGTTGACGGGCTACCCCTTCAATTGTTCTGGAAATAACATTACCGTTTCCGAGAGAAGCTCCAAGAGCAGCTGCACCAGCAGCAATACCAGCACCTAACATTGCAGCAGCAGACATATCCATAGTAGTGTATCCTCCTTATATTAAAAATTTACTAAGTTAAATTATGCTATCTACTATTAAGGTTTAATAGCTATTCAGTTTTAATGTTCCTCGGCAACAGCCTGGGCAATATAGGCAATTGTTAAGACTGTAAAAACAAAGGACTGGATTGCACCAATAAAGATACTAAATCCCAGCCAAATCGGCATGGGCAAAACCCCACCAAAAACATAAATACCCGGTAACATTAAGATTACCGCAATTAAAACCTCCCCGGCATAAATATTCCCAAATAGACGGAAAGCCAGGGTCATAGGCTTAGCCAAAATATCGATCAAGTGAATTGGCAGGAAAACTGGGTGCGGTTCAATAAAGTGGTGGAAATAACTTGCTCCTTTGAATTTTACGCCAAAAGCTATAACCAATATTATTGTTAAAGTTGCCAAAGCTAACGTTGTGTTTATATCTGCAGTTGGTGATTGCAGTACCGCCCCGTGGAAAATCTGATTCAATTTGGCAAATTCCACGTTGGTAAAGAGTGGTGCCACGAAATTAGGGATCAGACCCAGCATATTGGAGAAGAAAATAAACATTATTAAAGATACTAAATAAGATAATAAAGAAGCACCTTTTCGGTAATCATCCATATTGCCGGATATCAGTCCCTTAACAAAGTCAACCACCCATTCCAAAACATTTTGTAGTTTCCCTGGCTTGCCGCTTGTCAGGTTACGCACCCCAAGAAAGACAAAGATCAGCAGGAGGGCCATAGTAAGCCAAGTCATTACCAATGTCCTGGCATGCACTGTTCCATTGCCCACGTGCCAGAGAATTATTTCATGCATTCATTGCTCACCCCCTTCCACTTCTTAGCTGGTTACTTATTGCTATAATAAGAGGTATAATAACACCTCCAGCAATCCCCAGGGCTAAAGAAAACAGCCATTCGGGCTGGAATCTGCCGATGGTAGCCACCACTAAGGTAATCATCCCAAGTCTGGAAAATAGACTCTTATAATAGATCCGAAGGGCCATGGGTAAATCTTGATGAATCGCCTTAGAAGCATCCCTAAACAACCAAAGTATATTAAAAAGGCCGGCACTAAAACCAATCAAGAAGCCATACCAAACATAATTTGCGGTCAAGGCTATACCGAGGAAAATTGGCAAAGATACAAAACCCCAGAGCATTAATGCAGTTTTAAGATTCATCGTTAGATTTTCCCATTTTGCTTAATGATATAATCAGATAAGCAATGCCTAAAACAACTCCGACCAACATTAAGCCAATTTTCAACCAGGGGTCGGTACCCCAGCGGGAATCAAGATAGTTCCCAAGGTAGTATCCTCCACCTACCAGACCAGCCAAGGCAGTTGCCACTGTTGATCCCCAAGCCATATACTTAATCCATTTATGGTTGTTCAGGTCAGCCACAGGAATCCCCTCAATCTCATAATTATTCGCCAAAATTTTCTGAATTCCTCCAAGGTTTTAAATCTTTTTTTAATTTTCATTTTATCACTATTGATATAATTTTCTAACATTTCATATCATAAATCAAGTAATTCTTGATATGAAATACTTTGATAAAAAATTTATTTTACTGCTGACGCCAAATTTTTTAATCCTGACACGAGCTTCCGCTTTTTGTTGAACAAAAGCTTTTAGAATATGAAACTATAAATTTTTTGATATTTTATAGCATAATGTATTTCATTATTTTGAAATAAAATCACTGAAATAATAGTAGAGAATAAGTTGTTGAACGATCCAGACGTTAGAATCATGAGAGGAAAATCAATGGATTTGCCAAACAGTGAGAAATTAACTTTAGATCAAAAACTAAATCTGCTTAAGAAAAATTTAAGCGCTAGATTAGTAAAATATTCTAAGAATTATAGATAAAATAGTAAATAATAACAGTAATCACTGGAAGGTTGACATACCAGGAAAAGCATATTATTATCAGATCATCCCCCTCCCCGTATGGGGAGGGAACTGCTAACAGGAGGGTTACAGGTGAATGACCAACGTCAACAAGCTTTACAGGTTTTGAAAACTGCGAAAGGACAAATAGAAGCAATAATTAGAATGCTGGAAGAAGATAGATACTGTATGGATATTTCCAATCAAATTATTGCTGCCCAATCGCTCCTTAAAAAAGCCAATCTGCTTATTCTAAAACAACATATGGAGCACTGTGTCACTGAGGCTTTTGAGCAGGGCAACGGCAGTAAAAAAATAGAAGAAATAATTGACATCCTGGCTAAAGTTATAAATAAATAACCGGCTTTTAACTTAAATCGTGAAAATTATTATTCGGAATTGCCCTGAAGAAAATTGTATTTAGCATTTAGGGGGAATAAAAGTGGCAACAAAATCACTGACGATTTCAGGGATGACTTGCGCAGCCTGTGCTAAAGCCGTAGAAAGAGCCGTCAGGAAGCTCGAAGGGGTAACTGCAGCCAACGTGAATTTTGCTTCAGAGAAACTAAACATTGAATACGATGAGACTAAGGTTTCTTTGGAAGAGATTAAGGCTGCGGTAGATAAAGCAGGCTACAAGGTCGTTTCCGATGCTGTCAGCAAAACTCTCCGCATCGATGGAATGACTTGTGCAGCCTGTGCCAAGGCTGTGGAAAGAGCTGTCCGGAAACTGGAAGGAGTAACAGAGGCGAGTGTTAATTTTGCAACGGAAAAATTGAATATTACCTATGAACCTTCCCAGATCAGGCTTTCTGAAATCAGAAAGGCAGTAGAAAAAGCGGGTTACAAGGCACTGGAAGATGAAGCTGCTGTTGATAAGGATAAAGAACGAAAAGAGCAAGAGATCAGGATACTTTGGAAAAGATTCATTGTATCCGCGGTTTTTACAGTACCACTCCTGATAATCACCATGGGTCACATGTTCGGAGAGCCTATCGGGTTTTATTTGCCTCAAATTATAGATCCCATGCTGAATCCCCTGAATTTCGGTTTAATTCAATTACTCTTGGTCCTGCCTGTTTTAATTACCGGTTATAAATTTTTTACTGTCGGCTTTAAAACTTTGTTCAAGGGCAGTCCCAATATGGATTCACTTATCGCCATCGGGACCTCCGCAGGATTTCTTTATGGTGTTTTTGCTATAGTCCAAATCGCCAAAGGCAATCACGAGTATGCCAACTATTTATATTTTGAAGCTGCCGCTGTAATTATTACCCTCATAACCCTTGGCAAATACCTAGAGGCTGTATCCAAAGGCAAAACATCGGAAGCTATCAAGAAACTTATGGGCCTCGCCCCTAAAACAGCTGTTATTATCAAAGACGGCAAAGAAGAAGTTGTCCCAATAGACGAAGTGGAAGTCGGGGATGTGATCGTTGTCAAGCCGGGTGAAAAAATGCCGGTGGACGGTGAAGTGGTCGAGGGTACTACTTCTGTTGATGAATCCATGCTGACAGGAGAGAGTATCCCTGTGGAAAAAAATGTCGGGGATATAATAATCGGCGCAAGTATCAATAAAAACGGCCATATCAAATATAAAGCCACTAAGGTGGGAAAGGATACTGTCCTGGCTCAGATTATTAAATTGGTGGAAGAGGCCCAGGGATCCAAAGCCCCCATTGCCAAGATGGCTGATGTCATCTCGGGCTATTTTGTCCCGGTGGTTATTCTAATTGCTACAGTTTCAGCTCTGGCCTGGTACTTCATCGGCGGGGAATCCACAGTATTTGCTTTGACTATTTTTATCTCAGTTCTGGTTATTGCTTGTCCCTGTGCTTTAGGATTAGCCACACCTACGGCTATTATGGTCGGCACAGGCAAAGGCGCTGAATACGGGATCTTAATCAAAAGTGGCGTAGCTTTGGAAACCGCTCATAAGATTAGAACAATTGTTTTCGATAAGACAGGCACTATTACAGAAGGCAAGCCCAAAGTCACTGATATAGTGGTTACGGGCGGTATAACCCAAAATGATTTATTACAATTGGCCGCTTCCGCTGAAAAGGGATCAGAACACCCTCTTGGCGAAGCCATTGTTAAAGGCGCCGAAGAGCAGGGATTGGAATTAAAGAAACTGGACACTTTCAAAGCTATTCCCGGTCAAGGAATTGAAGTCGTTATAGAAGGCCATACAATTCTCCTTGGCAATAAAAAGCTAATGACGGAAAACCGGGTATCCCTGGAAAACCTGGAGGAAACTTCCGATAAGCTGGCTGAGGAAGGCAAGACCCCTATGTATATTGCCATAGACAAAAAAGCAGCGGGGATTATCGCCGTAGCGGATACCGTTAAGGAGAACAGTAAAAAAGCCATTGAGATGCTGCACAAAATGGGTATTAAAGTGGCAATGATTACAGGGGATAATAAGAGAACGGCCGAAGCCATAGCGAAGCAGGTGGGTATAGATAGAACTTTGGCCGAAGTACTGCCCCAGGATAAGGCTAACGAAGTTAAGAAACTGCAAGAGGAAGGTAACAAAGTTGCTATGGTTGGTGACGGTATCAATGATGCGCCGGCCCTTGCCCAGGCCGATATCGGTATAGCCATCGGTTCAGGGACTGACGTAGCCATGGAATCAGCCGATATTGTCCTGATGAGAAGTGACCTGATGGATGTGCCTACTGCCATACAATTAAGTAAAAGCACCATCAGGAATATCAAGCAAAATCTGTTTTGGGCCTTTGCCTATAATTCTTTGGGTATACCGGTGGCGATGGGAGTTTTATATATCTTTGGCGGACCGCTCCTAAGCCCCATAATCGCAGCAGCGGCCATGAGCCTCAGTTCAGTTTCAGTAGTATTTAACGCTCTAAGGCTAAAAGGTTTTAAAGCAATCAGGTAAATTTGTTAAATTTGAAAGTTTGGTTCCGGTAATCCTACTGGTACTCATCGCAGGTTTTTTCTTCACCCAAGGGGAAGGGGAAGGAAAAAATATAGCTTATGCCGAGCTTGAGGGAGACCTGAAAATCCTGAAAAGCGAAATTACCTCCGATGCTAAATTTTATCCTTTTAGCATTGATGGCACCAATATGGAAGTACTAGCTTTAAAAGCCGAAGACGGAACTGTCCGAACGGCTCTAAACACCTGCCAGGTCTGCTATAATTCCCGCCGGGGTTATTATAAGCAGGATCCTGTTACCAAGGAACTTGTCTGCCAAAACTGCGGTAATAGATTTGCGCCTGAAAATGTGGAGTTGATTAAAGGCGGGTGCAATCCCATTCCTATAACGCCCGAAATAAAAACTGACGACGGTACAACTATTACCATAACCAAAGAGCTGCTTAAAGAAGGGAAATTCCTTTTCAGTAATTGGTCAAAGAGCTAAAGTACTCTAGACAGTTGGACCTACCCGTTCCTAAGGAGGTAGAACTATTTGAGATATACTTTAAAGGGAAAATACGTGCGCCAAACATTTCAAGTCAATGGGATGACTTGCAACAGCTGCGAGACAATCATCCAAAAAGCTTTAAAGAAAATCCCGGGGGTTAGAAAAGTCCAGGCTGATTACCGCAGATTAAAAGTCGATGTGATTTATGATTTTACATCAGTTGCCAAGAAGAACCTTATAGAAACCATCGAGAAATTAGGTTATGAAGTAATAAGAAATCCGCAAAAGCTTAACAGCAGAAATAAGAAGGTTACCGATGACAATATTGATTTCCAATCTTTATTAGTGATAGGCACAATTATTTATATTATTTATTTAGTTTACCAGGCCCTGCGGAGTATGGGGATTGATTTCCTACCAGAAATCAGCCAAAACATGGGGTATGGTATACTCTTTGTCGTAGGCTTGCTGACTTCTCTCCACTGTGTCGCTATGTGCGGGGGAATCAATCTATCCCAATGTGTCACAGGTAAGATTGGCAGTGACAGTAAAAACATCGCCAAATTAAAACCTAGTTTTTTATATAATTCCGGACGGGTGATATCCTATACCCTAGTCGGCGGGATAGTCGGGGGTCTGGGGTCGGTTATCAGCTTATCCGGCTGGGCCAAGGGAATTGTCGCCATTTTTGCCGGGATTATGATGGTGATTATGGGCTTAAATATGCTTAATGTTTTTCCGGCTTTAAAAAGGCTTAATCCGCGAATGCCTAAGATTTTCGGCAGGCTTGCCGGTGAGAAGGCGTCAAGAGGGCCTTTTATCGTCGGGCTCTTAAATGGGCTGATGCCTTGCGGGCCTTTACAGGCTATGCAGCTTTATGCCCTGGGTACCGGCAGTATTATTGCCGGTGCGACTGCGATGTTTTTCTTCAGTTTGGGAACCGTGCCTCTGATGTTTGGTTTAGGCGCCATCAGTTCTTTTCTGAGCGGCAATTTTACCCGGAAAATGATGAAAACAAGTGCAGTTTTAGTAATGGTTTTAGGTATTATAATGCTGAACAGAGGTCTAGGATTGTCCGGGGTATCCGTTTTCGCTTCCAGTCCGGGAGAAATAGCTTCGATCAAGGGAAATATTCAGGTTGTCACTACCAGTCTGGATTCAGGCAGATACACCCAAATTACCGTCCAGAAAGGGATCCCTGTGAAGTGGATCATTGAAGTTGAGGAGGGCAATCTTAACGGCTGCAATAATCCGCTGATTATCCCTAAATACAACTATACAAAAGAACTGCAATACGGTAAGAATGTTATAGAGTTCGTACCCGACAAGACAGGCAAAATTGTTTACACCTGCTGGATGGGCATGATTCGAAGCAATATAACCGTGGTGGATGATATCAATAACCCTCAAACCAGTTTATAAGACTTATCAGACTGAAATTAAGCTCTGAAGGTTTAGCCTGACCAGGATTACTTCAGCCTGTCAAAGGGTTCGTCATATTCCATACTTCGGCTCCGGCTGAAAACTATACGCGGTGCATAATCCTCAGGAACTGTACCTTTCAACATATAAACCAAGGTTGTTTCGTATTCTTTCTCACCCTTAATGCCATCCATCTTATTTTCGGCAATGAGCTTGGCTGCAGCTTCCAAATCGCTAAGGCCCAGCTCATTTGCTTTTTCCTTGAGCCACTTTTCGTTTTCGCCCGGCGCATAGGACGGATCCTCAAAGTAATACTGTTTGGCCCGGACCGTGATATAAACTTCACCGGATTCCTGCTCTTCCACCTTCAGGCCGGTAAGCAGGAAAAACATCCTGTCGTAATTCGGCGTTCCTTCCGGCCAGGGGGAATAATAACCATCCGCATAGTTCGCTATCTTGAAGTAAGCTTGATGGGGCATCGGCCGGTGAACGCCGTCTTTGGCTACAAATAAGGCCGCAAGGGTACTTTGAACAGTCTGCTCGCTCACTTTTTCCGGAAAACGCAAATAACTCAGAGCATAAAAAACCGCATCGGCAAAGTTGGAATAGCCAAGAGAGTTGGCATAGCCATCGCCTGTCTCGAAAAATGATTCATGCCCGTCCAGGTCCGGCAGATAGCACCAGCGGTAATCCCGGGCAAAAAGGTTAAATTTTTCTCGAAGTTCGTTGGTGATTTCCACTTCGCCCCGCAGACCGGAAACAGTTCTAATAAACTCATAACCGCTGGGATACTGTTTAAACAAATAAATGTCGGGCGGCATGTCGGACGGTATCCGACGGGTTGCCGGCTCCTCCTTAGGATTTTTGCTGCAAGAGAGGTAAGTGAAATAAATATCACCTTCCGGGTCATTAACCGTAAACTCAATCGTCCATTCGCAGCCCAATTCCAGCACCGAGCCCGGATCTTTTAATATCAGGTTGTTTTGCACCTGCCAGTAGGTAAGTCCTTTATTTTCTTCTTTTTTCATTTCTTTCCAGACTGCTTTGCCGTTATTGGAACAGCCTTCTGCGGTGGGGTCGCTGTCCAGTTCATTAAAAAAGTAACCCCTGATCGTCGCTTCCCATCGATCCAGATCCTGATTAATCTTGCCCTTGTTTTTTAGTCCGGTCAATTCGTAAATGGCCCACCCATGGGCATCCGAGCCATATCTAACCGTATACTTGGCATTCTCATGAATAAGGCCTTTACCGGCTTGTGGCGTGTACCTGATGGGTCCGAAAAACCTCCTCACCTGGCGGTCAAAATTTCCCTCGCTGATGGAACCGTCCACAAAATCTTCCTGGGCATTGAAAATAATATAATGGGAAAGGTCGTCCCAAGCCGGCACTTGGCCAAAGGCAAACTCCGGCAGGAGTCTCAACTCATTGCCGTTCTTGGAAAAATAGTCCTGAAAGAACAGCATAAGCTCAGGTGTAATCTCTGTTTTTCCCTTTAAAACCTGGTTCCTATAGAAATCCTGCTGATAGGCGTATACCATCCGGCCGTTATCAACAACATCCCCATTTTTAAGGGCTGTTTCCGTTTCATGGGTTTCCGGCCCAGGGGGAAGGTCCTGGCTGAAACTGCCGCACCCCGCGCCTAAAGCAATGATTAAAATAATTATTAAAAGAAAAATCTTTCTCTGCATCAAAACCCCTCCTCCCTGAGCCTATTCCCCGTCTAAATAGAAATCGATTACCTCCCAGGAAATCTTCCCGTCACTAATACGATAGCTGAGCAGCATATAACCATTAATATGCCCGTCATCAAAACCGGCAAATACCCAACGGTCGGAAAGTACTAAGATGCTTTCAGGGTCGTAGAAGCCCATTGTTCCGCCCAAAACTCCCTCGTAAGGAATCAACTCCGGATGCTGCATGAGGTCATTAATAATTTCCTTATGAAGTTCAGAGGTGTTATCGCTTAAAACTTCGGTACTCTCCGTTTTCTGCATGCTGAAAATAGGGTTTTTCTTCCCTTGAGCATCAACTAGATACCAAATGACAGTATCCTCATTTTCTTCTTTGAGGATATCAACCATCTCACTTTCTTTTTTGCCTTTATCACTGCCGGCAAACTTATCCCTGGAATTATCATAAGTGTAGCGGATGACTTGGCCGTCGTATTGCAGTACCTGCAAAATCGGATCACCCTCGATTGTGTACTCGGTGATTTGGACCTCGGCCTTGTGTCCGCTTTTTACATTGGCCAGAAAAGAGTTGAGCTGTTCAACGTTGTAAGTTTGGCCGTGCGCATTCACCACATCCCCGTTTTCGATCGCCGTTTCGAAGTCATACGAATCCGGCGCGGGGGAACAGGCGGACAAAAGCAAAAGCATCATGATTAATACCGGGATTATTTCTTTTATTATAGTCTTCATGATATACACCTCATGATATACACTATATACACCCCATCCATTGTTAGTTAAACCATTCTCCATAAATCCTCGCCTGACTGGCGAATACCAGTGTATATTTAATCGAGAGCGGCTAAGCTTTCTTTTTTTACAGCAGCTCTCGGCATAGTTCCGCCCCTCAGGCTCCTCGCCTCTCAGACTCCTCGCCCCTCAGACTTCTCACCTTTCAGACTTCTCACCCCTCAAACTCCTGCCCCTTAAACTCCCGGCCAGGTACTGTCGCAAGACAAATAGGTGAAATAAATATCCCCCAGCGGATCATTGACGATAAACTCGATGGTCCATTCGCCCGTTACCTTCAGCTTTTTACCAGGATTCTGCAGGAGCATCCTGTCGCGCATCTGGGAGAAAGTATAGTTCTTGTTTTCCGGTTTCTTCAATTCCTGCCAGACAACTTTGGCGTTTTCAGATTGATATTCGTCCTCCTCCGAGCCATCCATCTCATAGAAATAATAACCATTAATTCTGGCCTTCCACTTAACATTGCCATCCGAAGTCAAACCTTTTTCCAAGCTTGTAATTTCGTAAAGTACACTTCCGTGGTAGCTGAACCCAAACCGGACATTGTATCCGCCGTCTTGATGTTCGAGCAAGCCGTAGGTTTTATGGATGTAGCTCAAATCCCCGAAGTATTTTTTCACATACCTGTCAAAATCGGCTTCGCTTAAGAAACCGTCCTCCCATTCTCCCTCATCGCTGTTGGCGATAATAAAGTGGGAAAACAATTCTTCATCCTCTATCCCCTTTTCTGTAAATTCAGGGAGAAGCCGAAGCTCCATATTGTTCTTGGAGAAATAGTCATGGAAGAACAGCAGGGTTTCCAGGCTGATGTCTGTCTTCCCGTCGCGGATTTGATCCCGGTAAAAGGCCCATTGATAATCATAGTGCCAATGGTTATGGGATAGTTTAGCTTCTTCCGAGGGCTGGAGATTCCAGTCCACCGGCAGAGCTATTTCGTTTACTACTTTTATGCCGCCCCACTTCTCTCCTTGTTTGACAAAGATAATATCTTCCGGTACGTTCAGCACATCCATAAAGGCCGCATCCCAGATAACATCCACCAGTGGTTTGCCATCCCAGGTTATATAACCGAATTTCCCATCCTTCTCGACCTTGACAAAAGGTTCCACTTCTTCATAGTAAGTCATATGGATAAAATCATATTGGGGCTCTATGAAGACTTCCCCATCCTGATTAATAGCTCCCCACAAGCCGCCTGCTTTGACCCGCACCGGCCCGTTGACTTTATATCCGTCCGGCATAATGGGGTTCAATATCTCTTCGTAGCTATGTGCAAGGACAAGCTTCCCGTTTTGGTCATAAAGGCCCCACTTGCCGCCTTTCTGGGCAAAAATGTAGTTTAATATCAGGTCATAGTTTTCAAAGCCGGTAAGGATCACCTTGCCTTGCCCGTCCAGCAAATCTTTTTGGCCCCTTGGATTGGTGCGGATGAAGTATTCAACGGTTTTATCTCCTCCTTCAGCCAGATAATATCTTGCGCTGAGCTTGGTTTTGAGAATAGCCATTTTCTCAATAGCCTTTAAGGATTCTTGAACCTCGCGCTGTCCATCGCCATTCTCCAGATTAACATAGGTAACCAAGCGCTCCCCGTCAAACAAACAAAGGTAAGGCGGTCCGAACCAATCGCCGGTTTTATAGTTCCTGGTACTGAAGATAATAAAATCAATCTCTTTACCCACGACTCCCAAAAGCTGTTCCCTATGATCCTGAAGCGCTTTAAGCGGGGAGGCAGCAATAAATTCGTCCGTGATGAGCGCCGAAAAAACCGCATCGTCATTTAGATAAAAATCATAGTCGTCCCCGATTAGCTCATAAACCTGCCGCGCCCGTTCTTTGTACAGTTTTTGTTCCGGGCTGTAAAATTCGCTGACATTTTTTATCCCTTCAACTTTAAGCAGATAAGAAGAGAAAGATTCCATACTGTCCGCCGCATGTTTTAAGTTATCGTCAGTAAAATACTCCAGGCCGGGAAACTTGCTTAGGTTTACTCTAGTGTAATAAGAAACGGCAAAAACATCGTATTCATCTTGCAAATGGTAAGCAATCTCTCCGGCATTAGGGATCAAGCTGAATAGTATTGCCGCATTTTTACGCCAAGCAGTCTCAATATCTTCCAGGAAACGGTAATTGGCTCTGCCGTCTACAAAGTAATAAACTTTGATCCCATAAGGTTCCCGGCTGGTTTCCAATTCCAGTGTAAATTCCAGGGATTTCAATGAAGATTCCCTCTTGGTTAATATATCCACCAGCTTATGAACTTTCACATTATCGCCGGTATAAGTATCTTTAAGCTGATATAACTCTTCTTTATAGTCCTTAGCCCGGGGCGGATTATTCTGAACATTCTGTTGGCTGCTGCAGGCCGCCACTGCTAAGATACTTAGAATTGCCAGTATGAACAACCACACCCGTATCGTTTTTTTCATTTTATCATTACTCCTCTCCCAGATTCGAAAACCCCTCATAATATTATTATAGACGTAAAAATGCTTGTCCAGGTTTTGCCAGATAGAGAATATATTTTATTTCAACAAGATCGCTGCCGATCCTTTTTTAGATTTATTTTATAGTTTATTAGGCAAAACCATAGATGTCCTTTTGTCAAACAAATGATAGGATGCGGTTAAATTAACAAAGCCGCATCCCTTTTAACGTGGAGCGGCAATGTTTTAGCTTCTTGAAACAGTTTCTGTATTAGTTTCTTGTAGTTTATCGTATTAGTTTGTTGAAATATTGGCAAATTTTAACCAAACAAATTTATTCAAGTATTCATGTTTAAATAATCGACCACAATTTCGGAAATTCTTTTGCTTGCCAAGCCATCTCCGTAGGGATTGGCCGTTTGCGCCATTTGACGGTAAACTTGAGGGTTAATAAGCAGTTCCTCTATGTTGGCATAAACTCCGGCATAGGTTGTACCTACCAGCAAAACCGTACCCGCTGCTACCGCTTCAGGGCGCTCGGTTGTGTCCCGGGCACAAAGTACCGGTTTGCCCAGGGATGGGGCTTCTTCCTGAATCCCGCCGGAATCGGTAATAATCAGGTAGGCTTTGGCCAGAAGATTGACAAAAGGCTCATAATCTAAAGGCTCGATTAGATAAACCCTTTCATGCTCTCCCAGAACCTCGTTTACAACTTTTCTCACAGCAGGATTCTTATGTACCGGAAATATAACATATGTATCCGGATAAGCCTCTAAAATTGCAACGAGGGCTTCGTAAATCTGTCTTAACGGTTCTCCCCAGTTTTCCCGCCGGTGAGTAGTCATCAGCAGCAAACGTTTATCTTGGTTCTGTTCTAAGATTTGTCTTAGGTTTTCATTCTCGAAATAGTATCCTTGCCTTACAGTGGCCAATAAGGCATCAATTACCGTATTGCCTGTTACATGGATGGTCGCAGGATTGAAGCCTTCCCGCAGTAAATTTTCCTTGGCTAGCTCCGTTGGGGCGAAATGAAGGTCAGCCAACCCGCTGGTCAATTTACGGTTAATTTCTTCCGGCCAAGGCGAATATTTTTGACCTGTCCTTAAGCCCGCTTCGATATGCCCAATGGGAATTCTGTGATAGAAAGCTGCCAATGCGGCGACAAAAGTTGTTGTGGTATCCCCCTGCACAAGGACCATGTCCGGCTTTTCTTGAGCAAATATATTATCAAGACCTTCCATTACCCTGGAAGTTAGCCCGGCTAAGGATTGGCCTGGGCGCATTAAATCCAGGTCATAACTTGGCGTTATGTCAAAGAGGCGCAGGACCTGATCCAACATCTCCCGGTGCTGGGCTGTGACCACAACCCGGCAGTCTATTGTTTCCTGCTTTTCTAAAGCTTTAATAACCGGAGCCATTTTAATAGCTTCCGGCCTTGTCCCAAAGACAGGCATAACTTTATACTTTTTAGTTTTCACTTTTATTCGCTCCCAAATATTTTGTTGAAGTGAAATTTTCTTTATTTTTTTGTTGAGCACTTCTATTCTGTGGCTATAAGCAGCCAATTATTTAGGCTTCATTATAGCACAGTCGGCTTGCTTGTAAAAATAGCGTTAATCTAAGAAAAAAGCACCTCAAGGTGCCGGTTGTCTCAAAATACAAATACTCTCTTTGTTTAGCTTTACTTTTAGCATAAAATAATAAGGATCCAAAATAGCGTTAAATAATTAAGGATCAAATAATTTAGCATTTAATAGCTTTTAATAGCTTAACGTTTAGCAAAATAGTTAAGCTAAATTTAATAAAAAAGCAGTTATACCAACTCGAATCTTATATTTTTCTTTTTCCCATTCTCATCCAGATAAACCACCCGTTTGATTAAAGCATTTTTAATCATTCGGCGGCAAAGGAGACATGGTTCCGCGGAAGCCGGCCCGCCGGAGCGTTCAAAACCGGCTATATAAATGGTAGCTCCCTGCATTTTAACCGGATCCCCCGCAATTATGGCGTTTTGTTCGGCATGAACGGCAACGCACAACTCATAACGCTCCCCTTTGGGAACATTATATTTCTCCCGCACACATTCCATTGTATCAATACAGTTGGGTTCCCCCCGGGCGGCCCCGTTATAGCCGGTACTGACAATAATATTGTCTTTGACAATGACGGCACCGTAGTTGCGCCTTAGGCAAGTAGACCTTTTCGCCACTATCCCGGCTATTTCCAAAAAATATTCATCCCAGGACGGTCTAGATTGGTTAGCCATGTCTTTTCTCCTCTAATCTAAAAATACTATTCCGGTTTTTTCCCTCAGGCAAAACTCAAATTATTTTTATTTTATTCTAGTATACTACTTCTTTATAAATAAGGGAACAAAAGGATGAGGACTCTACCATCCGGCCAGGCTTTAAGCACTTACATCCAGCCTTGGCTTAAAACACTTGCTGCCAGCCAAACTATGAGCACTACGTAAGGAATAACTAAAAGCCAGGCCATGATTATTTTCTGATAACGCATAGCCAAAGCTGAGCCGGCTAACAAAAACGGCAAAAAATACAGGACAGTTCTGAACAGAGGGGTTGAACCTAAATACCAGGATATGGGCACCGCCAGGATCGCTCCCAGGATTATATACCCCGGCCTTTTTCTGCTCAGACCGATAAAGAGCAAAAGCAAAGAAGCAATAATACCAGGCCAACCAATTAAATACACTGTTGATGAAGCCATCTGCGCCCCTGCTTTCTCAAGACCCTAACCAACCAGAGGAAACAGCTCGTGTTCCTCTTTTTCCACCCGTTTGGAGATAGCATAAAGAATGGCATTAGTATCGGCAATGAATTGGCTGGAATTCTCCTTGATGGAATTAGGCTCTTTAAGATATTTGGCCTTATAGTTCTCAAAAACCTCGGAGAGGTT
This sequence comes from Peptococcaceae bacterium, assembly GCA_012839895.1. Lineage (GTDB taxonomy): Bacteria > Bacillota > Desulfitobacteriia > Desulfitobacteriales > Syntrophobotulaceae > DUML01. Next base: position 29,586 of record DUML01000049.1, on the reverse strand, counting down.
GCCCATTTCTTTGATGTATCGTTCGGACATTTTCCGGACTTCCTCTTTAGGGTGTTGGAGTAAAACAGGGTACAGGTATTCATCTTCATACTTGAGGTGCATTAATAAAATTCCGGTAAGAGTGCCAATTCTTAGAGCAATCCACAATTGATTCTCTTTAACCTCTTCTTCATTGTAAACATCTTCCTGCAACTCCTGCAGGGCTTTGCGGATTTGTTGGTGCTGCAGTTTCACCAGGTCAGTAACCATCTTCTCATCTCCTTCTTAAATTAGTTTTTAATTAAAATTAATAAAAAAGTCAAAAGAGCGCCCTTAAGCCTGGTGCTTTTTTGACTAGAACTATAATTAATTAACGCTAAATGGTTAAGTGGCAAAACATTTGCTTTTTTTGCGATTGCTATATGTTTTTTGCTATATGTTTTTTATTTCTTTGTAGCTGGGTATTTAAGGGGCTTATTTGGTGCCAAACAGCCTATCTCCGGCATCCCCAAGGCCCGGTACGATGTAGGCATGTTCATTTAAGCAGTCGTCAACTGCAGCTACAAAAATATCTACATCCGGGTGGTTCTTCTGGACGGTCGCAATCCCTTCCGGTGCAGCAATCAGGCACATTAGCTTAATGTTTTTAGCTCCTCGTTCCTTGATAAAGCCAATGGCAGCGGTAGCTGAACCGCCGGTAGCCAGCATGGGGTCAATAACGATTATGTCCCGTTCTTCAATATCACTTGGCATTTTACAATAGTATTCAACTGGCTGAAGTGTTTCGTGATCCCGATAAAGGCCAATATGTCCGACTTTGGCCGCCGGAATTAACTTCAACATCCCGTCAACCATTCCCAGGCCTGCCCTTAAGATGGGCACGAGAGCCACTTTCCGTCCGGCAATTTTCTTGGCTTTGGCCGGCGCCACCGGTGTCTTAACCTCTACTTCTTCCAAAGGAAAATCCCTTGTTACTTCATAAGCCATGAGCATGGCAACTTCCTCAACTAAAGCCCGGAATTCCTTGGAGCTTGTTCTTTCATCCCTGATCAGAGCCAGTTTATGTTGAATTAAGGGATGGTCCAAAACACAGAGGTTTCCCATTTTCCTTCAACTCCTTAAATATTTCTACTCTAAAAGGATTTTATCGTCATCCTTTAATCGTTCAATAAGGCCCTAGAATTTGTAAATAAGCTTAGCTTTCTACCTGTACAAAGGGAATTTGGCGCAAAGGTCGGCCACTATTCCGGCGGCCTGCTGTAATTTTGCCCTATTTTCCCCGGCAGTTAAGGCTAAATCTATGGCCTCGGTAATTTTGTCCATTTCCGGTTCTTTCATCCCCCTTGTGGTAACGGCCGGCGAACCAATCCGGATCCCGCTGGTAACAAAGGGGCTTTCGGGATCAAAAGGAATGGCATTTTTGTTAACGGTAATCCCAACATCATCAAGAATTTTTTCCGCTGCTTTACCGGTTAAACCCTTATTGCGCAAATCCAAAAGCATCAAGTGATTATCCGTCCCTCCGGAAACTAGGCGGAAACCTCTGGCCAAGAAACCCTTAGCCAAAGCTTGCGCATTATTAATAATTTGCTGCTGGTAGACCTTAAATTCAGGCTGGAGGGCTTCCCCAAAAGCAACTGCCTTGGCGGCAATGACATGCATTAAAGGCCCGCCTTGAATCCCCGGGAAAATAGCTTTGTCTATCTTCTGGGCAAATTCTTTAAGGCAGAGAATCAACCCCCCTCTGGGCCCTCTTAAAGTTTTATGAGTGGTGCTGGTCACAAAATGAGCATAAGGAATGGGACTGGGATGCAAACCCGCCGCTACTAATCCGGCAATGTGCGCCATATCCACCATTAAATAGGCTCCTACTTCGTCAGCTATTTCCCGCATCAGGCGAAAGTTTATTTGCCGGGGATAAGCGCTGGCACCACCGACAATGAGCTTCGGTTTATGCTTCCTGGCTAAGTCTCTAAGCTCATCGTAATCAAGGAGTTCAGTATCTTTAGTTACCCCGTAACCTACAAAATTAAAATAAACCCCGGAGAGATTGACTGGGCTCCCATGGGTAAGATGTCCTCCATGGGCAAGGTTCATCCCTAGAACAGTATCCCCGGGCTCAAGTATTGCGAAATAAACAGCCGTGTTGGCTTGGGCGCCGGAATGGGGCTGGACATTGGCGTGTTCAGCGCCAAAAAGTTTTTTGACTCTCTCCCTGGCCAGGTCTTCAACTATGTCAACATATTCACAGCCACCATAATACCTTTTCCCCGGATAGCCTTCCGCATACTTATTGGTTAAAACAGATCCCTGAGCGGCCATAACTGCCCGGCTGACAAAATTCTCCGAGGCGATAAGTTCAATCTTATTTTCCTGGCGGCTTTCTTCCAACTTTATAGCTTCAGCTACTTCCGGATCCTGAAGCGCCACATATTCCTGAATATAGTCCAAAATATCCATCTCCCTTGTAGATTAATGCCAGTTTTTATTATTTTAGCATAGAATCAACTCTAATTAACTCTTTTTTTTATCCTCATAAGCGGCAATCTGGTCTATCCTGCGGCTGTGTCTATCCCCGCTGAAGGGAGTGTTAAGAAATGTGTCCACTATCTCCAAAGCTAACCCAGGACCCACTACTCTCGCCCCTAAAGCCAAAATATTGGCATCGTTATGTTCCCTGGCCATTCTGGCCATATAGCTGTTGGTACATAAAGCGGCCCGGATACCCTTGACTTTATTGGCCGCAATAGATATGCCGATTCCGGTTCCACAGACTACGATTCCCAAGTCAGCTTCTTTGCTAATTACAGCTTGGCCAACATTAAAACCATAGAAGGGATAATCCACCGAATCGGGCGTATTCGTTCCAAAATCCAGGATTGTGATACCCTTGGAGCTTAAGTGCTCTTTAATTATGTTTTTAAGTTCATAACCGCCGTGATCGGCTCCTAAAGCTATTTTCAACCGTCATAACCTCCAAAATTACTTGAACAACTATGATCTGCAAATTAGTGCTTAACTATCCTCAAGCCTGAGGGCTAAAGCTCTTATCATTGCCTCCAATTCTTTAAGGCAACTACGATAGATCTCCAGGGAGCCGCCCCAGGGATCAAGGATATCTCCTCCGCTTCCCAGCCAGGGCCCTAAGGCTTTAATTTTCTCTCTATATTGTGGGAAAAGATTGCCGAGATATGCTTCCTGAGAACGAGTCATTGTAAAAACATAATCAGCAGCTGCGAGCATTTCCTCGCTGAGCTGTACCGCTCGATGGCCGCTTAAATCTATACCTTTTTCTTTAAGCACCTCAACCGCCTGAGAACTGGCTTGCTCGTTGGCTATAGCATGAATCCCCGCTGAAAAAATCTCACACTCCCCCGGCAAGTATTTTTCCGCCAACTTTTGAGCCATCGGACTGCGGCAGGTGTTTCCGGTGCAAACAAACAATATTTTCATAGCTTTATTATAACCTCTTTTCTCCACACAAGAAACATTTCCAAGGCATCACTACCCTAGAGTATTACTTCCAGAGCCATACGTACGCCGATTAGCAATAAGATCAAACCACCCAAAGCTTCTGCTTTACTACCCAACCAAGTGCCTATTCTCCGGCCGAGAAGAACGCCTCCCCCTGTCATTACTCCGGCCGTAAATCCCATGATTAAGGTGGCAAGAAGGATTTTGGTCACAAAAGTCCCCAGGGAAAAACCCACACTCAGGGCATCAAGACTGACACTTCCGGCCAGGGCATAAATACCCCACCCTTTCAGGCTGGGTACCCTGGATTCGGTTTCCTCGCCGCGCAGAGCGCCCCAAATCATTTTGCCTCCCAGCCAAAGAAGAATCAGAGCGCCAATGGCAATAGCTACATCGCCAAATAAAGCCCCCAGCTTTTGCCCTGTCCAAAGCCCGATTAGCGGCATAAAGACATGAAATACAGCTACAATTAACGACAGGCGAACCGCTGTCCGGTTACGGATTCCGATTAGCCCCAGAGCCAAGGAAAAGGAAAAGGCATCCATTCCCAAAGCTATAGATACAGCTATTACCCAGGCTAATTCCAAATTACAGCCTCCTATCAACAATACTTTTCCAGGCTATGCTCAAAACACTTTGTCCTGTGAGGGCGGAAGAAAATTCTTTTGGCCGGCAGCCTTCTGCAAACGGTTCATAAACGCCAAACCGATTCCTTTCTCCGGCATTTCTTCAGCCAAAATCAAATTAATTTTATGCTCATCACACAATCTTAAACCCTCAAATAAACGACTTGCCGCTTGTCTGCTTTGGCGCACAGAACCAAGAATAAACAGTAAATCTACTTTGTCCAAAGTTTCTTCTTCTAAGTCAGCGGCAGTTTCTTCCAAACAAATTAAGGCTATTTTTTGGCCTTCAGTCTTATTCCTTAGGTGTTGCTCCACTTGCTCTCTTTTTTCCTGAGCTGAGCCCCTGATCAGCATTACTTCCCCTTGCGGTGCATAATGCCGGTATTTCATTCCCGGTGACCTGGGCTTAAAGGATGATTCCTTTTCCCCTCTAACCCCTCGGTCAACTTCCACCCGTCCCAAAGCTTCAGTAAGCTGCTCAAGAGTTACTCCCCCCGGCCTTAGAATAGTTGGAGTGACGCCGGTCAAATCCAAAACTGTTGATTCCAAACCTACGGGACACTTACCTGCATCGATTAGAAGCGGGATCTTACCGTACAAATCCTGCCAAACATGCTTGCCTTCCGTCGGGCTGGGCTTCCCGGAAATATTGGCGCTGGGAGCAGCCACAGGAAAACCGGCCTTTTGCAGCAAAGCCAAAGCTACAGGATGGGAGGGCAGGCGAATAGCTACCGTATCCAGCCCCCCGCTGACAATTGCCGGGATGTCTTCTCTTTTAGGAAGAATAATAGTCAGGGGACCAGGCCAAAACTCCCGGGCGCAAATTTCAGCTTCCCTGGGCCAATCCCTGGCAACCCGGCGCGCTTCCTCCATAGATGCAACATGCACTATTAAGGGGTTGTCAGCGGGACGCCCTTTCACTGCAAATATTTTGGCACAAGCTTGGGGATCTAGTGCATTAGCACCCAGGCCATAAACCGTCTCCGTGGGGAAAGCAACAAGTTCCCCTTGCTTAAGCAAGTTAACCGCTTCTTGAATAGCTTCTTCCCAGGCCCCAGTCCGGGAGGAATCGCAATTTTCTACTCCAAGATAGTACCTTTTTGTTTCCATTTTGTCTCCTCTTCAGCTGTTAGCCGCAAAAGCTGCTGTTTCCATTCTATTTCTTTTCGGCCAGGACTATTCTATCCAGCCCGGCATAATCAGGGTATATAGAGGTCTCAAACCCCTTGTCCCTAAAAAGCTCCGCAACTTTTGGCCCTTGAGCCTGGCCGATCTCCAAAATAATAAACCCTCCCGGAAGCAGATACTCCCCGGCTCGAAGGGCTATTTCACGATAAAATTCAAGCCCATCCCATCCCCCTAAAAGAGCCAGGGTAGGTTCTTTTTTTACTTCCGGCGAACAGAATGTGTATTCCTCCTGGGAAACATAGGGGGGATTAGAGGCAATAATCGTAAACTTCTCCCCGGAAACAGGCCTAAAAAGGTTTCCCTGCCGCAAATCCAGTTTAACCTTGTGCCGGCGGGCATTTTCCTCCGCCACAGCCAAAGCCTTCCCGGAGATATCTACAGCAGTAAGGGAAGCCTCAGGCCAGTAGTAAGCCAGCGAAACGGCAATAGCACCGCTGCCGGTACCCAGATCCAGAATCCTGACTTGTTCGCCCAAATATCTAGTCTTCCCAATTTCCAGTATTTTTTCCACAAGCAGTTCTGTTTCCGGCCTTGGGATTAATACCCTTTGGTCCACATAGAAATCAAGACCCATAAATTCACGGGTCTTTAACAAATAAGCCAGTGGTTCCCTGTCTCCTCGCTTAACCAAAAGTTCAGCATATTGGCGAAGCTTCTCCCCGGAAATATCTTCTTCTCGCATAAGGTAGAGATCCACTCTGGACACCCCAAGGACATGGGAGAGAAGCAAATCAGCTTCAACCCGAGGAAAATCAACTCCTTTTTGTTCGAGGTAACCGGCACCGGCTATTAATAAATCCAAGATTCGAACCGAATTAAAAGTAAGAGATGTTTCCATAATACCATCTTCTCGTAAGCTTATGCCTGAGAAATAATTCGCAAGGCATTTCAATTATCTTAAACCGAAGCTTTGAGCCTCTCGGCCTGATCGGCTGTAATCAAGGCGTCAATAATCTCATCCAATTCCCCTAAGAGGATCTCGTCCAGTTTGTGTAAAGTCAGCCCAATCCGATGATCAGAAACCCTGCCTTGGGGGTAATTATAAGTGCGGATACGTTCACTTCTGTCCCCTGTGCCTACTTGACTCCTGCGTTCCTGGGCTATTTCCCCTAAGGCTTCCTGCTGAGCTTTCTCCAACAACCTTGCCCTTAGAACTTTCATGGCTTTATCTTTATTTTTAAGCTGTGATTTCTCATCTTGGCAGGAAACCACTATTCCGGTAGGCAAATGGGTAATGCGGACAGCGGACTGAGTAGTGTTAACCGACTGTCCCCCAGGGCCGCTGGAACAGAAAATATCAATGCGGATATCGTTAGGGTTAATTTCCACGTCAACTTCTTCGGCCTCCGGCAAAACGGCTACCGTGGCAGTGGAAGTGTGAATTCTTCCCCCAGACTCTGTTGTAGGAATGCGCTGGACCCGATGGACACCGCTTTCAAATTTTAGCCTGCTGTAGGCGCCACGGCCTTCAATCATAAATATTATTTCTTTAAAACCGCCGATATCGGTATAGTTAGCGCTTAAGATCTCCGTCTTCCAGTTGTGTTTCTCAGCGTATTTGATATACATTTTGTAAAGTACCGCGGCAAAAAGAGCAGCTTCTTCCCCGCCTGCCCCCGCTCTAATTTCCATAATGACGTTTTTCTCATCATTAGGATCCTTTGGCAGGAGCAAACGCTTTAATTCTTGTTCCAACTCCGCAAGTCTTTTCTTCAGTTCATCCAGTTCCAACTCAGCCATTTCTTGCATTTCGGGGTCGAGATCCTCCTGCAAGAGAGCTTTGGTATCATTAATCTGGGCAACTACTTTTTTATACTCCCGGTAGGTAATAACGGTATCTTCAATGCTGGCTTGATTTTTGGCATATTTTTGGTATTCAGCCTGATTGGCTATAACCTCCGGCTTTGCTAAGAGTTCGCTTAATTCTTCGTATTTTTTCTCGATTTCATCCAGTCTGTTCAGCATGGTTCAATCTCTCCTGCCTACTGTAAAGTTCCTTTTCTCTCTAAGCTTTAGTACTTTCATACAATTGCCGTTAAGCACGGCGCCAACAAATGTTAAAAAAGTTATTTTCTCTATCTTCTATATTTTATCTCTTATATTATTTATTATTTCCCGGCCTGAACAGTTCTTAACGCCGGCCATAGTCTTATTAGCATATGTTCTCGGCTCTTTAAGAGTCCTCAACTGAAATCAAAAATTTTAGACTCCCAATTCGAGTCTAACTTACGCTTCCTAACTTTTATTGCCGTTTTTTCGGCCTAGGACAGTTCTTGACCGGATTTCACTATCCCGTTTAAAGCGGCGATAGCCACTTCCAATTGAGTATCGTCGGGCTCTCTGGTAGTAAGTTTCTGCAGGAACAACCCAGGGGCTATAAGCAAGCTGCAAAAACGGGAATCCGCATGACGGCCGGAGAACTTAAGCAGCTCATATGAAATGCCGGCCACCAGCGGCATGAGCAAAACTCGGGAAACAATGCGCCACCAAAGAGGCTCCAAACCTAGGAAGGCAAAAACAAAAATACTAACAATTACGACAATGAGTAAAAAGCTTGTTCCACAGCGGGGATGCAAACGGGAATACTTCCGAACATTTTCTACATTCAATTCTTCCCCGGCTTCATGAGCAAAGATAGTTTTATGTTCAGCGCCATGGTATTGAAAAACTCTTTGAATATCAGGCAATTTGGAAATTAAGATTATATATAGAAATAAAACCGCCAGACGAATTAATCCCTCTAAAAGATTTTGCAGAACCGTCCCGGGAAAAAGATGTTCAAGAAAATGAGCTGAAGCGGTAGGCAAACCGACAAAAAGCAACATTCCCGCCCCAAGGGCAATAAGAATGGTAAGAGCCATTTCCCAGAAGCTGAGATTTTCCTCTTCTTCCCCTACGGCTTTATTAGCCGAGAACATTAAAGCTTTAGTGCCGAGAATCAGAGAATCAAGCAGCGCAACAAATCCCCGGATTATAGGCAGTTTTAAGACAGGCTTCTGGGACCAGGCATTAATGTCTTCCTGCGTAACCTCGATTTCCCCGTTAGGCAGGCGGACAGCCATGACCATAGCCTTTGGGCCGCGCATCATAACTCCTTCAATTAAAGCTTGTCCTCCATATTGGACAGGTTTTCCCATAATAAACTCTCCAATTTCGTATTTATTCTCCAACTCTCGCTACGCTTGACCTTAAGGAAGGCACCGGTAAAGGACGCCTCACAATCGAAAAGCAGAGCTTGCGCTCTGCTCCTTTTTCTGGCAACGACCGCAGGCCGTTGTTATTGCATACCGTATTTCTTTTTGAAACGTTCAACGCGCCCGCCAGAATCAACAAATCTCTGTACCCCTGTGAAATAAGGATGGCATTTGGAACAGATTTCAACTCTGATGTCTTTCTTGGTGCTACCTGTCTCTATAACATTGCCGCAGACACAGCTAATAGTTGTTTGCTGGTATTTAGGATGTATTTTTTCTTTCACGATCAGTCACCTTCCTTCTCTTTCAGATCCGCTAACCATATGTGCAGTCAACTTTAAACATTTTAGCATAAACTGTAACTACGGGTCAAGGACTCCTTATTTATTTTGACTCCTTATCTTTTTATATTTCTTCTATTATCTATTATGTTCTTTTTATATTCTTTCTACTGTTAGTTTGAAGTAAAAGTTCCTTCGCTGCGTCCAGGGCAATCCTTTGATCGCTTTGCTAAGGACAAGCCTTCACTTCCCTTAATAAACACCCTTTATAGCATATTTCGGTTTCTTGGCAAAATAATGTCTGGCTTCAATGAAACGTATTGTCCCGGTTTTACCCCGCATCACAACGCTGTGAGTTGTGGCGCCGTAGCTGTTAAAGGTAACTCCTTTCAGCAAAGCGCCTTCCGTAATACCGGTTGCAGCAAAGAAAATATCGTCCGTCTTAACCAAGTCATCTAAAGTGAGCAGTTTATTAATATCAGTAATCCCTAATTTCCGAGCTCTTTCTATATCTGCCTCATCCTCCGGCCAGAGCCTCCCTTGCATTTCTCCGCCCATACACCGTAAAGCGGCGGCAGCCAAAACTCCCTCAGGCGCTCCGCCAATCCCCATCATGATATCAATACCGCTGCCTTCAATAGCGCAGGCAACAGCCGGAGCAACATCGCCGTCAGTAATCAGCCTGATTCTAGCCCCGCATTCCCTGACCTGTTTAATTAACTCATAGTGGCGGGGGCGATCTAAAATTACTACAGTTAAATCCCGGACTTTTTTATTCAAAGCCTGGGCCACATTAGCCAAATTCTCCTCAACAGGCGCGTCAAGATGAATGCGGCCGGCAGCCTGAGGGCCAACTGCAATTTTATGCATATACATATCGGGAGCATGGAGTAAGCCGTACCTTTCGGTAACAGCCAGAACAGAAATAGCCCCGGGCATCCCCTTTGCTACCAGATTAGTGCCTTCCAGGGGGTCAACCGCCACGTCCACTTCCGGCTTTTCCCCTGTACCCAACTTTTCGCCGATATAAAGCATGGGGGCTTCATCCATTTCCCCTTCTCCTATTACTACCGTACCGTCCATATGAACAGTGTCAAACAACGCTCGCATGGCTTCCACCGCAGCGTTGTCGGCAGCATCCTTTTGGCCCATACCGACCCAACGGGCTGAAGCCAAAGCGGCTGCTTCTGTTACCCTGGCAAACTCCATGGTAAGTTCTCTTTCCATATTTATCCTCCTCACAGAAAATTCAAGGCCCAAGCTTCTGATTCCGGCCTTGAGAAACAATCAAAACTCTCCTTCAAACCCTGATAAGCTTAGACATTAAATGCTTAGGCTAAACTTACCCTAAGCATAGCTTCTTCTTTACCTTCCCGGAACTTTTTTCCAATCAGCTAAAAACTTTTCGATTCCTGCAGCGGTCAAAGGATGGGACGACAACTGTTTAAGTACAGAAAATGGTACTGTGGCATAATCAGCACCGATCTTGGCGGCTTCCAAGACATGGACAGGATTACGGATGCTGGCGGCAATCACTCGGCAATCTAAAGCATGAACGGCAAAAATTTGGCAAATATCCTCTAAGAGTTTGAGCCCTACTTCCCCGATATCATCCAACCTTCCTAAGAAAGGGCTGACATAGGTAGCCCCGGCTCGTGCAGCCAGCAAAGCTTGGATGGGGGTAAAAACCAATGTAACATTGGTTGGAATCTCTTCTTCCGCCAAAGTTTTAACCGCCCGTAGACCCTCGACGGTCATTGGGATCTTAACAACTATCTTAGGGTCGATCTCGGCCAGAGCTCTGGCTTCGGAAAGCATTCCTTCATAATCTAAAGCAATTACTTCCGCGCTGATAGGGCCATCCACAATCTCGGCTATTTGCCGAAGCAAGGGGTGAAACTCGGCTCCTTCCTTAGCCACTAAGGAAGGGTTGGTAGTAACACCGGAAATTACACCCATCTCCCATGCTCGGGTTATTTCTTCCATATTTGCCGAATCCAAGAAAAAACGCATTTATTTTTGACCCTCCTAACCCTAACCTACGCTTTTTACCTCGTACTGCCATTTTATCCGCTAGGACATCCCACGAAAACTATTCAAGTTTAGTTTTCCCTCTTTGCTAGCCTCGCCTTCTCCTTTTTCGGCAGTCTTCAAGCAGTTTTTCACTCCTGTTTAGAATACGCAAAGCAGCAGATCATTATGCTTTCCCACTGCTGCCAAAGACCCGAATTTTCTCCCTAATAATCTCAATAGCTGCTTCCCGGGCCGGCCCCAATACTTTCCGCGGGTCAATCTCTTTAGAATTAGCGGCAAGTACTTGGCGAGCTGCTGCTGTAAAAGCTTCCCGAATATTGGTGTCGATATTTACTTTGGCCACTCCCAACTGTATAGCTTCGCGAATGGCGTCGTCCGGTACACCGGAAGAACCGTGCAGGACGATAGGTGTGGATACTTTCTTGACAATCTCCCGCAAACGGTCGAAGTCCAGCTTAGGAACCCCTTTGTACTGTCCATGGGCAGTCCCTATGGCAACAGCTAAGGCATCTACTCCGGTCTCTCGACAAAACCTTTCCGCTTCGTCGGGATCGGTGAAAAAGGCCTCTTTTTCCGAAACACTGATATCATCTTCCGTGCCGCCGATTTTCCCCAGTTCGCCCTCCACAGAAATACCCAGAGGACGAGCAACTTCGAGCACCTTTTTGGTTAAGGCAATGTTTTCGGCTAAAGGAAGCTTGGAACCGTCTATCATTACTGAACTGAAGCCGTTAGCCATACATTGTACACATTGCTCAAAACTGGTCCCGTGATCCAAATGCAAGGCCACCGGCACTTTAACACTGGCAGCTGCAACTTTGGTCAACGCCACTATGTAGTTTAAGCCGGCGTACTTAATGGCGCCCTGGCTAGCCTGAATAATAACCGGAGCTTTCTCCGCTTCGGCTGCCGCTACAATAGCCTGAACAATCTCCATATTATTGCAATTAAAAGCACCCACAGCATAACGGCCTTGTTGAGCTTTCTGCAGCAGCTCCTTAATTGAAACGAAACTCATTTGAAATACCTCCAATTTATTTGTTTTTAACCAAATTATGGCCCGGATAAGAGTCCAGGAGAAACCAAGTTTTACTTTCTTCCAAGAAAATAGAAACCATTCTATCTAGGATACGCAAAATGTCTTTATTATCTGTATGAATGACGCCGAGTGCCTGGCAGTTTCCACAGCTCAGTTCAATCCTGTCACTTAGAATTTCAACCACTAAATTATGATTACCGCAACGACAGCCCAACTGTCCACGTTCCACCATTTGACTCAGTTTCTCCATAACAGCATAAACCACATAAAAATTCTCAAATTCTGCTTCCGACTCTTCATCCTTCACCAGTTCTGAAGCGACTTGGACAAAAGTTCTCTTTAAATCCTGACAGGCATTAACTACTTCGTTTTGGGTTCCAACATAGCCTACCGGCAATTCTTTTGCAGGACATGACAGCTCTAGAAGACTTTCTCTCCTCATCACTTCCCGTTTCACTACAATATAATGAGTCTCACCGCAATATATGCAAGGATATTCCAGGCAATACCTGCCTCGGGCATATGTTGTCAAGGTTGTTAAGGGGGCGCCACAAGCCCCGCAATAACTTTCTTTATTAAAGTGGGAATGAGCAAAGACAGAAAGAGTCCTGAACTGCAGTTCTCCGCATTGTGCACATTGAATACCGATAGTCGCCACAGTCGGTATAATCATGATTTCCCACTCTCCTCCCTGATATATTTCTCCAACATAAATAGTTTTCCTGCCTTTAACTATAATAATTCTAGTTTTATTCTTGCCAACCATAAAAAAGCAAAAAAAGCAGCAACCTGCTAGTGAAGCGATCTGCTTTCTTCCAAACGCTAAATATGTTTAATTTTCCTTTCTCTAATCTCTAATATGTATCTTTATATACCCGTTTAACTGCCAATCCAAAAATCTTTGTCTTTAAGGATTTCTCCTACCTGTTTTTTGAGTTCATTCAAATTAAAAGGCTTGATAATAAACTTGTCCACATCTAAGGCTTCAGCCTGGCTGATATAATGCTGGTCACCATAGGCAGTCATCATAATTACTTTAATATCTTTATAGTCATCACTCTCTCGTAATTTCTTAATAACATCAATACCATTCATTCCAGGCATCTTTACATCCATAATGACCAAGTCTGGCTGGAACTTCGGTATAATTTCCAAGGCCTGCAGGCCATTGGCGCAAGATTCAATCTCATAGCCATACTCCAGGAAAACTTCCGTTAGAAGTCTTCTAATCCCTTTCTGGTCATCAACAATTAGTAATTTTAACAACTAGCTCTCTCCTTCAGTCTCCAAATTTAGCTTTTTTCTCTCATGTACCTTATTCACTTTTCATATGTCTAGATACATTCTTCATTTATTGACAAAAATCCTTCTTGTACTACTCTTTTTCTATAGAATTTCCCATTTTTTTTGTAAATTCTTGGTATCCTGGGATTAGCAAGAGTTCTCCTTAAAGGTATTACTACCTCTTCCCCTAATTGGCAAGGAATCCGGCCAACATCCAAAACCGTGAGCTGCATGCCTATCTTGCCGGCGGTACTGACAGGTTGCCCCTTAAGGAGAAGTTTTTCCCTGCCCAAGTGAAGGCCAAAAAAAGCGGCCGTATTCTTAACAATAATCTTGGCCAAATCGAAGAGCCCTTGAGGGACTAGCTTTGGCTCCAGGCCAAAACCGTCGGCATAGCCAACAGGAATCACGGCTAAAGTAGTCTCCCGTTTGCTCTTGTAAAGGCTCTGATAGCCCACATAAGTCCCCTTGGGCACATTTTGCAGGTGGACAATTCTGGCTTTAGCTGTCCAGGGGTCTCTTAGGTCCAAGGTTCCGGCAAAAGCCGGGGCAGGAAAATGCCCCCCTAAAAGGGTACCTACCCTGACCATATCCAGGTGGTACTCCGGATAATCCAAAAAAGCCGCGCTATTGCACACATGCTTTAGAGGAATTTTAAGCCCCATATCTTCCAGCCTGCTGACATAATCCTGGTACTTTGCGAATTGCCAACGGGTATAACTCCGGTCCCTTTGGGCTCCCCGGGCAAAATGGGTGAAAGCTCCGGCAACTTCCAAGTTAGGTGCCTGCTGTAAAGCTGCGGCTAAATCAGTCAGCTGTTCTCCGGTAAAGCCTGTCCGCCCCATACCGGTCTCCAACTTCAGGTGAAGCAAGGCTTTACAACCGGTTTGAGCGGCTATTTCCTCTAAATGGGGAATCCAGCTCAGCTGGGATACTGCCAGCTCTATCCCTTGCGTCACAGCCTCCGCCCAATCTTCTTGGCTGGTAGGGCCTAAAACCAGAATCCGCCCTTCAAGGCCTTCCTGACGTAAAATTAATGCCTCGGCAATGGTTGTGACAGCAAAAAACTCGCAACCCTCTTCTGCCAAGGCTTTAGCCACTTCCACCGCCCCCAGCCCATAGGCGTCGGCTTTGACCACAGCCATAAGCCGACAGGGAGGTGCAAGCTTGGCCTTAATTTGTTGATAATTATGGATTACCGCATCTAAGTCAACTTCAATCCAAAGGTCGGCCATTATTGTCCCTTTCTTCAAACCCACAAATTACTTTCTTTTGCGGAAGCGGGCCAGCATATTTTTCAGCCCGCCGGAATAAACCTTCTCTGCCAACTGCCAGATGGTATACATAAAAGGCCTATAAACATAGTCCCATTCTCCAATAAATTCGACAAAATCTCCGTTAAATCCTTTTTTGAATTTATAGAGCCCGTACAGAGGATTATTTTCACTTAGGTCCCCGGAAACTCCCCGGAAATCGTATAGGGTGCACCCGTGAGCTTTAGCCCAGCGAATCATTTCCCATTGGATAAGATAATTAGGCATGACATTGCGATGAGAATTGGAAGAAGCCCCGTAAATATACCATGTTTTGGAACCCGTGAGAAAAGCAAAGGTTCCGGCTATAATTTTCCCCTCATATTCAGCGATAAACAACTGGCCGTAACCGGGGGGAACCATGATATCGTATAAGTCTTCAAAATAAGAATAAGCCCGAACCAAAAAGTTGTCCCTGGCGCAAGTTTCCTGCAATACCCGGTAAAATTCCGGCAAGTCTTCCCTGGTGCCCAGGCGAATCTTAACACCTTTTTTCATTGCCAGCCTGATATTATAGCGGGTCTTTTGGTGCATATTGGCCAGAAGAGTGTCTTCATCAGGGGAGATATCCAGGCGAAAAACAAATTTGGGTTGAACCCCCTCAAAATTCTGGCCTTTATCCACCTGTTTAAAACCGGTGGATACCAAAAAGTCGCGGAGGTATTCAGCCGTTTTCGGAATGTCAGGATCTATTTTCAATAAGATTGCCCGGCGTCTTTTGGCCAGTGCCTTAATTTCCTTAAGTACTGCCTGGAATTTCTCCTTATCCGCCATATCAACCACAGGCCCCCGGGGACAATAAAAAATAGGAGTACCGAACAGGGGCAGTTTTCTTTCTAGGATGGTAGCAGCCGCTACAATCTCGCCTTTTTCCTCCAGAACCAACCGCCAAGGCTGCCAGCCGGTGCGATACTTTACCTCCCCCCATTCCCATAACTGCATAGCATGTCCTTTAGTATGGCGCTCGATAAAAGTATTAAAAATGATTTTATCCTTTTCTTCCAGCCATCTGGCAGTATATTGCATCGCTAATTACCTCCTAAGGCCATTATTGCCATCCGCTTCCGGCCTGTATACACTCTCCTGTGTACACTCTAAAGAAAAAGCCAATCCCCGATCCACTTGCGGAGTACCGGTAATTGGCACTTTGTGATTTTCCAACTGTTTTAATGACTTTGTTTTAATGATTTTTTTGAAGCGTTTATTTAAAATTCAAAGCAGCCATAATAAATTGGTTAAAGAGAGGATGCGGCCTGTTGGGGCGAGATTTGAATTCCGGGTGGAATTGGGAAGCGACAAACCAGGGATGGTCCGGATATTCAATAATTTCCACCAACCTGCCGTCCGGAGATGTTCCTGAAAAGATTAACCCTTTCTGCTTAAAGATTTCCCGGTATTCGTTATTAAATTCAAACCGGTGGCGGTGCCTCTCTTCAATTTGGTCCAGCCTGTAGGCCGAATAGGCTTTACTACCCGGCTGGATATTAATAGGAGAACTTCCTAAGCGCATTGTTCCGCCAAGGTCCTCCACCTCTTTTTGTTCCGGCAA
The DNA here is from genome assembly GCA_012839895.1 of Peptococcaceae bacterium. Classification (GTDB taxonomy): domain Bacteria; phylum Bacillota; class Desulfitobacteriia; order Desulfitobacteriales; family Syntrophobotulaceae; genus DUML01. The sequence goes on along the minus strand of DUML01000049.1, from coordinate 13,625 downwards.
AAGGTCAATGACCGGATGTTTAGAATCAGGGTTAAACTCTGTGCTGTTGGCTTCTTTTAGCCCGCAGACATGGCGCGCAAACTCCACTATGGCACACTGCATACCTAAGCAAATTCCCAGATAGGGGACTTTCTGCTCCCGGGCATACCGGATAGCTTTAATCTTGCCTTCTATTCCTCTGTTGCCAAAACCCCCGGGAACCAAAATGCCTTGCACTCCCTGAAATACTTCAGCCAGAGAAACATCCGGGTCTTCCAATTCTTCAGAATTAATCCAGCGTATTTTCACTCCTGCCCCCTGCTCAATTCCGGCATGGCGCAAAGCTTCAGCCACACTCAAATAAGCATCCGGTAAAGCTACATATTTACCGACAATTGCAATTTCTACGTGCTTACAGGGGGATTTTATCTTCTTGACCATTTTCTCCCAGGCCGACATATCCGCAGGGGGCGCTTCCAACCCTAAACGTTTTAAGACAATATCGTCGAAGCCTTCCTGATGGAGAAGAAGGGGAACCTCATAAATGGTTGAAGCGGTAATAGCCGTGATAATAGCCTCTTTATCCAAGTCACAGAGCAAAGCCAGTTTTTCTTTAAGGTCATCATTTATGTCCTGGTCTGCCCGGCAAACCAAGATATTAGGTTGGATACCAATGCCTCTCAGTTCCTTGACAGAGTGCTGTGTAGGTTTGGTCTTAACCTCTCCTGAAGCAGCCAAATAAGGAAGCAAAGTGACATGAATATAACAGACATTCTCCCGTCCAATGTCTCCGCGAACTTGGCGGATAGCTTCCAGGAAAGGCAAGGATTCAATATCCCCTACCGTACCGCCGATTTCCGTTATTATAATGTCAGGGTTGCTCTCCCGGGCTACCGCGTAGATGCGTTCCTTAATTTCATTGGTAATATGGGGAATGACTTGAACTGTTCCACCTAAATATTCCCCTTTACGTTCTTTAGTTATAACTGACCAGTAAATTTTCCCGGCTGTGACGTTACTGTTTTTGGAAAGCGGAACATCGATAAATCTTTCGTAATGGCCGATATCCAAGTCGGTTTCCGCACCATCGTCAGTAACAAAAACTTCACCATGTTGATAAGGACTCATTGTCCCAGGGTCCACGTTAATATAAGGATCAAATTTTTGAATTGCCACTTTTAGTCCTCTGTTTTTGAGCAAACATCCTAAAGAGGCTGCTGTTATTCCTTTGCCTAGAGAACTAACCACTCCTCCGGTAACAAAAATAAATTTGGCCATTCTTTTCCTACCCTTTCTCAGAAATATCTAGTAGCATACCTTAAGTAGCGATTTCTGAAACAAATAATTCCTTTCAACCAAAACCATCTGCTAAAAAACAATATTCAGTTTACATTTTTTCCGGGGCTGAGACACCAAGAATCCTTAAAACATTGGCTAGGACATACCTGACAGACCTGACCAACCCTAAACGGGCTGTCCTTAAATCTTCGTCAGGGACCAGCACTCTTTGGCTGTTGTAGAAGGTATGAAATAAGGCCGCTAAATCTAAGACATATCTTGCTAAACGATGGGGCTCGGTTAATTTGGCTGCTAAAGCGATTTCCCCCGGTAAATCTGCAATTTTTTTCAGCAAATCTCTTTCTTCCGGGGAGTTAAGAAGCGCCAACTGTTCCTGCTTGGGATTAATATCCGGGTCATACCCCAGTTCCCGAGCTTGTCTTAAGATGCTGCAGAGGCGAGCATGGGCATACTGGACATAATAAACCGGGTTGTCCTGAGATTCCTGCTTAGCCAAATCCAAATCAAATTCCACAGTTGAATCCGGATCTCTCAGAAGGAAGAAAAACCTGGCGGCATCCTTGCCTACCTCGTCCATAAGTTCCCTTAAAGTAATATACCTGCCGGAGCGTTTGGACATCCGCACTACTTCTCCACCCTGAATCAACCTTACCAACTGCATCAAGATAATCTGCAGTGAGTCCGGGTCATAGCCAAGGGCCTGCATCGCCCCTTTCATCCTGGCTACATGGCCATGGTGATCCGCTCCCCAGATATTAATTACTTTCGAGAAGCCCCGCTCAAACTTATGGCGATGATAGGCAATATCGGCAGCGAAATAAGTTGCCAGGCCATTGGAACGGACAATCACTTCATCCTTCTCATCACCAAATAAAGTGGACCTAAGCCAAAGTGCACCCTCCTGCTCATAAATATACCCTTTTTCCTTTAAAATCTGCATTGTCTCCTGGATATAACCGGAGTCATGCAAAGATTTTTCACTAAACCATACATCGTAATAAACTCCGAAATCCTCCAGTGTTTCCTTAATAGCCGCGATCTTTTCCTCTAAAGCAAAACGGACCAAGGCTTCCCGCCGTTTTTCCGCCTCTATATGCAGATAAGCGTCCCCGTCCCTGGCAATAAACCTCTTGACGGTGTCAATCAAATCTTCCCCATGATATCCCGCTTCCGGAAATTCTACCTCTTGGCCGAATTGTTCCAAATAGCGTGCTTCGAGGGAAAGGGCAAAATTAATAATTTGGTTGCCGGCATCGTTAATATAAAACTCCCTTTCTACTTGGTAACCGGCCACAGACAAAAGAGAAGCCAGGCTGTCGCCGAGGGCTGCTCCCCTGGCATTACCCATATGTAATAATCCTGTAGGGTTGGCGCTGACAAACTCAACCTGGACTTTTTGCCCCCGGCCTATATTGACCGAGCCATATTTATCACCCTGAGCCAAAACCTCCGGAATAACTCCCTGAAGCCAAGCGGGATTAAGCCGGAAATTAATAAACCCAGGTCCGGCTATTTCCCAGGAACTAATCCAGGTATTTTCCGTATTAAAATGCTTTAAGATTATTTCGGCTATCTCCCTCGGAGCCCGTCTGGCCTGTTTTGTCAAGAGCATGGCCAGATTGGTTGCCAAATCTCCATGCTGGCGTTCGCGTGGTTCTTCCAGGACGAAAGCAGGGCATTCCTCAAAAACCAGTTCCCCACAGGCTTTAGCTTCGTTAACTGCTTCTTCCAGCCGTCGGTAAATATTGTCCTTAATACTTTGGTAGATACTCATTTTGAGCCCTCCTTCAGTCCAATAACTAATTCCCTTTGGTTATTAAATCTACCCTTCCATCTTAGCCTAATCTTGGCAATTAAGCAAAACCCATAATCAAAATTTTATTATATCTTAACCTAAAATGCCAACATTGCCACAAGCCCGGAAATGAACATATTATGCCCTCATGTGGTAATAAGTTAAGCAGAGAAAAGTTTTTCTCTTTTGAGAAAAGTTTTTTCTCTGCTTAATTTATACAATCCGATTTATTTTACGTTTCCTAAGGGAAACTTTCAAGCCTTACGGGGATAATTTACAGGATATTTTTCTTACGCCAGTTTTTCCTGCGGGAAATTATTCAATTCTTGTTTTTCCCTTGTTTTACTGAATTAACTTCCCACTGGGGGTATTCACTACTCTGCTGATCTTTTCCTCTGAACCATCCAACGCATTGATATACACCAGGTACTCCTCGCCGTAGGCAGTTCCGCGGAATTCGTAGCAAAATGCTTCCTCCGTGCCGATTTTAGAAATAACGGCCAACCTGTTCTCTAAAATTTTAAAATCTTTATTTAGCTTCGCTTTAGCTTGGTCCAGAGTGAGTTTAGGTATTAACTGCCTGTCATGGTGATAAGCATAATAGGGATTGGCGTCAAAACCGACAATATCGCCGTTATCCAGGGCAACAGTGATTCTGACCTTATCCGGATAAAGCCTTACTCCTTTTTCCTCAGCCACAGCTTCAACTTGCAGGTAAGAACCGAAGTCTTGGGTTGAGGTCACCGCTAACTTCCAGCCTAATTTGTTTAAGACAGTATTGGCTTTATCAATTCCTTTTTTGACATCCAACTTCCGGTCGCCGATCTCCCGCTGATCCCGGTAAAAAGTTACTACACCGCCTTTTTTGCTTACTTCCAAATAAGAATCATCATATGTTAAGTCAAATCCCCCTAAAGGCTGCTGGGACAAGCCGGTTACCTGCGGTTGAGGATTTTCATAACCCAGCTTTTGTAAAAATTCCTTGGCCACCGTTACCGCTTTATTTTCATTAATCTCACCCTCAGGAAGCCCTAAAGGTTTTGGTGTCGTATGTTTATCCAACTCACCTTGATAGGTAAACGGGGGATATTTCTGCAAGCTGGCGTCCAGCTGTTTAAGGCCACCACGGACAGAGGTAGGAGTCTCTTGTCTAGCCTGTTCACCGCCTTGTTGATTTTCCGCACCGCTTTCCCCTCCCTGGGCCGCGGTTTGAGTGGTCCTACCGATTCCCAATCTCTGTAAAATTCCCGGCGGTTTATCTACCCAGGCTAAGTTCTCCGCATAAAATTGGTTGGCCAACTGTTGAATATTACGGTTGACCTCAATTACCCGTTCATGCATATCGTTAAACATATCCTGCTCTTCAGCACTCATACTTTCTACTGAAGCCACTTTACGGGTCATAGTCTTGCTAAAGTCTCCCACTTGATTGACTAGGGTGTCCACATAACTGATCCCTACTTCGTCCGCAGGTAAAGAGCTGAGTTTGGCCACAGCGTCATTGGCACCTTTCCAGGTTTCGCTTAAATACAAGACCTTCTGAGCAGGACTATTGGCCACTTTAGCCTTGGCCATACTGGTCTCTACCTCATTTAAGGTTGTAACCAAATCATTTAAGGCTTGTTTATATTGATTCTCAGTTTTAAGCTTATAGTCTTGCAGAGTTCGGTATTCATAGATTCCCCAGCCTAGAGCAAGGGCAAAGGCCAGCGCAAAAGTTACGGAAAGCACGGAAAGAATCTTACGCCGAGTTTCTTCCTTCATTGTTCATCCCCCCTAACGGGTAAAAATATGTTTGCCTATTTTTTTAATCTGAGGCCTGGACCACATAAATTTGTTTTTGGTTTTAGCCGGGTTAAAATAATAAATCGCTCCTCCGGTGGGATCTGAACCGCTCATTGCTTCCCTGGCCGCTTTTATTGCCGTCTCATCCGGCTGAAGATTAATCTGTCCGTCAGCTACGGCAGAAAAGGCTTGGGGTTGATAAATAATACCGGCAATGGTATTAGGGAAAGATGGATGTTTAAGCCTGTTCATGACACAAGCCCCGATGGCCACTTGACCAATATAAGGCTCGCCGCGGCCCTCCGAATAAATACACCTGGCCAAAAGCTGAACATCGGAATTTTTATATCCGACTTTTTTCCCTGAGGAAGTGGTGCTCTCGCCTGTCAAGCGGATTAATTCCTTAATTGTTTTTTCCCCTGCTATCCCGTCGGCTTTGAGACCCCGATCTTTCTGAAACCTCGTCACAGCCGCTGCCGTGCTTTTGCCATATATTCCGTCGACTTTTCCTACCTGATAACCCAACTGGGTTAGCCTTTTTTGCAAATCCTTAACTTCCGCCCCCTTGGACCCTTGGGAAAGTGTCCGGTCGCCTAAAGCGGCATGGCCGGCTGCAGAGAGAGCGAGGCAAAGAGCCAGGCTTACAGCCATAATTCTAAAAAGTCTCTTTTCACTGCGGTCTGCTTGCATATGTTTATCTCACCTCGTTTACTTTTTTCTTGTTAAATTCTCTTGCGTACTTTTTTATTTTGGCTAATCATTTGCTCCTTTATCCAATTTTGCCAACAAAAATAAGAGGTACATCCTAAATTAATCTTTAGGATTTACCTCCTATTTTTTCAGGGCAAAGTAGCCAGGCCTTACTTCTCCATATTTTTGGCAAAAACTTCTTGGTAAACTTTAACCGCTAAAGCCGGATCAACAGGGTGCCCCTGTTCTTTTAGAGTTTCACCTATTATCTCCAGGGCTTTGCAAAACTCTTCTGTAGTGACATTGCCCATATGCCCCAGGCGGAAACCTTTGCCCTGCAGCGGTCCCAAAGCCCCGGCCACTATCACGCCTTTGGCTGCCAAAGAAGCTCTAAAGACTTCATCGTCAATTCCTGCCGGGTAAAGAACACAGCTTAAAGTTGGGGCGGCATATTCCTCCGGCGCCAAAGTATGCATGTTATAAGTTTTTAGGGCTGCCCGGATAGCTTTGCCAATGGCGGCATGCCTGCGGTAGCGGGCGGCGAATCCTTCTCTTTCGATTATTTTCATTCCCTGGTGATAGGCATAAATCATATTCACCGGGTGGGTGGCAAAATATTTATAAGGCTCACGCATAATATGAATCCAGTTATTAATATCCGCGTAATAGCTGCTGACTTTGTGCATTTTCTTCCTGGCGGCCAAAGCGGCGGGACCGAAAGCCACAATAGCCAGACCCGGAGGCACACCGATTGCCTTTTGCGAAGCGGTGAGAACCACATCAATAGTATTGCCTTTTCCACCGTATTCTTTGCCCATGTCCTCTTCAAGGGCAGCACTGGCGCAAACTCCGTCCAGGATAAACAAAGCGCCGTATTTTTTGACTACAGGGACTACCTCTTCCAGATTAGCCATCACTCCGGTAGAAGTATCAACATGGGTCACAGTTACGGCTTTAAAGCCGCCTTCCTGCAGCTTTTCTTCAATCATTTCTATGCTGACCCGCTTGCCCCATTCGGCAACCAGGGCTTCGGCTTTAATTCCTAAAGCATTGGTTACTCCCAAGAAACGGTCCCCAAAATAGCCATGGCTAACAATCAAAACTTTTTCCCCTGGAGCCACTGTATTTATCAGAGCCATTTCCATGGACAAAGTCCCGGAACCGGCTATGACGAAAACCTCGCCGTCAGTATTGAACATTTGCTTGGTCAAGGCCAGGGCTTCGCTGAATATCCCGGCAAAACGCAAGTCGGTATGAGCTCTTGTCTCCTGCGCCAAAGCTTCATAGACTTCATCCACTACCGGCGTCGGCCCAGGAATCAGCAACAATTCTTTATTAGGCATAACAAATCCTCCTTAGTATAAAACGGCCATATAAGTTATGATTTTATTCTATAATTTAGCATTATAACACAATTATAAGCAGGCAGCTAATTTAGGTTGCCTATTTTTTAAATTAATATCGCTTAAATTATCGTCCTGACCTTTAGAATTATTAATAACAATAAATATTTTAAATATTGAATTGTTACAATAATTTAAAACTATAATTGTTTATTTTAAAAAACTGCTGTACCCAAACTTCCGCAGGGTACAGCAGACCGCTTTAAGCCCTAATTCTCACTTCTTATAACTCTTTTATTTTATAACTCTTTAATTGGGTAGTACAATCCCACCTTTAAGGTTTAGGTTCCCCAGTTCGTTAGCCTGGAGATAGCCATTGGAAACAGTGTAAAGAGTGTCACCGATATACAGGCAGCGAGCTATTTCCCGCTTATAATCATACCGGCCGCTTCTTTGCAAATCGATTACCCTGCCTTCAGGCTGGTGGGTAACCATTCCTTTTAGCTCAAATCCTCTTGCCAGCGAAAGGCTATAAACAAGCACGCCCTGAAAAACAGGTTCGCCATAAGCCAGCCGGGGGTCTAATCTGGCCAAATAGTCATCTTTAAACATGGAATCCCGGTTTCGTTCATAAACTGTAACCGGAAAAGCCAGAACGTTCTTTTCTTTGCTGAAAAGTAAAGCCTTGTGGTTCCAGAACAGTTCAGATTCAGTTCCCCTGTCTCCGATTTCTATTTTAAACTTTTCCACCGGATTATTCACATCACTCACATCGAAAAGGGCTATTTTCATTCCCAGGTAATAAGCGTTCTTAACTGTCCCCTGCCCGGACCAGTGAGGCTCTTCCACCTCTATTGCTTCTTTGCCAAAACCAATAATATGGTTTTCATCGTAGGGATGCAAGTAATTGCTGTAACCCGGAATTTTTAATTCCCCCAGAATACTCGGATTGTGCGGGTCTTTCAAGTCCAAGACAAAGAGAGGGTCAACGGTCTTAAAAGTAACCATATAGCCCCTGTCACCCAGGAAACGGACAGAATAAATCCTTTCTCCCGGGGCAATATTTTCAATCCTGCCGGTAACATGAAGCCCCGGATCCAAAATGAATAAGTTATTGGTCAGCCTGACTTCCTGCTGCCCGTATTCCTGCTTGGTGGTGGCAATCCGGAAAAAGCCGTTATGCTCATCCATACTGAATTGGTTTAAAATATTTCCGGGCACTGTGCCTTTGCCCACATATTGGGGCGAACCGTCCTGGAGGCTGAATTTGTAGACACTGGTATTCTCTGCGGTTAAACGAATAATCGGCATGGGCAGGATATCAGTTCTTACTTTATTACTCAGGACAGCGTCCGGAGACATCGGGGCAACCTGACCGGAGTCGGCGGCAGGTTCTGCACCGGTATCCTCTCCGGCCTTATCAGCCGGTTCCGGGAGTGGTCTGGGGAGAGGTACTGGTTCTCTGCGCTCATATTGGTATTCAGGCACTGCCACATAGAGATTCTCCAAGGCGCAGTACACATTTTGCCCTGCCCCCAGATAAGTTTTTACCTCCGTTTGCCGCTTGCTCTTTGTATCCAAATTAATACCGGCGATAATCAAATAATTAGGCTGAGGAGTCCCCGGAAAGTAACAAATTTCCTCATAACCAATTCTCTTAATTTCGCTCCCCTGGGCACTGTCTCTATAAGCCGGCGTAATTATTGCTTCAGGGCGCTCTTTCAGAAGATAATACTCCAAGTATTTATTGTTAACCAGGTAGAGGGTGTTGCCAATCTTGCGGGAAGATACATAACTGCCGTCAATCTCCACTTCTCTGACCTTTGGCAGGTTTACCCGGTCGTGGAGATCGTAAACCAAAACTTGAACACTATTCTCAAAAGGAGGTCGAGGGTAAATTCTCCTCTCCCGATCCGGGTCGCCGCTATCACCGACATCCGGCTCCGCCTGATAATAATGCTTGTTAAGGATGACCGTCAGATATTGATCATCAACATACATTTCCAACGGGTAGATATCCCGGCCAAAATCCAATGATGTTATAACTTTCATTTCCTCGGCGGGGAAAGCCCGGGCAACGATTAACTTGTTGTCGGTAATCTTGTAAATAAATTCGCCGTCCGTTTTCACAACATCCGCTTCATCCACTCCCTGGACCTGGACATTGGTCCGGGAATAGTCTGTAGAATAGCTGCCGGCGGAGTCCCATTCTGCGGAACGAGCAGCCTCCGCAACCGACGCTGCCTTAGCCATAACAGCAATATCATTCACTCCGTCAGCCAAACGCATATAGGCAAAATAGGGCTGACCATCTTCCAATAGTTTCAGCAAATTTTCCTTGGATCCTACTGTAGGAAGAGGCTCTACTTCCTTTGGCAGGCCGGCATCCTTTTTTAGAGAGGCAGCCGCACCTTTCTCATTATTGAGGTCATAAAGGCCAATAACTAATACCAAAAAAATCAGGCAAAAAAAGGCCAGATACTTAAGGCCTCTCATCTTTTTGAAACCTCCCCGTTATCCTTATTTTAGTACCATAATAGACGTTAAGGGCAAAGGAAATCTGTTTCCCTTGCCCTTAATTTTTTGGCATTTACTATTAATTTTACTGCTTTCTACTTTTATCGCTTTTCTGCTTTTACTGCTTTACAACTGTTTAATGCTTAAGTATAGATCAATTATAAATGTACTATGGCTAGAATTCAGCGTTTTTCACGGTGCGCGGGAACGGGATGACATCACGGATATTGGAAATCCCGCTTAAATACATGATCAAACGCTCAAAGCCCAGCCCAAAGCCGGCGTGTTTGACTCCGCCGTATTTACGCAATTCCAAATACCACCAATAATTTTCCTCCTTCATCCCTAATTCCCGTATTCTCCGCTGGAGAAGGTCAAGCCTTTCTTCCCTTTGGCTACCGCCGATAATCTCGCCCACTCCCGGAACTAAAAGGTCCATGGCAGCTACAGTTTTGCCGTCATCATTTTGCCGCATATAAAAAGCTTTAATATCCTTCGGATAGTCTGTAATAAAGACCGGCTTGCCAAATACTTTTTCCGTCAGGTAGCGTTCATGCTCGGTCTGCAAATCGAGTCCCCATTCAACAGGGTATTCAAAGTCAGTTTTAGCTTTTTTCAGCACTTCAATAGCCTCAGTATAACTTAAATGGCCGAATTCAGATTCCAGAACATTATTTAAACGGTTTAACAGTTCTTTATCAATGAACTTGTGGAAGAATTCCATCTCCAACGGACAATGCTCCAGAGCGTAACCAATGATATATTTAATCATGTCCTCAGCCAATCTCTTGTCATCGTTTAAGTCAGCAAAGGCGATCTCCGGCTCAATCATCCAAAATTCCGCAGCATGCCGGGCGGTATTGGAATTCTCGGCCCGGAATGTGGGGCCAAAAGTATAAACATTTTTGAAAGCCAAGCTAAAGCATTCCACATTTAGTTGGCCGCTAACGGTTAAGTTAGTTTCCTGGCCAAAAAAGTCCTGGCGAAAGTCCACTTCCCCTTCTTCGGTCAGCGGCAAGTTATGCAAGTCAAGAGTGGAGACTCGAAACATCTCTCCGGCACCCTCGGCATCACTGGCGGTAATAATCGGTGTGTGGACGTAGACAAATCCTCTTTCCTGAAAAAACTTATGGACAGCATAAGCTATAACCGACCGTAAACGAAATACTGCCGAAAAGGTATTAGTCCTGGGACGGAGGTGGGCAATGGTCCTTAAGAATTCCAAGCTGTGCCTTTTCTTTTGCAAGGGATAATCCGACGGGCAGGCATTTTCAATGGCAATCTTTGTCGCCTTTAGTTCCCATGGCTGATTGGCTCCGGGTGACTCCACCAGTGTACCTTCAACTGTTAATGCCGACCCAACCCCCAGCTTGCTCACTTCAATGAAATTCTCCAAGTTCTTGTCAAAGACGATTTGCAGATTACGGAAATAACTGCCGTCGTTTAGTTCAATAAAACCAAACTCTTTCGAAGCGCGAACAGTCCGTACCCAACCAGCGACAGTTAATTGGCCTCCTAAATATTGTTCCCCGCAAGTAAAAATGTCTTTAATAGCCGTTTCCTTCATGGTTTCACTCCTTTGTGATAAAGCCTAAAGTTTGGGTTAGTTTCAGCCTTGTGGGGTAGATTGAAGCTGCCCCTGCTTGTACTCCTGCACTGCAAGCCGCCACTGTTGGCGAGCCAAATTTACATACTTCATATACCTGCTTTTTTCAGGATGTTCAGTAACAGTGCTAAAATACTGCAGGGCCTTATTATAATTGCCCAGCCGGCGGTTTAATTCTCCTACCAGGTAAAGAACTTTCATTTCTGGTGTGTTTAGGGAGTCAAAGTCCGAATATGTATAGGACTGTGCATATTCAAAAGCGGCCAATTCCAAGAAACGTTCCTCTTCTTCCTTTCTCGAAGCTCCTCGGTAAAGCCACGCTAAACGGAGGCAGAGGTTAGCTAGGACAATATGTTTGGCTTCCACTAACTGACCTGAAAAAATCGCAAGCTTGTATGTACTGACAGCTTTAGCAAAATCCCTTTCCCCACAATAATCGAGGTTGTGCTCTTTCTTTGCCGTTATTTCTTCCTGCACCCTTTGGCGTGCTTTTTGTCCATAATAATTAGCAAAATCCTCAGTAAAGGCAAAGCCGCAGGAAGGGCAAACAGTGACGTGATAAAGCAAAGGGTTGTTAGGGTCTTCCTGTCTAAACACGGGCCCAAAATCGCTCTCCACCCTTACTGGTTTAACAAACCTGGAACGCACTTTGAGGGATGTAAAAGTATTTTCGCAAATGTTACATTTAACCTTTTTGGCATAAAGCGGTTCCAATTTGGAGGGGTTAAGCTTCTTATTCATGATAAATGCCTACACTCTCTCTTTTCCTTAGTTTTATTCTTTTTGCTTCTTTTCTTTTTCTATTCCTTATTTCTTTACCTTATTCTTTTAAAATTTTTGTCTTTTTCCCGTTTTCTACCTTAATCTTTACTCTCCTCACTTTTCCTCTTTCAAATATTATTTTTTGCCATTATTTATTTTAGTAGAATTTAGATAATTTATCTACTATTTGAAGCGGGAATACTCTTAAATCTAGATTTTAGCGCTCCAGACGCGGTGGTTTGGGGCCAAAGAATTGATAAAAATGGCATTCAATCCTGCCGTTATATAATTTGCGACTTTTATCCCAACGGCGGTTTATTAATCTCTCCGGATGAGGCAGAGTCGTGAGCAGGTGAAGAGACCAGTCGCCTAACTTCTGCCAAACCAAGCCTAATTCCCGATAGACATTTTCTATATCTTCCAGATTACCCAGTCTCAAGCCATAGGGAGGATTAGTAATTAAATGACCATAATGGAAACGGGAACTAACTTCTTTAACCGGCAGCCTCTGAAAAAAAATTTTTCCTTCCAGCCCAGCTTCCTTGGTATGAATGCGGGCTAGTCTTAAAGCTTTAGAATCGATGTCCGAACCATAGACTTTTAAAAGGAGATCCCTTTGCCAGAGATCTTCAGCCTCTGCCCTCGCTTGCTTCCACAACCGCGCAGGGATAGAAGGCCATTCCTCAGCGGAAAAACGCCTTGAAAGACCCGGCGCCCGGTTTTGCCCTATAAAGGCCGCTTCAATCGGAATAGTCCCTGTACCGCAGAAAGGATCGATTAATGCTTGCTCCGGTTTCCAGGAGCTTAAGTAAACCATAGCTGCCGCCAAGGTTTCTTTAAGGGGAGCCTCACCGGCTAGGGCCCGGTAACCCCTTTTATTTAACCCGGGACCGGTAGTATCAATGGTAATGGTTACAACGTCCTTGAGAAGCGCTACCTGAATTGCGTAAAGCGGGCCTGTTTCTTCAAACCAGCTAATACCGTAACTCTCCTTCAACCTTTCCACAACGGCTTTTTTGACGATTGCTTGGCAGTCCGGTACGCTGTAGAGCTTGGATTTTACAGACTTGCCGGTTACAGGGAAACGGGCGTCAGGCGGCAACCACTCTTCCCAAGGCAAGGCTTTGGTCTGCTGAAAAAGTTCCTCAAAACTATAGGCCGTAAATTCGCCCATCTTTACTCCTATCCGGTCGGCGCAGCGTAACCAAAGGTTGGAGCGACAAATCCCTTCTTCTCCAGCCCTAAAAATTATCCTGCCATTTTGGACTTCAAGGTCTTCATACCCGATCTTCCTAAGCTCTCGCGCTGCAAGAGCCTCCATTCCAAAAGCCGTTGCAGCAATTAACTCCAAGCGAGCCACTTGCCAGCCCCCTTAAATACACTTTGTACAAAATAATTACCCTAACCCCGGCCCCAGGCAAATTTCTACAAAAATTTCGCCGGCGGGAGCTATATGTCATCATTTATATCTCAATATCTTTAGTATGTCCCATAACTTTTCTAAAACTTTAGACGATTTTCATATTTCTTATGTACCAGACCACAATATTCCTTATGTCCTAGAACTCACAGCGTTTACTCCTCTCGTATTTGATTAATTTCATAGTATTAAGAATTAATGCCCAAAAATAGAACAATAATTGCCATTTTTTTTTTGATTAAATTTAAAATCGCTGACAAGTATCAACATTTTTCTTCTCATTTATATTGTATCATTAACCTTGTTATCACGAAGATTACCAGAGCTACCAACCAATGTCGTGGATGAATTGCTTGCTGAACATGTGCGACAGGTAGGAATTAATACTTCCATGGAGGCGGTAAGACAAACAATTGGTAGACTTAACCT
>DUML01000048.1 GCA_012839895.1 Peptococcaceae bacterium | reverse complement strand
TAAGTCGATGCCCCCTTTTAAAATGTGACAGGAAATTATATTTACTATAAATCCCATATTTTACTTTTAGAGGATAAGTCTTTTGAGTTTGAATTATTGTAAAAAGTTTTATGCAACGTTATTGATTAACACTAAATTCACTTAAAGGGCACATGCGGTTTATTAAATTTTGTTATTCCCCATAAGAAGTATATTCTACTAAAACAGGCTGAATTTGTTTACCTTGAAAGGCCATTAATATAGTTTCAGGTATTTTCTCCATATGAGCAACCAAAGAGTTAGCTTTTTTCAGAGGGTCATCTTGACCAAAAGGTACTAAATAAATATTTTTAAGGGAAAGCAATGTACCAATATTTTTGGCATTAATACCCAACCCATCATTAGTTGACACTGCAATAACCACCGGTTTTAAGTTACGAAGGTGGGCTTTAGCGGCCATCAATACCGGTGTATCCGTAATCCCATTAGCCAATTTGGCCAAGGTATTCCCTGTACAAGGAGCTATAACAACACAGTCAAGGGATTTTTTGGGCCCAATTGGTTCAACTTCTGACATTGTTTTTAGTGGTTCTTTGCCTGTTATTTCACGTATCTTATCTTTCCAATATTGGGCTGTGCCAAATCTTGTATCAGTTTGATCCACTGAATAAGAAATAATCGGTGTTATATCTGCACCTTCCTCCACAAGCTGTTTGAGTGCTTTCAACGCCTCAGATAGTGTACAGTGGGATCCCGTCAAAGCAAAGCCAATTTTTACACCTTTAAATCTCACTTTTCTCCACCCCCAGACATCCTTTTGGACCTGGTAAGGGCAAGTTGCTCGAGGATAAGCGGCGGGTAAATTTTCGCTAGAATCCTTCCTGCAGTTTTGGGGGCAACAATTCCAGGCAATCCCGGGGCAAGCTGGGCTTTAATTCCCAATTTTTTGGCATACTCGAAATCAGTCCCCCCAGGTATGGATGCCAAGTCGATTATCACGGCTTCCCGCGGCATCTCCTCCAGGATATTCCTGTTTAAAACGAGGGCAGGAACAGTATTAAAAACAATATCTGCCCGGCTTATTTCAGTTTCCAACTGGGAATAATCAATTACTTTAACCCCCATTTCATAAGCACGAGCTAAATCTGCAGGTTTCCTAGCAACTGCAGTTACTTTGGCCCCAATACCTTTCAGCATGCGAATAAGGGTAAGGCCTGTTCTCCCTACACCTAAAACGAAGCTTTCACTGCTATGTATAGTGATATTTGTTGCCTCCATAGCCATTTGGATCGCGCCTTCGGCCGAAGGTATTGAGTTAAGAATTGCCAAATCATCCCTATTGTTTATTTCGACAATAGTTATATTTAAGATTTGAGCAACCATTTTTAAAGCGGGTCGAGCCCAACCTATAAAGAGGGGCACATCCGGCGGTATAGCTTCCAGAGCCTCGTGGTTTAAAATGATAGGAAAATTTGAATACTTGGCTTTAACTAGCCCCCGTTCATCTGTACCAAACATAGGGAAAAGAAGGGCATCAACTTTTTTCACTACCTCCTGGATAGTCTCGGCATGCTCAATACTATTGCCAAGAGGGGATTTCTCCAGTCCTATCCCTATGACTTTAGCTCCTAGCCTCTGTAATTCAGGGATAAGATAGATTTCTCTATCGTCACCACCAATTACTGCAAGGCGTACCCCTTCAAGTACCGCACCCATAATTAAGGCCTCCTTGTTGGATAGTATCCTAATAACTACTAACCATTATATGAGGCGGTTAAGAATGCGGTGCTTAAAAGGAAATCTCCTAATCCAGGAAATTCTCTAAACCAATTACTACTTCGGTCATCTTGTAAGCTTTCCGAATAGCCAGCATTACCCCAGGCATATAAGTCTCTCGGGTATAGGCATCATGTCTAATAGTTAAAGTTTGGCCAAAGCCCCCAAAAATAACTTCCTGATGGGCTACCAAACCGGGAAGGCGCACAGCATGAATATGAATGCCATCAATATCTCCACCCCTGGCGCCTGGTACTTTCTCATACTCATTAGGATGTCCTTGAATTTGGGGTTTGCGGACCCGGGATATCATTTCGACAGTTTTTAAGGCCGTCCCAGAAGGGGCATCTAACTTATTATCATGATGGTATTCTATAATTTCCACATGACTGAAATATTTAGCAGTTTCTTGAGCGAATTTCATCATTAATATAGCCCCGAGAGCAAAATTAGGAGCCATGAAGAACCCTACATGATTTTCATTTGCCAGATCTTTTAGTTCGGTAATTTCTTGCTCATCAAGACCAGTCGTTCCAATAACGGGAACAACTCCCGCCTTTAGGGCTTCTTTGGCATTGGTAAAAACAGACTGGGGTGTAGTAAAATCAACCAATATATCGGCTTTTAATTCTTGAAGAAGCTCCTTGCTCAATTGCCCTGAAATTTTAATTCCTAAAGGACTTAGACCCAGGGCGATGCCAATATCGCTTCCTTGATTCCGAATATCTGAAACGCCGACAATTTCCATATCTTCTTGCTTGAGAATAGTTTGCACCGTTTCTCTGCCCATTTTCCCACAGGCTCCGGCTACAAACACACGGATTTTATTCAAGTTAACCCCTCCTGAGTAAATATAGCAAAACCCCGTACTGCAAGTTCGGGGTTGGGACTCTTAAATATTTTATTATACCGAAAAGGACCTGTCAAATAAAGGAGTAGAGCTTAAGGGAGCCAAACATGAGGCCGGTGCCAACATACGAGGCAGAATAATTATTCAACAAAAAAGCAATTTAAATAAATTCAGCATAGTTAACATCAACGATAATTACTTCACTGCCTATTTTTTTTATAGCCTTCCAGGGGACTACTACATATTCCCCTTCTCGGTCGTTACGATTAAAGAACCAGCTATATCCCGAGCGGGAGGAAATTATTAGAGCCTCTATTTTACCATTGATATTAATTTTAATATCGCTGTCTCCGACTAAGCCAAGTTTAGCGCCGTCATGAAGATTCACTATCTCTTTACCGGATAATTCACTTAAGAGCATTAGAGCCCCTCCTCTTTTGGATATTGGCAAGTATTTTTTCTCCATAGGGCTGAAGAATGGCAATAAAGAGCGATAATACGGCAAGAGGTTTAAAGTAGTAGAGCGAAGTTGGATTCCAAATATTCTCGGGAACCCCTAAAAAAGTAAGTAATAATTCCAGTGATAAATAAATACCTCCAGCCGTTCCTACCAATTGTGTTATAGCCTTGGACAATGTTCCGGAAACATGGGGTGAACGCCACATCATCATTTTTTGCCTTGCCCGGACGGACATAATAATTCCAACACAAAGCAAAATGATTATTAATAATTTCATAGAATCCCCCCTAAAGGGATATCTATGTCAATAATTAAGTATCTAGACCAATTTCTTAACCTAATGTTGTCAATTGTTTTAATTTGTTATAACTACTTTTATTGTTTTCCTGTTGAACCAAAACCGCCTTCTCCTCTAAAAGTAGCGCTGAGTTCCTCCACTTCCGTGAATAAGGCCTGATAAACATTCATAAACAGCAACTGGGCAATTCTGTCGCCGTTTTGAATTACGACTTTCTCTTGTCCCAGGTTAACCATGAGGACCTTAATCTCACCCCGGTAATCGGAATCAATTACTCCCACTCCGTTACTTAGAGCTAAGCCTTTTTGGGAAGATAAACCACTGCGGGCAAAGACAAGGGCAACCACATTATTATCAGGTAATTCGATGGCTATCCCCGTTGGTACTGCTTTTCTTTCCCCCGGTTCTATGACCAAATCCTGGTCAAGACAAGCATACAAATCCGCTCCTGCCGCTCCTGGAGTAGCATACCTTGGAATAAGTATTTCTTTGGCGCCAGAGCTTTTAACTTTTTTAATTTTGACTTTGATTAGGTCTTTCATAATCCTACCATTCCTCTCATTTCAGTCTTGAGTTTATTACCAAACTAGAAAAAACCGCCCGGGGTGGCGGTAATTTTTCTAGATAGCTTGGGCTTTCTTTTCGTAAATAGATTGCATTTGTATTAAGACTAAAAATTGTATTGTATTAAATTGTATTTGTATTAATAAGTTTGTCAAAATCAATATCAAAACCCTTTTGTCCCAAAGTAAGGACACTAATTCTATCCTTAACCCACAAACGTTCCATTACTCTTTTAATATCTTGTAAAGTGACTTTTTCCAATTCTTGAACTGCTTCTTCAGCGGTTTTTACCCGTCCAAAGGTTAGTTCGGTTTTACCCAGGCGGTTCATCCTGCTGCTAACTGACTCCAACCCTAAAAGTAAATTTCCTTTTATTTGCGCCTTGGTCTTTGTTAACTCTTCCTCGGTTATGCCTTGAGATTTAATTTTGTTCATTTCATGCAAAATACATTTAATAACCTCTTCGGTTTTAGCCGGATTCGTACCGGCGTATACTGCAAAAAGCCCAGTATCAGCATAGGTGGAATGATAGGAATAAACTGAATAAGCCAAACCCCTTTGCTCCCTAATTTCTTGAAATAGGCGAGAGCTCAAGCCTCCTCCAAGAATACTATTAATAATATGGAGGGCATACATATCTTCATCGTCTTGGCCTAAGCCGGGGACACCGACTATTAAATGCATTTGTTCCGTATCTTTGCTCATGGAGCTGCGAAAAACACGCGCCTGGGGCTTACCGGTAGCAGGTATTTTCCTTTCTCGTTTAAAATCCCCAAACCCGGCTAAAGCGTTAATAATATCTTCATGATTAAGCTTACCTGCTACAGCTATTACTACTTGGTCAGGGGTATAACGAGTTTCCAAATAAGCAAGTATCTTTTCCCTTGTAAGGCTATTGATTGATTCTTCCACTCCCAGGATAGGCTTACCTAAGGGATGGTCATTCCAAACATATTGGGAAAAAAGGTCATGGATCAGTTCATCAGGAGTATCTTGATACATTTTGATTTCTTCAATGACAACATTCTTTTCCTTCTCAATTTCTTTCGTTTCGAAAGTGGAATTGAAAAACATATCACTTAAAACATCTATTGCCAAAGAAATATCTTCATCCAGAACTCTGGCAAAATAACAGGTAAATTCTTTAGTCGTAAAAGCATTTAGCTGTCCGCCTACAGCTTCCAATGTTTCCGCAAGCTGCTTAGCAGTGCGATTTTTCGTCCCTTTAAAAAACATATGCTCAATGAAATGCGAGATTCCTTCGTATCCCTCTGTTTCATTGCGAGAGCCTGCTCCCACCCATACCCCAATGGCAACAGAGCGTACATGGTCAATCTCTTCTGTTAATACCCTTACCCCATTTGGCAATACGTGTTTTTGATACAAAGGTCAACATCCTCCTATTCATCCGCAGTTGCAATATTTATACTATCTTACCACTAATAGACGTGCTTTATGTTTGGAATACCTACAGTATAGTTTATCTCGACTTATTCAATAAATCCAGGACTTGTTCCAACACTACATTCAGCGCTCCGGAAAAATTCAGAGCACTGCCAACATAATTTTCTCCGGCTAAAAGAGGAACCGTTTTAAGGACCCTTTCGCCTAGCATAATGTTATAATTTCCTAAAACATCCCCGGCTTTAAAAGGCGGGTAAAGGTCCTTTTCCAGGACAATTTGGGCCTTTAAATTCTTTACTTTTGCTTTTTCAATACATATTCTAAGATCTTCCTGCAGGATAAGGGGAATTCCATAACCCGGATATGTGGTAATTAATTCTCCTTGTTTGCCAAATAAGACTGTCTCTGTTTCGTTAAATCCCCATTCTAAGAGCCTTTTTGCATCTCCGAAACGATCCGGAGCATTAAGAACAACGCAAATTAGCCTTCTGCCTTCTTTGCTGGCAGAAGCCACCAGGCATTTTCCCGCTGCATTTGTTGTCCCGGTTTTTACACCGTCAGCCGGAGGGTAGATCCATAACAGTTTATTAGTGTTAGTGGCGATTTGCGACTTTGGAGGTACCTCAAAACTTATAGTAGTAGTTTTTTGCGCAACAATTTTTGAAAAGATCGGATTGTTCATAGCATAACGGGCTATTATTGCTAGATCGTAAGCCGTGGAATAATGATTATTAGCCGGTAAACCATTAGTATTGACAAAATTAGAATTATAAGCCCCTAAAGAAATTGCTTTAAGATTCATTAATCTGACAAATTCATCATGACTGCCTGCTGTTTGTTCGGCAATCGCTACGCAAGCATCATTACCGGAGCGAATCAGTGCACCTTCCACCAGCTCCCCAAGTTTTAATTTATCGCCTTTATTCAGGTAAATAGTTGATTCTCCAACTCGGTCGGCTTTTTCGCTCACTGTGGCTATTTCTTCCAAATCAGCCAATTCTATAGCCAGTATTGCTGTAAGTATTTTAGTTGTACTGGCTGGAGGGCGTTTTTGATGTGCATCTCGCTCATAGAGGATATCGCCGGTTTGAGCATCAAGCAAGATGGCAGAATGAGCGGTTACATAGGGTAAAGTCCAACTTTGCCCTGTAATTTTCGCTGTTTCCACACTAAAGCCATCATTTTCTATATTGTTTAACGATTGAAAAGGCTCAACGTGAAAAATAATTTCCCAATAGGCAAAACCGGCAAAAACAGAATTAAAGACAAAAACAAAGATAAAGACAAAGACGCAGATTAGCACTCGCGTCCTTTTATACTTCATCCTTTCTTACCACTCCTTTTGTTCGCTTAAGGAGTAGTATTTCCCGGTAAAGAAAATGTTATTAATTTTTCGATGGTAACAAACTCAAATCCTTCATCTTTAAGTTTAGCTAAAATCCTAGGTAAAGCCTTTACAGTATTTTCCTTGGGGTGCATTAAAACAATGGCACCATTTTTTTCAGGTTTAACACTGAATCTGATTTTCGGTTCCAAAATACGCTGGGCAATTAATTCCGGGGTGCTGTCTGCACGCCAATCAATAGTATCTAAAGTCCAAAGAACTGTAGTATACCCTAGCTGATCTGCAGCTAGTAAGCCGTTTTTCCCTCTTTCCCCGTAAGGTGGTGCATAAAACCTGGTCTTTTTCCCTAATAATTCTCTAATGATCTCCTCTGTCTTAAGTAATTCTTCTTTATTTTGGGCTATTGACAATTTATCAGGGTGAGGATGAGAATATCCATGATTTTCAATCTGATGGCCCCTGGAAGCCATCTCTATTAATAGTTCAGGATTTTTCTCTGCCCAGCGGCCGGTAACGAAAAAAGTGACCTTTGCTTGATATTCCTCAAAAATATCTAAGAGCGAAGGAATGTATTCTTCTCCCCAGTCAACATTAACCGTCAAGGCCATAACTTTTTTTTCGGTCTTAACCTGCTCCAATGGGCTGGGAAGGTCCAGGCGGCTGACACTCATGGTATTATTACGAATAACTGATAGGCAAAGAAAAATAACGACTAAAGTAACAAGCTTAAATTTTATTTTAGTTATATGTAAAATAAACATCTGCTTTCACCCTCTACATAAATATGCTGAAAGGGGAAGAGTCAGACGTTAAAATAGCACAATGCTTTCTAACTATTTATGAGGTTTATTTTTTCCATTCTGGTTTTGGGGTTTGTTTTTTACATTCTGGTTATGGCTTAAAGCTTCTTTACGAGAGAGGTTCAGTCTTCCCTGTTTATCTATGCCCGTTGCCTTGACTAAAATTTCATCGCCAATTCTAACTACATCCTCTACTTTTGACACTCTATTGACATCCAATTGGGAAATATGAACTAAACCATCTTTGCCCGGTAAACCCAGAACACCAGGAATTATTTCCACAAATGCGCCAAAATCCATAATTCTCACAACTTTACCCTTATAAATTTGACCAACCTCAATATCCTGGGTTAAAGCGTGAATAATCTCAGCTGCTTTCTCACCGGCTTTGGCGTCTACTGCTGCAATAAATACCCGGCCGTCATCTTCAATATCAATTTTTACCCCTGTTTCCTCCACAATTTTTTTGATTATTTTTCCGCCTGCCCCGATAACATCTCTAATCTTATCGGGATGAATGGTGAAGGTTATAATTCGAGGTGCATATGGCGATAATTCTTTCCTTGGTTCGGGAATAGCTTCGCGCATTTTATCCAGAATAAATAACCTGGCAGCTTTGGCTTGCTCCAAAGCTTTAGAAAGTATTTCCCTGTCTACGCCCTTGATTTTAATATCCATCTGCAAAGCAGTTATTCCTTGTGCCGTTCCACCAACTTTGAAGTCCATGTCGCCGTCATGATCTTCTATGCCCTGAATATCAGTTAAGATGGCTATATGGTCGTCTTCTTGGATGAGACCCATCGCAATTCCCGCTACAGGGGCCTTAATGGGTACTCCGGCATCCATCAAAGCCAGCGTGCTACCGCAAATGGAAGCCATGGAGCTAGATCCGTTTGATTCCAAAACTTCAGAAACTAATCTTATTGTATAAGGAAATTCCTCCTCATTGGGAATTACCGGTAATAGAGCTCGTTCCGCTAAAGCCCCATGTCCTATCTCTCGCCTGCCCGGAGCTCGCATTGGCCGGACTTCACCAACGCTAAAAGGCGGAAAGTTATAATGATGCATAAAGCGCTTAGATTCTTCCAATCCCAACCCGTCGATTATTTGTTCGTCACCAACTGCTCCTAGGGTTACAACTGAAAGAACCTGAGTTTGGCCACGCGTGAATAAGGCGCTGCCGTGGGTTCTGGGCAAACGGCCCAATTCAATACTTATAGGTCTAATCTCATCCAGGGCTCGTCCGTCGGGCCGAATATGCTCAACCGTTATTAGTCTTCGCACTATTTTATGAACAAGTTTATCAATTATTTTTTGAACTAAATCTAATTGTTCAGGAAACTCTTCAGCAAAGAATTCTAAAGCTTCCTGAGTGACCTTTTCTATCGCCTCCTGTCTGGCGAGCTTCTCTTCGGTTCTAATTGCTTGGTCAAGCTTATTATATGACCATTCTGTAACTCTTTCCACTATTTCTGTCGGTATTTCTTCTTTAATAACTTCCCTTTTAGGTTTAGCTAAACCGAGTTGCAAAGCTTCTTCCCGAAAAGACTCGATAAACTCCGCTATTTTTATTATTTCTTGATGTCCAAACATAATCGCTTCCAGCATTTGTTCTTCCGGGACTTCCTGAGCGCCAGCTTCCACCATCATAATGGCATCTCGAGTTCCGGCGACAGTTAAATGCATTTTGCTGCGAGCCGATTGTTCTACTGTAGGGTTAATCACATACTCCCCGTCTACCAGACCAACAATAACAGCTGCTACCGGGCCTTCAAAAGGAATATCGGAAATAGTCAAAGCAGCTGAAGCGGCATTAATAGCGGAAACATCGGTCGGACAATCTTGGTCAACCGACATGATCATGGCAATAACTTGAGTATCATTTTTATATCCTTCCGGGAAAAGAGGTCTGATTGGCCTGTCAATTAATCTTGCCGTTAATGTTGCTTTCTCACTAGGCCTACCTTCTCTCTTAATAAACCCTCCGGGAATTTTCCCCACGGCGTAAAATCTTTCTTCAACATCCACCGTTAAAGGAAAAAAATCAATACCTTCCCGCGGTTGGGAACTACTGGTCGCAAACGCCGTTACTACGGTATCTCCATACCTCAGAAAAACTGCTCCACCGGCCTGTCTGCCGATAGCACCGGTTTCAAGAGAGAGTTTTCTGCCTCCGACTTGCAAAGAACGTTCTAAGACTTCTTGAATCACAACGAAACCTCCTTAATTACACTTTCTTACCATTAACATTGTTAGTTCTTTGGCTTTTTATTAATCTGGTAAATGTTCGACATATTCTTTATTATTTCCTGCCCAAGCTGAAATAAATCGGCAGGTGAGGTTTATTCTTGTTCTTATTCCAAAATTATTCAGTTCAAACTTAAAAAGCGATTATGATAAAGGAGCGAATATTTTCGCTCCTTTGCCCTGTTTTTAAAATGTTATTGGACTAAAGATTAGCGGCGTAAGCCAAGTTCGTCAATTATTTTGCGATAACGGTTAAAATCGTTTTTCATTAGATAATTAAGCAGAGCACGCCGTTGACCGATTAACTTAAAAAGACCACGTCTGGAATGATGATCTTTTTTATGAACTTTAAAATGTTCAGTTAGCTCTTCAATTCTCGCCGTAAGAAGAGCGATCTGGACTTCCGGTGACCCGGTGTCACCTTCATGTTGTTGGAATCGGGTAATGATTTCTTTCTTTTTCTCTGGTGTAAGCATTTTTAAAGCACCTCCATAAAAATTAAGCGCCAACTGCCAAGTAAGACGTCGGAGATTCGTCCAACCCAGTCAGCGGTTACTGCTTATAAGACTGGTCTTTTGACCGTCTGTTACGTTGGTAATTTTAACTCATAAGCTTTGGTTTGTAAAGTTTAACTCGGAAGAAATATCTGAGTGTTTTTAAGGATTTGCAGCGCCTGCTCTTGATCTTTCTTGAGCTGAGCTATTATCTCCTCCTGGCTACCGAATTTTCTCTCCGGGCGTAACCTGGCCTCCAGACTGACCGTCAATTCCCGCCCATATAGATTATCTTGCCAGCCAAAGAAATAAATTTCTATGGTCTTTTCGGAATCGGCAAGAAAAGTAGGTCGGACCCCAATGTTCATCATTCCTCCGTACTTCTTGCCGTCAATTACCGAACTTACGGCATATACCCCGTTTTTGGGTATAAGTAAATCATCCTCAACTTTAAGATTGGCAGTAGGGAAACCAAGTTTCCTTCCCCGTCCATCGCCATGAACCACTATCCCGCTAAGAGTCGGCGACCGTCCCATCATTTTTTTGGCTAAATCAATCTCGCCATTAATTAAGTATTTTCTAATTTCAGTTGAAGAAATTACTTTATCTTCCAGTTTCTGGGCTTGAACTATAGTTACGCCAAATCCATACTCTTTGCCAAAGACCTCCAAATCATTTGGGGTACCTTGGCCTTTATAGCCAAAGGAATAGTTAAATCCCACAACAACATGGAGCACTCCAAGTTTTAGTAAAACCTCACGGACAAAATCCCTGGGAGAGGTATTTGCTAGTTCAGGAGTAAAAGTAAGAAAATAAACTTTATTAATTCCTAGCTCCTCAAAAATTCTCAACCGTTCTTTTGTCCCTGTTAAAAGGTGCAACTTTCTTTCGGGATGAATAATTTTTAGAGGGTGAGGATTAAAAAGAAGAACTGATAGGCCAACATTAAGTTTTTTAGCTTGATCTAAGCCAAATTTAAGCAATTTTTGGTGGCCAAGGTGAACGCCATCAAAATTCCCCAAAGCGATAACAGTTGGTTCATAGGTTTGCCCAGGTCTTACCGTGCAAAGTTCCAAACTTTAATTCCTCCTACTTTGCGTTCTACAATTAGGCTCTTGACGTGCCCAATATGCTTGATCAAATTAATACTTTATTGGGATAGAGACTGTCATTTTTCCATATTCCTATACCTAGAAACTGTTTGTCACAGTAAACTTTAATGAGCTGTCCTTCAGAAGATCTTACCCCTCTGAGCATTGTGCGGGAAGAAGGAAGACCATTTTTAAAAGCAATCAAACGGCTCTGGGGGATGCGAACTTCCGGCAGAGTTAGCCCCCAATCTGGGCTTAAAACAAAACTTTCATCCTTTTTAGCCAAGAAGTATTCGATTTCCTCCAAAGTATATGACGAATCAAGGGTAAATTTACCTGCACGCAGGCGAAGCAGGAAAGACATATGCGCCCCACAACCTAATTCTTCACCAATATCCTGACAAAGGGTGCGGATATATGTTCCTTTGGAACATTCAATATCCAATAAAGCCTTGGGAAAAACGTCATCCTGCCAAGAAATTAGCTCCAATTTGGTAATACTTACTTCTCGTTCAGGTCTTTCAATTTCTATACCTTGACGGGCATAGTCATACAAATGTTTACCCTGCTTGCGGACAGCGGAGAACATCGGCGGAATTTGAGTGATATTTCCCCTGAATTTAGACAGCACTCGTTTAAGATCAGCTAAGGTAACTTGAGGAATTATCTTGGATAATTCTCGGCCAAAAGCGTCCTGGGTGTCAGTGGTAATACCAAGAGTGATCTCCGCCCTATAGCTTTTTTCTTCTTGGGAGTAAAACTGAACCAGTTTGGTAGCCTTTCCCACACAGATGGGGAGTACCCCTGTGGCTCCAGGATCTAAGGTTCCAATGTGGCCTACTTTGTCAATTTTAATTTTTCTTTTTATCCATCTGACCACATCGGTGGACGTCATTCCTATTGGTTTAAGGATATTAATTATGCCGTTCAAGCTCTAAAGCCTCCTCCAAGGCTGAAACAACTAGCTTTTTGGCCTTATCTAAAGGTTCATAAATTGTGCATCCCGAAGCTCTGACATGCCCTCCGCCACCAAACTGGGCGGCAATTTTATTAACATCCAGCCAGGCATTAGAGCGAAAACTGACTTTAATCTCCTTGTCACTAATTTCTTTAAGTAATGCTGCCGCCTCTACGTTCTCAATATTCCGAGCATAATTAACCAAACCCTCGCTTAAATTCTCTTCTGCCCCAGCTTCTTGAAAATCTTGGCGGGAAAGTACTATAACTGCAATTATACCCCCTTGGAGAAGTTCAAGATTACAAAGAGCTGTCTTTAAGAGCTTAGTCTGAGCAAGAGTCTTTTGCTCAAAAAGAATATTATTAATAGCTACGAGGTCAATTCCTGCCTTAACAAGTTCGGCAGCAATTTTAAAACTCTTAGCCGTAGTATTACTAAAACTAAATCTACCCGTATCCGTAATAATTGCGCTATAAAGATTTATCGCTATTTCTTTAGTGATTGTGACATCAAGTTTTTTAATTAATTTATAAACCATTTCCCCAGCGGCAGCTGCCTGGGAATCAACCCAATTATAAGTCCCAAAAAAATTATTGGAAATATGGTGATCTATATTAATGATTTTTCTTCCAGGAAAATAGCTTTTTATCGAACTATAAGCTCGCTCAGCCTCGGCACAGTCTACAAAGATTAAGGTTTCCGGCAAGTCTAAGGGTAAAGAAGTATTAATTAATTCTATTCCAGGAAGTAATCTCAGGTTATTAGGAATAGGGCCGGCGTTATAGAAGGAAACTTTTTTTTGCATACTTTCCAAAGCAATTCCTAAAGCCAACATAGAACCCAGACCGTCACCATCGGGTGATACATGGGAGAAAAGTGCCGCTTCTGGCACTTTTGTCAATTCCATAATTACTTGTTTCAAAT
Source organism: Peptococcaceae bacterium (assembly GCA_012839895.1). Taxonomy (GTDB): domain Bacteria; phylum Bacillota; class Desulfitobacteriia; order Desulfitobacteriales; family Syntrophobotulaceae; genus DUML01. The sequence goes on along the minus strand of DUML01000048.1, from coordinate 4,428 downwards.
TATTATTCTTGACTGTCTTCTCCATCGCTGAAATCACCCTTTACGCTAACTTCTCGAAGCAATTTTGATATATGGGCTCCATGTTCGATGGATTGGTCATATTTAAATGAAATTTCTGGGGTATAACGTAACCTTAATATTTTGCCCAGCTCACTACGGAAATAACCTGTAGCTCCAGTTAAGACTTCCATGCTGTTTCTGATATCTTCTTCCTTGCCTAAAATGCTAACATAAATTTTCGCATATCTTAAATCATCACTAACCTCAACCGCAGTTACAGTTACAAAACCTAGTCTGGGGTCTTTAAGGTTTTCGCGGATTATCTTGGAAACCTCAATTTTAATTGTTTCTGCCAGTCGGGAAGCCCTATATTTGGCCATTAATATCCCTCCCTTTAGAGCTCTCTTTTTACCTCTTCCAAAACAAAGGCCTCAAAGATATCTCCTTCTTTGAAATCATGAAAATTCTTAAGTCCTATCCCGCATTCATATCCTTCCGAAACTTCTTTAACATCATCCTTAAATCTTTTAAGGGATTCGATTTCATCTTCATTAATTACTTTACCATCACGAATTACCCTTATCTTGGAAGAACGGCTAACTCTGCCTTCAAGAACATAACATCCGGCAACACTTCCGGCCTTCGGCACTTTAAATACCTGGCGAACCTCGGCCTTACCCAGCATAACTTCCTTAAAGTCAGGTTCCAACATACCTTCCATAGCAGCTTTAACGTCATCTATAGCATCATAGATAACCCTATAAAGTCTGATATCGACACCCTGAAGTTCCGCTGTAGCTTTGGTATTGGAATCATGCCGGACATTAAACCCAATGATAATAGCATTGGAAGCCGCTGCCAGCATCACATCCGACTCACTAATTGTGCCAACTCCGCCGTGAATAATATTTACTCTAACTTCAGAAGTAGATAGTTTTTCCAGGGATTGTTTAAGGGCTTCAACTGAACCTTGGACATCAGCTTTAATAATAATATTTAGTTCTTTTATTTCTCCTTCTTTAATCTTATCAAAAAGGTCATCAAGGCTGATTTTTGCTTTTTGCTTAGCTTCCTCGGCCTTTCTCTCATTAATCCGAGCATCCGTTATGCTGCGAGCCTGTTTTTCATCATCAACAACATTAAATGTCTCCCCGGCCATAGGCACTTCCGACAAGCCTTGGACTTCGACTGGCATGGACGGCCCGGCTTTTTTAACTCTACGCCCTTTGTCGTCAACCATCGCTCTAATTCGGCCATAGGCTTGACCGGCAACAATAATATCACCCACATTTAAAGTTCCCTTCGCAACCAGAACTGTAGCAACCGGTCCTTTGCCTTTATCCAATTTAGCTTCAATAACCGTCCCAGTAGCCTTACGGTTAGGATTGGCCTTCAATTCTTTCATTTCGGCTACCAAAAGAATCATTTCCAAAAGGGTTTCGATATTGGTGCGGGTTTTAGCAGAGACAGGTACAGCTATAGTATCTCCGCCCCATTCTTCCACAACTAATCCATATTCAGTTAATTCTTGTTTTACCCTCTCGGGATTAGCTTCTTCCTTATCAATTTTATTTATAGCGACAATGATAGGAACATTGGCCGCTTTGGCATGGTTTATAGCTTCTACAGTTTGTGGCATTACACCATCATCAGCTGCAACAACTAAAACTGCCACATCCGTAACGTGGGCGCCTCTGGCCCGCATGGCCGTAAAGGCTTCATGGCCGGGCGTATCAAGGAAAGTTATTTTCTGATTTTTTATTTCCACCTGATAAGCACCAATATGCTGGGTTATGCCACCTGCCTCTGAGGCAGTAACATTCGTGGAGCGAATAGCATCCAACAGAGAAGTCTTGCCATGGTCAACGTGCCCCATAACAGTTACAACCGGCGGCCGGGGTTTGAGGTCTTCTTCTTTATCTTCAATATCTTCAATAACAGCAAGAGACTTCTCAACCTTCACCTCCACGGAAATCCCCATTTCACTGGCGACAATCGTGGCAGTGTCAGCGTCAATTTCCTGATTAATGGTAGCCATAACACCCAATTTCATCAGTTCTTTAATAACTTCGCTTGCTTTGCGGCTCATTTTTTGGGCTAATTCTTGCACTGTTAATGATTCGGGAATAACGATGTGTTTGGGAGTTGTTATCTCTTTCTTTTGTTCTTTAGCCGAAGACTTTTCATTTTTCCTTAAAATAACGATAAGATCTTTTTCCGCGGTTCTCTTCTTTTCATAAAGGTATTCTTTATTCTCATGGGCTTTCTTTTTATCAGGGGCCTGCCTTTTAACAGGCTGTTCAGCAACGGTAAGTTCTACTGACTTGCCCTCAATTTTTATCCTTTGAGTCTGTGGACCCTTTTTGCCATCAGAACCAGGGCGTCCTCCCTGTGCCGGCTTACGGACACCTCCATTTATTGGACGACCGCCTTGTGCTTTTCTGCCTTCACCTGTAGGACGTTGTCCGGCCTGACTCTGACTAGGAATAAACGGTCTATCACCGGCAGCCGTTGGCCTCCGTCCCATATCAGCCAGCGAATCCTGGGTTCTCTGTTTAGATCCTTCCTGCATTCCTTGTCCGGTATGTCTTCCCATTTCCGCTAAAGGTCTTACTCCTTGAGGCCTCTTAGAATCACTGCTTCCAGAGGGCCTACTCGAGTCAGACAAAGACTGTGAACTTGCCACTGGCTGTCTTTGGCCTGGGGTCCGCCTTGTTGGATCGCTTGAAAGCCTTTGAGTTTGCGGCCTTGTTTCAGCAGATGGCCTTTGGCCAGGATGTCCTTGGCCGGAAGGTCTTTTCATTTCGCTTACAGGTCTTTGGCCTTGCGGTCGCCTTGTCTCGCCAAAGTGCCTTGTTTCACCTGCTGGTTTTTGACCCTGAGGTTTTACTTCTTCCGGCGGTCTTTGGCCGGCTGGCCTCCTGGGGATTAGCCTCTGTCCTTCTTCGGGAAGGGTCTTGTTTTCTGGAGGCTTACTCATTTCCTCAGATGGCTTTTTCTTCGCTACTTGTTCAGTTTTTTTCTCTACTGACGTTTTGCTGGCATTATCAACTTTTTCCGTGCTTTTGTTCTTGGCCTGTTCTCCAACTGAATGTATTATCTTTTTAACCTTCTGGGCATCCTCTTCTGTAACTACACTTAGATGATTTTTAACACCAATACCTATACTATTCAACTGTTGGATCAGTTCCTTACTTGAGATATTCAATTCCTTTGCTAGCTCGTGAACCCGAATCGTCACAGTGTCACCTCCAAAAAACGAGAATAAAAATATAACCTTCCAACTCCTTGCAATTTATTCCAAAACACTTTTTTTGTGATTAGTAAGGACATTCCCCCTAATATAACAGATAACTAAACTAATATAATGACTAATATTATGCCAATTTTAAGGATAATTTTTTTTAACTTGGTTTTTTTCTTGCCAAATCGCTCGAGCAAAACCCCGATCCATGATTAAGACAGCTGACCGAGGGGAAAGTCCAAGGGCTAAACCAAGTTCATGCTTATTTTCTACAAGCAATACAGGAATATTAATATCTTTAGCCCATCTCTCAAATTTATTAATTGCCCCCGGTGAGTCTTCAGCAAGAATCAACAAGTACCCTTTTCTTTTTTTTAGTAATGCCTCGACTTGTGATTCACCCGCAGCTATTTGGCCGGCACGCCTGGCCATACCCAGCAAGGCAAATAATTTGGAACTCAAGAGGAATTCATCTGCCTTTCTAATTCAGTAATTAATTCCTCTGCTGGTTTTACCCCAAAAGTTTTTTCTATACGGTGATACTTCAAAGCCTTAGCCAAGCAATCCCTATTGGCACAAAGATAAGCCCCGCGCCCGTTTTTTTTGGAAGTTGGATCATATTCCAATCGTCCTTCAAGAGTTCGAACAATCCGGAGTAATTCTTTTTTGGGCTTCATCTCCTGACAGCCAAGGCACATTCTAAGCGGGATCTTTCGGACCTTCATTCTTTCACCTTTCCAGTTTATTTTATGATTCTATCCTTATATGTTTAAAGCATTTCAGCGAGAGCTTTTCTTTTTTGTCCCTTTTGAAGTATTTGGCGCAGACTGTTGTTCTTGTTCTTCAGCATAATCGTTTTCCAGTTCTTCGCCTTCAGTATAGTCCTCATACTCGCCGTCTTCGGCGTAGTCATACTCTTCGTCTTCTCCGTAGTCCTCATACTCGCCGTCTTCGGCGTAGTCATACTCTTCGCCTTCGTCATAGTCCTCATACTCGCCGTCTTCGGCATAGTCGTATTCTCCGCCTTCGTCATAGTCCTCATACTCGCCGTCTTCTGCGTAATCGTACTCTCCGCCTTCGTCATAGTCCTCATACTCGCCGTCTTCGGCGTAATCGTACTCTCCGCCTTCGTCATAGTCCTCATACTCGCCGTCTTCGGCGTAATCGTACTCTCCGCCTTCGTC
>DUML01000047.1 GCA_012839895.1 Peptococcaceae bacterium | reverse complement strand
TTGGATAACCCCCATGCCGACTTTACTGAAATATAGGGATCATATCCGTAAACATCCATCCCTAGTTTAATCATAGCGTTAGCAACCAATACACCTATTGCTCCTAAGCCAATAACACCTAATTTTTTGCTGCTTATTTCCGTACCTACAAACTGCGCTTTCTTTTTTTCTACCAATTTAGCAATATCCGGATCATCTTTAACAGAATTTACCCAGTTAACTCCACCAATAATATCCCTTGAGGCCAAAATCAACCCTGCTATTACCAGCTCTTTAACCCCATTGGCATTAGCTCCCGGGGTATTAAAAACAACAATACCGTTTTCAGCACACTTTTCCAGAGGAATATTATTTACCCCGGCTCCAGCCCTAGCTATAGCCTTTAAAGAAGGCGGCAATTCTAAATCATGCATATTGGCACTCCTGACCAGAACGGCATCTGTCTCTTCAAAGTTATCGGTTATGGTATATTTCTCGTCAAAAAGTTCTAAACCTACCTCAGCAATCGGATTCAAACAACAGATTTTAAACATTTATTTATTCCCCCACTTTTATTGTTAAATAAAAAGATAGTTTCATCTTTCTCCAGGAATCTTATATATTTTTGCTTTCAAACAATTCCATAAATTCAACTAAAGCTTTGACCCCTTCCAGGGGCATGGCATTATAAATACTCGCTCTCATGCCGCCAACCGTCCTATGGCCTTTCAGGTTATCAAATCCTGCCGCTTTAGCCTCGGCAATGAATTTAGCATCCAATTCCTGAGAGCCTGTTATGAAGGGTATATTCATTAAAGAACGGTCTTTTTTGAATACTGTACCTTTAAAAAGTTTGCTGGAATCCAAAAAGTCATAAAGTATCGCTGCTTTGGCTTCATTTCTTTTCTTCATTTCTTCAAGCCCGCCAAGCTTCTTAATCCATTTAAATACTTTTCCGCAAATATAAATTCCATAAACAGGCGGGGTATTGTAAAGGGATTTGTTGTCAGCGTGAATTTTATATCTCAACATCGTCGGCGTACCGGGCAAAACATCATCGCTAATTAGATCCTCTCGAATAATTACCACTACCACACCGGCAGGTCCCATATTTTTTTGCGCACCGGCGAAAATTACGCCAAACTTGGTAACATCAATCGGCTCAGATAAGATATCCGACGACATGTCCGCAACTAAAGGCTTATCTCCTGTTTCAGGTAATTCATTAAACTTCGTTCCATAGATGGTGTTATTATGACAAATATAGACATAATCGGCCTCATCCGAAATTTTTAAACCTTTTAATTCAGGAATATAGGAAAACATTTTGTCTTCAGAAGAAGCAATTATATTAACTTTCCCAAAAATTTTCGCTTCGGCAATTGCTTTTTTAGCCCATTGTCCAGTGTTAATGTAATCAGCAACTTTATTCTTCATTAAATTCATGGGTACCATGGCAAATTGTTGAGAGGCGCCCCCTTGCAAAAATAATACTTTATAGTTAGGTGGAATGTTCATAAGCTCTCTCAAATTATCTTCAGCCTCACCAATAATTCTTTCTACGGTTTTCGAACGATGACTCATCTCCATGACGGACATCCCTGTTCCGTTAAAGTCCAGCATCTCTTCAGCTGCTTCTTTTAAGACTTCTTCCGGCAAGACAGCCGGTCCTGCGGAAAAATTAAATACTCTAGCCATTTAAAAAATCCCCCTCTTTTTTTGTCAAAATTAATTTTTGGCTTTAAAATCCATGTAAAATAAAAAACGCCCCAATTTTGGGGCGATTTTCTCGCGGTGCCACCCAAGTTCAGGCTGATAATAAGCTATTATAGGTTTGCAACGCTCTACTTGCCAATTTACATAGACAAGTCTTAATAAAAAAACATCTCAATCCCACTAGGGACGAGAGGTTATTCCCGCGTTGCCACCCATATTGCCATTACCGGCCAACTCTTGTCCGCGCTATCGGGCGGAACCCGTCACAATTCATCATTGGCCACTCCAGGACGGAACCTTAAACTTAGTTGACTGGTTTGCACCTCCCACCAGCTCTCTGAACAACTTATAGTTTAAAACTTTCCTTTCATCGTGTTAATACTTTAATTAACGATATTAGTGTTACAAATTTACGATATATGATAATTAACTCCCAAAATTTTGTCAAGGTGTCATCAGAAATTTTTAATACTGATATGAAGAGGATAGGCAAGATTATTTTTGAAAACAACTCATTGTCCCAATATTTTAGATTTTAGAAGGCTTTGTTAAGCTTTTCAATATTATTTTGCATTTGACTTTATTTACCAAAATATTAAAATAAATCATTAGCACTCACTTTCGTCAAGTGCTAATAATTATAAATCTTTTTCGCCATTGCTGGTAAACTAATCTAGTTTTTAAGGATGGTGAGCAGAGATGAGCGATTATGCGATTAGGGCTATTGAAAGAAAGGAGAAACCTAAGGTAGTAAGGAGAAATGGCTTCATTCCAGGAGTGATTTATGGAAAAAACTACAAATCGGAAAATGTAAAATTTAAAGAGAAAAAGTTCTTAAAATTACTTAGTACCCATTCCCAGAAAGCAAAAATTAAAGTTAAAATTAACGATGAAATTAAACTTTGCTTGATAAAAGAGATTCAAAAAGATCCGGTACTAGAAAAAATAATTCACGTTGCTATGCAAATCGTTAATGAACATGACCTTGTGAAACAAAAAGTGCCTATAATATTTCAAGGCCAAGAAGAACTGGCAAAGAATAATCTAATTGTGCAAGTATTAATACCAGAAGCTGAAATCAGTGGGAAAGCCGCGGAAATACCTGAAGCCATCTATATAAATATTAAAGATAAAAAACCGGGGGAAAAAGTAACTGTGGCAGACATTAATGTTGGGCCTTCCTTAAAAGTAATGGATGACCCCAATAAAACATATGCAATAATACTAACTTCGAAAGAATATGCTGATTAAAGTAAAAATATAGCTAGCTTCATAAAATAATACCTATTTTGTTGTTAAAACAGGCCCGCTAATGGGCCTGTTAATATATGAAACTAACGATTTAAAAGCATGCGATCACTCACAACGATGTCTTTACTTTGCTGAGAATATAGTTCCATGAGACGGCCGACTGTTAAATTGTCCCGATCTTTGCCCGTAATATCCAGAATTATTTTTCCACGATCCATCATTATAGTTCTTGAGCCAGTTTCCAATGCAGACTGAATATTGTGAGTTATCATCATCGTAGTTATATTTTCCTGATTGACAATATCCTTAGTAATCTGCATAACTTTTTCGGCAGCGGCTGGGTCAAGAGCAGCTGTGTGTTCATCAAGCAGTAATAAACGAGGTTTGCCTAAGGTTGCCATCAATAGAGCCACCGCTTGTCTTTGTCCGCCGGAAAGAAGACCTACTTTGGTTTTTAAACGATTTTCTAAACCCATATCAAGCATAGCCAGTTTTTCTCGGAATAATTTTACATCTTCACGATGAACACCAATTCGCAAACCTTTTCTTAGTTTACGATTATAAGCAAGAGCTAAATTTTCCTCAATTGTCATGTTTGGAGCAGTACCTTTTGCTGGATTTTGAAATAAACGGCCTATCATAGATGCCCTATGATGTTCCGGCATATAGGTGATATCTTCCCCGTGTAAAAGAATCTTGCCACTATTGAGCCAAAAAGTTCCTCCAATTGCATTAAATAAGGTTGATTTCCCCGCACCGTTAGAACCAATTAAGGTGACAAATTCCCCTTCGGAAAGGGTAAAACTTATATTATCTAATGCAACATGTTCATTTGGTGTTCCGGCCAAAAAGATTTTTCTTGCGTTTATAACCTCAAGCATTCTGGCCAGCCTTCTTTCTCATTCTTCTAAACTCCAAATGCTTTTTGATGATGGGGATAGACAAAGCAAAAACGACAATGAATGCCGATACGACCCTAAGCATATAGGCAGGAAAAATATTTGACTTTAATGCTGCCGCAATGATAAAGCGATAAATTAGAGAACCAAGTATTGCGGAGAATAAACCCATAGTTAAGGAACGGCGGCCAAAAATAGCCTCACCAATAATAGCGGAAGCTAAGCCTACCACCATAATTCCAATCCCAGAACTAATATCGGCATAACCTTGATATTGAGCAAGTACTGCCCCAGACAAACCGATGCAAGCATTGGATATGGCAACCGCAACAATTTTCATGGCATCAACATTTATGGAAGAAGCTCTAACCATTTCTTCATTATCTCCTGTAGCACGGATACACAGACCTAGATGAGTTTTAAAAAACCAAATAAGAATTATTAAAGTTAAGAAACAAAAAATTAATGGAATTAAAGTACCAAGAACCTGTTTGTTGAGGAAAAGCCATTCCTCTTGATTGAAAATGCTTTTACTTCCAATTAGTGAAAGGTTAGAACGACTTCCGAGAATATAAAGGTTAATGCTGTATAAACTACTCATCGTGATGATTCCTGCTAATATTGGATGAATTTCAAGCTTAGTTTGCAGCAGACCGGTAATAGCCCCAGCTATGGCGCCGGCTATAATGGCTAGCAAAATACCGAGGAGTGGATGACCTGCTATTGTCATAGCGGCAGATACTGACAGGCCCAAGGTGAAGCTTCCGTCAGCTGTAAGATCAGGAATATTCAGTATTCGGAATGAAATATAAATGCCAAGAGCTAGCATGCCATAAATTAACCCTAGCTGAACAGAGCCTACCAATAAAGTCATAAATCTAGCCTCCTAAAGAAAGTTGCGGTTAAGGTTATTGAAGAACTTCTGCATTTACTAATATTTCTTGAGGAATTGTTACCCCAATGGCATCTGCCGTCGTTTTATTAATGACAGTAGTAAAATCAGAAACTACCACAGATGGAATCTTGTTTATAGGTGTACCTTTCATATACTTATCCGCCATTTCAGCCGTAATACCGCCGATTGTAAAATCGTCAATACTGATGGTCGCAAGAGCTCCGGACTGTACCATAACCGCCGAACTTCCGTAAACTGGGATTTTAGCTTTTTTAGCTATTTCTGCAAGTTGAGGCATTGCGCTTTGCACCATGCTGTCGTTCGGAATAAAGAGGGCATCAACTTGACCTACCAGGGATTGGGTCGCTTGTTGTACTTCAGAAGAAGAGGTAACAATAGCCTCTTTATATTTCAAGCCAATAGAATCCATATATTTTTTTGCATTTTCAATCGTAGTGACAGCATTAATTTCTCCAGTATTATAAATCAGTCCGTAGGTTTTACAATTTGGTGTTAGCCTATCAGCCAGTTTAAACATCTCACTAACAGGAATAGCGTTAGAGGTTCCGGTTGCATTTTTATCTGGATTATTCATGTCGGAAATAACTTTTGCTCCTATCGGGTTGGAAACAGAGATATAAAATACTGGTATCCCGCTATTCATATTAACAATAGCTTGAGTTGCAGGTGTTCCGATTGTTACTATTAAATCTTTCTTTTGATCCACCATAGTTTGACAAATGGAATTGAGCGTTGCGGTGTCTCCGTTAGCATTCTTATAGTCAAAAACCATTTTATCTTCGGAATAACCCAAGTTTCGCATTTTATTAATGAAACCTTCACGCATATCAGTAAAAGCGCCATTATCTGCAAGCTGAATTATACCCACTTGGATAACATCATTTGTTACCTCGTTGCCTTTTGAATCTTTTATTTCCGTACTACAACCAACAATAAATAAAACCAGTATAAAAATGACTAAAGTTCTTAATAGATTTTTCATTTTTCTCATATCCTTTCTTTTATTTTTTAATTTAAATCTTGGGCAATTGTAGAGTGTCCTGACAACAATGTACTTTTGCTTTTACATCGCTAGGACTTTCAGCAGTTAATAATAGTTGATTAGTTAAGCTCGTTAATTAAGCTCGTTATAATATAAAAAACCTGTCCTTGATTTCGGATATCCGCAATCAAGGACAGGCTTTTATACCTGCGGTGCCACCTTGCTTGGTAATAAAATTACCCACCTCAGAGGAGTACCATCATACTCCCAGCCCTTTAACGCTGGCTATGCGTCGCGTAATACTTGAAGCGATTCGCTTCGTTCCACGCGCCCTCAGTAGTCCATTTGCCGTTCCGCTTTCTACCGGATTTCCAGCCCCCCGGCTCTCTGTAAGTGCGCTTACGGTTTGATCTCTACGTCAACGGTTTTAAATAAAATAGCATGGCTAAAATAACTTTGTCAATAATTTTTATGAAGATTCCTAAAATTTAATGAGCCTTCTAAGTAAACAATACCTAGAGTATTATTTTTCTTTCCTCACAAAAGGAACGGTATAACCGCCGTAAGGCATAACATAAACATTTTTCCCAGTAAAATCCACTCGTTTTAGCAGCGTTTTAATATCAGAAAAAACATGCACACCCATACAATCCAATGTTTCTGGAGAGATTTCCGTCAACATTAATACCTCAGCCCTGGCCATAACCTCACAAGTTGCATAGAAAATATAACCGGCAATAGTAAAATCCTGCCTTAAATCTTTATCCAAAGTTCCTCGCCTAAGAGAATCAATCCAGCTAAAGAAAGCAGGAGCGCCGCCTCCTTCACGACATTCCGCTAAAAAAATCAGTTGTCCGCCGTCTTTAACTGCTTCGGCCCCATTAATCAGTGCCTTGACTGCCTGGTAAAGATTAATATCTTTTGGATATCCTCCGCAACTAACGATCACAATATCTCCTTTCTCCTGAATCGGAATACCCATCATTTCTTGTACCACACGGCAGCTTTCTTCCCAAGCACGAATAAAATGCCCACAAATTAGTTTACAATTCCCAGACTCGGTATCCATGACAACATTAATTCCAAATACCGGTGCCACCATGTTAGCAGCCTCAATCATATCTTCGTTTATTGGGTTATGTTCCATGACCCCCATGCCGATCAACGGATTAGACATCGGCAGCGACGGTGATAAAGCGTGGATGTGATTTTGGGTTATAGTAATTTTTCCTGATATGCCAGGCAGAATGTTTTTGCGTCCACCGCCGTATCCAGCCATTAAATGATGAATTGTACCGCCAACTAGTATCACTTTACGTCCAACAGCCAAAGGGTTAACATACACTTCTGTGCCCCTTGTCGTTGTCCCCAAGAAAACAAGATCGGAAGCCATGCAATCATGGTTAACAACTTTCACCTTTTCGAAAACGTCTCGAGTAACCAGCATTTTTAATTCCTTTTCTGTCTGAGGCCGATGAGTCCCTAGCGCAACTAAAATTACGATATTTTCATATGGGACTCCTAATATATCATGCAAATATGGTATTAATTGAGCGCAGACTTTATCTTGCCGCATCCAATAACGGGTAATATCACTGATCACTACTGTAATCTTATCTTCAGGTAAGATTAATTCTGATAAAGGTTTAGAATCAATACATTCCGGACCAACAGCTTGTAAAAATGCTTCTTTGAAATCAATTTGAGGTAGAGTTTTTCCTTTTAATACTCTTACTGATGCCGCGCCTTCCAAAACAATATCAACTAGTTTTTCTCCATAACCGAGAGAATACTTTTCCATAACTGATTCCCCTTAAAAAGTTATTACTTTTTATTATCCTCCACGGTTATAGATAAATCAACCAAATATTTTGACACCTTAATATTTGCTTATTTAACTTAATTGCAATATTAAATGCAACAAACTTGAAACCGAGAATATGCTATTGGGTTTCCCTTGTTGTCAAGGGCGAAG
>DUML01000046.1 GCA_012839895.1 Peptococcaceae bacterium | reverse complement strand
TTATAATAAAAAATATGGTTCCAGAGTACATAAAGGTTTTGCATTAGTTCAGGCCGAACTAAATGAATTGTTTGAAAACTAACTTATACATACAAGAAGTAGTTTACACAAACTTCTTGACACTATCAAAATTCATAGTATTTAGTCAATTAATCTTCCCTAAATTTAAAAAATACTGAATATAATGAATATGATACAAAATGTTCCTTTAAACAAAATGTTTCTTTCTTCCTTTAACCGCCAACCTCTACCCCTGACAAACGTTCCAAGACTTTAATAACAGCGGACATATCTTCGCTACCGAAACCTGAGACAGCAGCTTCACGTCCTATTTGATGGGCCAATGACCCTAAAAGAAGCCTAACACCTTGGTCTAGAGCTAATTCCTCGGCTAACCCCATGTCTTTATTGAGCATATCCAAAGTAAATGTAGGCGTAAAATCTCTTTTTAAAACAAAATTGGGAAGGTTCCTACGGAGCATAAAGCTATCTCCGGTAGCGCCCACCAGAATATCAAAAACCTGTTTTGGATCTAGACCGTTTTTTTGCGCCAGGACAAAAGCCTCAGCCAAAGCGGCATTTGTAATCCCTACCAAGAGATTATTCACCAGTTTCATAACATTGCCGCTGCCGGAAGGGCCAAGATAGAAAATATTTTTCCCCAGAATACCGAGCAAGGGCTTAACTTTCTCAAAATGGGCTTTTTCACCGCCGACCATGATGCTTAAAGTGCCTTTTTCAGCGCCTGCCACCCCTCCACTTATAGGAGCATCCAGAAAACCAATACCCTTTTCCCGGCAAAGATTAAACATCCTTTGGGAATCCTTGGGACTAATAGTACTGTGGTCAACAATATATGTGCCCTCTCTTAACGTCTGGAGAAGGCCCTTTTCCCCGGTTAGAGTAAGCTCTACATCTCGCCCCACGGGTAAGCATAGAAAAACAACTTCGACCTCCTTCCCCACTTCAGCAGGAGAAGAAGCAGCTTTGGCACCCAGCCCCTGCAGTTCCTGTACTGCCGGCATACTGCGGTTATAGACCACCAATTCATGCCCGGCCTGCAAAAGGTTTTTGGCCATAGGCTTACCCATTTTGCCTAACCCGATAAACCCCAGTTTCATTTCCTCATCTCCACACCATGAATATTTGTCATTATATAAATACATGTCATTCTGCTAATACATGTCATTCTGCTAATACATGTCATTCTGCTAATACATATGTCATTCTGAACGAAGTGAAGAATCTTAGTCCCCAAAGTTAAGATCCTTCGGGCTTCGCCCTCAGGATGACACAACGCATGAATTTCAAATAATTTTGTCACCCTGAGCGCACTTGTCACCCTGAGCGCAGCGAAGGGTCTAAAAGTTCCTTCGCTTCGTTCAGGACAAGCCTTCGGGCTTCGCCCTCAGGATGACATAAGGTCCTTCACAGCCTCAATAATTTTTTCTGTAGTCAAACCCAGAACCTGGTGAATCTGTTCATAAGTACCACAGACCCCAAATCTGTCCGGCGAACCAATCATCCTCATCGGCACGGGTCTGGTGCAGGCTAAGAACTCCGCCACTGCGCCGCCCAGTCCGCCAATAACGGTATGCTCTTCAGCGGTTACCACCCTTTGGGTTTTTGAGACCGAAGCAAGGATTGCCTCCTTATCCAGAGGCTTAATGGTATGCATATTGATTACTTCCGCCTCTATTCCCTCTGCGGCTAAGGCTTGAGCAGCTTCCAACGCCTTGGAGACCATTACCCCGCAGGCAACGATGGTCACATCCTGACCTTGGCGCAAGACATTAGCCTTACCTATCTGAAATTCATCCTCTTCTTTGGTAATAACCGGAATGGGCACTCTGCCTACCCGCATGTAAGCCGGTCCAACATGTTTTGCCAAAGCTTTAACCGCTTTTTTAACCTCAATACCATCCGCAGGTTCAATTACCGTCATTCCCGGGAAAACCCTGGTCAAAGTAATATCCTCCAGAGGCAAATGGGTAGGACCGTCCTTGCCGGAAGAAGCTCCAATATTATGGCCGATAATCTTAACGTTTTGGTTGGCATAACAGACGGAAATCCTGATTTGGTCCCAGCCGTTGCCAAGCAAAAAATTCGCATATGCATTAATAAAAGGAATTTTGCCGGCCAAAGCGAAACCTGCTCCCGTCCCAATCAGATCCGATTCGGCTATCCCAATGTCAAAAAATCTTTCCGGAAAAGCTTCCTTAAAAAGAATAGTCATGGAAGCCTTGGCCACATCTGCATCCAAGACCACCACGTCTTTATTTTCCCGGCCAAGCTCTACCAAGGCCTGACCATAAGCTTCTCTTGGGGCCATTAGCATCTTTTAACTCAACTCCTTCAAGGCTATTTCCAGTTCTTCATCGCTGGGGGCGGCACAATGCCAGCCTACTTCGTCTTCCATAAAAGATACCCCTTTACCTTTAACGGTATGGGCAATGATTACTGTCGGCCCGTCTTTAAAGCGTTCAGCTTCAACCAAGGCATCATATATTTGCTCATAATCATGCCCATCAATTTCCAGGGTATGCCAGCCAAAGGCCTCCCATTTAGCCCTCAAGTCTCCTAAAGTTTTAACTTCATCCAAAGCCCCATCCAACTGGAGTTTATTATAATCTACAATGGCACAGACATTATTCAGCTTATAATGAGCGGCAGTCATGGCCGCTTCCCAAACTTGGCCTTCGTGCAGCTCCCCGTCCCCTAACAGCACATAAGCCCTTTGCCCTGTTCCATCCAACTTGGCGGCCAAAGCAGTGCCGTTAGCTATAGATAGCCCTTGGCCTAAAGAGCCCGAGGCCATATCGATACCCGGAGTATCCGTACAGCTGGGATAAGCCGGCAATCTGCCTTCTACTTCTCGAAAATCTTTAATTTCCTCCGGAGAAAGAAACCCCATCTCAATGAGTACCGCATATTGAGCCGGGACAGCGTGCCCTTTGGAAAGGAAGAAATAATCCCGACCGCTCCAGCGGGGGTTTTGCGGATCAATCCGGAGAAAACACTTATAAAGAACTGCCAAAATATCCGTAGCCGACAGACAGCCGCCAGGGTGTCCACCTTTAGCGTGATGCGTCATCAAAAGAATATTCCGACGCATTTTTTGAGCAATTAGCTTAGCCTCCTCAAGTGCCTCCTTTTTCCGAGCCTGGTCAGTTTTTGTTTTCTCATTAGATTTACTGCTCGCTGTCATATTAATTGCCTCCCGAAAACTGAACTGCTTCCATATTACTCCTTTTATAGTGAAATTTCCAGAGCCGGATAACCCGAAAATATAGCATTACTGGATTGCACCTAAGCCTTGCTCTCGCTAACTAATAAAAACAAGTCCCAAAATAAGCTTCAAAAAAAGGGATCCGAAAATAAACTCTCCCGGCCGTCTAAGCGATAATATCATTATCTCCTCGCATCTAACCCCTCTGATTAAAGCGGCAACGGAATTTTTCAAGTTCCCTTCCAATCTAGTGATGTTTCTTAAATTGTCAAGCAGAATCCCTTTTTCATGCAAAATCCCTTATTTCATAGGGCATTGAAAGTTTTTACAAAAGCGGTTAAAACCAAAAATATAAGTTGCGACTTTTTCAGGTCTTAAGCCTTCCCAAGCGGATATCTCCATTTTCTCCCCAAAACGGTTCTCGATAACATTCTGGTCATTTATCCAACCCGAAGGCCCGGTTTGATTTAAGCGAATCTCCCACTCACCGTTTTGGCTGCCGGGCAAAATCCTAAGATCGCAGCGAGCATGGAAAATTTCAACCAACTTAACAAAAACCTTAAACAAAAAATCAGTGCTGTAATTACCGTCGGCAAACGGTAGCGCCAAATCCAAACAAAGTTCCTGGACTAAACCGGAAACCCCTTTGCGAGCGTCATAACGATGATAATAATAAGTTGTTAAAGTACCGTAATTAATAGTACCGTTTATATTATCAATCTTTAAAGGATGATCCAAACCTTGAAGATTTAATACTATTTCATTGCCGGCGATTTTCCATTGTCCCGAATAACGTTGTAAAAGTTTCTCTGCAATTTCAAAAGCCAAAATATAAGTTGAAATCTGTTTCTCGTCTTTAACCGCCCTTCCTTGGCAATCTTTAGCTTCATTATAGACTACTGAAGCAATTCTCATCATTATCATTCACCTCCGCACCTGTTTCACCTAGTAAAACGTTGTTTCATTTCTTTCTTAAAAATTTTTTGAAATTTGTAATAAATTTCAAAAACCCATTCTTGTCTCATTTAATGAAACAGCGTTTCATTTAGTACTTACACTATATTATGCATCGTCCTGGGCTGACAGTCAAGTGAAAATTCAAAAAAAAACTAAGTTCTTTATTGCACTAACATCGCCTTCCCTAAACCCGCACATTTTTTATTGTCCTTTATAATAATGATAGCCTAATTTGGCCGAAATTTCCTGACCGGCCTTTTTAATTTCCTCGCCTATTCTTTCGACGCCTTTTTCTTTCATTCTGTTTACCGGTCCGGAAACACTTATTGCCGCAATAGCCCTCCCTGAATAATCAAAAATCGGGGTAGCTATGCAGAGGATTCCGATTTCGTTTTCCTCTGATTCCATAGCATAACCTTTTTCTCTAAACTCTTTTAACTGCTTAAGAAGCACGTCCGGATCGGTTATGGTCTTATGGGTAAATCCGGGCATTCCTTTAGTTTTTAAAATTAATCTTACCTCTTCTTCGGGCAAAGTAGACAATATACTTTTGCCAACAGCGGTACAATGCATGGGAGCCCGCCGGCCGACTTTGGAATGTAAACCTACGAGCTGAGAACTCTCCCTTTTATCAATATAAACAACCTCACCGTCATCCGGTAGTACTAAATGGACAACTTCATCAAAAGATTTGGCCAAATCCGCCAGAAAGCTAGCTGCTACTTTGCGGATCTCCAAGTCATTGAAAAATCTAATTCCGAGCTCTACAATCTTAATTCCCAGTCGATAGCGTTCCCGTTCTTTTTCTTTCTCGACATACCCTCGGTAACAAAGAGTTTGGAGTATCCTATGGACAGTGCTTTTATGCAAGCCAACTCTATTGCCAATTTCAGTAACGCCAATTGGCTCTTCCGATTTAGCTAGGACTTCCAAAATATCTAAGGATCTTTCCAGAGTCTGAACATATCTCTCAGTCACATCAGACACTCCATTCGTATCAATCATTAGCCTATCAAAAATTAGCGGTATACTATTTAGGATTAGCAGCTAAGTTAATTATTATAATACTTATCTAAGTTTAAATCTTAACAGAATGTATTATCGACATAAGTATGCCTAACAATGAATATTTAGTCAATAGTTTCCTAAGTAAGAAAGCACTTGAAATTATTTTACCCTTTTACATCTTTTAATGAAGCTGTTTCGTCAATACTCAATAAATTCATAATATGCTGGTAAAGGTGTCCCGCACTAAGTATAATTAATGCAAATTTATAGTACATAAATATTGGGGCGTATTGTCTCAGAGAGAGGAGGTAGAAACTTTAATTGTTCGCAAAAAAGGCTTTCGGTAAAGGATTTTATTTTTTGGTATTACTAATCCTTTGTGTTCTGGCAGTTACTATTTTTAAACCTCAAATCTTCGCCAATACTCCGGCAAAAATAAGTACCAGCACTATTGTCAGCACTTTAAACAGCCAGTTCACTTTAAATGTTTATGCCATAAAACTGGATCCTAACCATCAACCCTTGACAAATACTTTAATGAAAAATACAATGGATAATCTCAAAAATACCGGCAAGTACCAAGAACTTCAGGAGAGAGCTATGATTAACGCCGAAAAATTAATCGAGGACTTGCTGCAGACTACTTTCGGCAACAATCTTGTGGTTGAAATATCTTTTAAGTAAATCCTCCCATAGGGCGCATTTCCTTCTCCACCCGTTCAAGTCCCACTATCCTTTAATTATTTCCACTATCCTTTAATTATTTAATGAAACAATAAATTAAGCTCCATCTTAAGATGAAGCTTTATCTTCAAATTTGGGGTGGATAGTGGGACTTGAACCCACGAATGCCGGAGCCACAATCCGGTGTGTTAACCGCTTCACCATATCCACCACGATTATTTATTTAAGAATTCATTAATGGCGCGCCTGGAGAGATTCGAACTCCCGACACCCTGCTTAGAAGGCAGATGCTCTATCCAACTGAGCTACAGGCGCATATGCATATGCACTTCTCAGCTTGCCACGTCTTCCTGCCGAGGAAAATCCCTTTCCGTCTTTGGGAATGGTCGGGGCAAAGGGATTTGAACCCCTGGCCTCCTGCTCCCAAGGCAGGCGCGCTACCAAGCTGCGCTATACCCCGACTTTAGTGACAATGAATAGTATAGCTTAAGAGAAAATCCTAGTCAAGCAACAATTTTAAAAAAAATAATGGTAATTCAATCTTAATCTCACTGAAATTTTCAATAATTTTCCAGAAATTTAACCGGCAATTTAAGGTATTTCCCTTCTTAATTTCAATTCTCGCAAAATCGGGATTGCTTGTTGGAAAGCTTGGGCTCTGTGGCTGATAGTATTCTTTTCAGCCAGGCTTAACTCCGCCATTGTCTTTTGCAATTCCGGCAAATAAAAGATCGGGTCATAACCAAATCCGCCTGTTCCCCTTTTGGCCTGAAGGATCCTGCCTTCCACTTTACCTTCAGTTAAAAATTCCTGCCCAGTGACAGGGCATACTATCGCCAAGCAACAACGGAAACGAGCTGTCCTCTCTTTCTCCGGTTTTCCTTCCAGCTCTGCCAAAAGCTTAACAATATTTTTTTCATCATCCTTAGGTTCCCCGGCATAACGGGCCGAAAAAACACCCGGTTTCCCACCTAAGGCATCCACTTCCAGACCGGAATCATCAGCCAAAGCCACCAACCCGGCCCAAGAAGCCGCAGCCCGGGCTTTAAGCAAGGCATTCTCGGCAAAAGTCAGCCCGGTCTCTTCAACCTCCGGGAAATCCGGGAAATCGTTTAAAGAAAGAACACTAATTTCTTCCCCTTTAAGCATCCCTACCAATTCTTTGACTTTCCCTTGATTAGCAGTTGCAAGCAAAACCTGCATAAAAGCCTCCAGTAATCAACCTTCATTATCCAAAACAGCCGACGACAACCTTAACTAATCTTACTTAGCCAGATTCACCTTCGAAATCACATAACTCGCTAATCTAATGAGGCAAAATTTTCATAAACCTTAAAACAAATCTTAAAACAAAACCTATAACTTAAACCTTAAACTTCTTTCTCCAAGGCAATCCTTTGCTCCTCCAGCAGCTTCCTGATGCCCAATTCACCCAAAGCTAAGAACATATCCAGGTCAGCCCGTTCAAAAACTCCACC
This sequence comes from Peptococcaceae bacterium, assembly GCA_012839895.1. GTDB lineage: Bacteria > Bacillota > Desulfitobacteriia > Desulfitobacteriales > Syntrophobotulaceae > DUML01. Next base: position 32,059 of record DUML01000046.1, on the reverse strand, counting down.
TTCGGCTGTGCCCTGCAGTTCAACAAATTTCCCGGAACCGGTCATAACAATATTCATATCGACTTCAGCTCTGGAATCTTCTTCATAAGCCAAGTCAACCATAGCCTGCCCATCCACTTTACCCACCGAGATAGCGGCAATACTATCGGTCAAAGGGTTCTCAGCAATAATATTATTGTCCAGCAAATATCTTACAGCATCAACCAAAGCTACATAAGCACCGGTAATGGAAGCAGTCCTGGTTCCCCCGTCCGCTTGCAGAACATCACAGTCCAGCATAATAGTGCGTTCTCCTAATTTACTAAAATCCACTACAGAACGGAGAGCCCTACCAATGAGCCTCTGGATCTCCATAGTCCGGCCCCCCAGCCTGCCTTTTACGGATTCCCGTTGGTTACGAATAGCCGTTGCCCTAGGAAGCATAGCATATTCGGCGGTAACCCAACCATTGCCTGTTCCTTTCTGAAAAGGAGGCACTCTCTCTTCCACGGAAGCTGTACAAAGCACTTTAGTCTTGCCAATTTCGATTAACACCGAACCCTCCGGAATTTCCGTATAACGCCTGGTAATTTTCACCGGCCTTATCTCATCAAATTGTCTGCCGTCAAATCTTGCCATTTCCATTAACTTCCTTTCTGTATACGTTTTATATTTCCTGTATAAATATTTCCTGTATTACAATAAAACTAACTGTTTTCAGAATGACCCAAAAATAAAGTTTATAATTCTATTATGTACTGCAATTATTTTTATTTTTACACCTTTATATTTTTATAACTATTTTTACTTTTTCTATAAAGATAAAATCCTGCCAAGGCGGCTAAACCCAGCAAAGCCAGGCCAAATGAGATAATAATCCTGACTACCAAGTCCAAAAAAAATTGTTCGGGTACCATCTGTATCAAAATATCAGTTTCCGGGTTCAAAATCCAAAGGTCATTAGTAAAAATCAAATAATGAAAGTTATTCCAAAACCAAAGAAAATCCCTGGAAATAGCCAGAGCAATCGCACCTAAAAAAAGCAGAAAAACAGTCGCCCCTGCCAAATAGCCGCGAGCCAAGAATTGCCAAAATTTCCTGCCTGTTAAAAAAAGCAGCAACCCTAAGAAAAGGAACAACATTACTATTCCGCTGTTTCTCAACCAATGGGCAACAGCATAAAGCCTTTGCACATCAACCATATGGTCAATTTCTCTCTGGTTAAATACTTGCCGCTCAACACCTTTAATCACAGCTTTAATCCTTAAATCCTGCTGCTCCCCTTTAATATAGGCCAAAAGCAGCTCCGTGGTCTGCATTAGTTCCGGCTCGCTGATCCCAATAGCTTCCGCAGTATTAAGTTTGACATACTCGGAACGGAAAAAGTCAAGGTCAAAAGCATTTATTTCAATAGCTGTTAACAGCAGCACTGCGCTTAAAATTAAGGCACTGAAAAAGGCCAGCAAACTTCTTCCGAATCTTTTTGCCAACATAAAATTACCTCTCTTAAAAAGGCTTAGCCTCTTACTCCAGACTGCGCCTGGCTAGAGCCAGACCATCACCGAAAGGCAGAATACTCACCCTAAACCCCGGCATCTCCGCTAAATGGCGCAAAAAACCTCGCATGGCTCCGACCATACGGTCATATTTGCTGTCAAAAACCGCACCTGGGACAACCCAGCCCCGAAAAAGTACATTATCGACAACCAGGAGCCCACCGGGAACCAGCAGGGGAATCAGTAACTCTAAATACTCCTGATACTCTCCTTTGGCTGCATCCACAAAGATCAAATCAAACTGCCGGGAAAGCCGGGGCAAGTATTTTAAAGCATTTTCGGCCGAAAACTCCACCAAATCAGCAAGCCCGGCTTTCTGCAAATATTCTACGGCCCTCTGAAGCCTCCCTTTATTCATATCCAGCGTCAACACTTTCCCGCCGGTCTGTCGCGCGCCCCTCGCCAAGTAAACAGTAGAATAACCGATAGCCGTCCCTATTTCCAAGATCGAACGGGCGCCACTAATCTCCACCAGCATTTGCAAAAAATTGCCTACAGCCGGAGTCACTACAGGAATAGTCTCCTCTAATGCTACTTTTTCCATCTCCAAAAGCAGCTCATCTCTGGGCGGCAGCAAATCTTCCAGATACTTCTCCAGCTCAAAGGAATAAAACAAAAAGCTCACTTCCCTGAATTGACTAATTCGCATTAAATAAATTCTAACTCATAATTAATCTGAAGTAAAACACGCAAAATATAACGCTCAAAATATAGCACGTTAACAATAACACTCAAAAAATTGCACTCTAACAAAATATAACACTCTAACAATAATGCTCTTACTATAATAAAATTTCCCGGGCAGCCTCAACCAACTCCCCGTCTACATTTTTTCCAATCCCCCCGGCCACAATAGCCAAAGCTTCCTCTTTGGAGAGGCCCGCTCGGTAAGGCCTGTCTTCAGTTAAAGCTACAAACATATCGGCAATAGTCATAATGCGGGCGCCTACAGGAAGAAGTTCTCCGGCCAAGTGAAAAGGATAACCTTGGCCGTCCAGCCGCTCATGGTGATATGCCGCCCATTCCACAATATTACGGGAAAAACCGGCAGCCTGCAGCAGATGGTAGGAATAATAAGTGTGAGTCCTAATAATCCGGGCTTCCCCGGCATCAAGAGCAGCCTCTTTATCCAGAATTTTGCGGGGAACAGCCAGTTTCCCCAAGTCATGTAACAACCCGGCTAATCTCATTTCCTGACACATTTCCCTTGACCAACCCAAACCTTCGCTAAGTTTTGTGGCAGTCTCCGCCACTGAACGTGAATGCCTGCCGGTATAAGCACTCTTCTGGTCAATCAAAGCTGCAAAAGTCTCCGCCAGCCGGACAGTAAAAGAAGGCCCCTGAATTAAGTTGCAAATCTCTTCCGATTCAAAGCAGTAGGCGTCATCTATCTTCTTAAAAAGAAAATCAAGAGTAGCCTCCAACAAATCCCCTTCCAGGTCCAACCAAAAAGCCTCTTCGCCGGTCAAGCGGTGAAAAGCAGGGAAAACCTCCGGATAAACTTCCTCCCCCACCAAAGAATTCATTCGACGAACAATGTCGTCCTTCTCCTTGTAAATATCCCTTTTGGTTGTCATAATGATATCCAGCTTATCAGCAAAAGCAATAATCTTCGCCATTAAGGATTCGCTTTGATGGTCCCCCGGCGTCTGGTGATGGTATCTTATTGCTTCTACCAAGGTCTCCCCCAAAGACAAACCTTCCAAAATTTTCGCTCCCAGCTCAGAATGTTTTTGCATTAATCGATAATCACCATGATACTGGGCAAAGCCCCCTACCGCACCAATATCATGCATTAGGCCGCCAATAAGCAAAAGAAAAAGCTCCTTGCCCCTAATACCTATAAGTTCTCCTAACCGGAGACAAAGGTAACCGACTTTTTCCCCGTGCCGATAACCAATATCTATCTGCAAACCTTTCTGGATCTCTTCATCAACCAGGGCTAAATCCAATGCTTTGGAAAAGCTCCAAATCCGACGAATAGCGTCCTTAGCAGTTTGTATCCTTGCCATTTCATTCCCCTCCATGGTTAATGATAATTCGGCAAGGATTAGCTTTTTCCTGCGATAATTTCTATTTAATAACAGTTCTGTTGAAAGCAGCTTCTTCCAACCCCCGGGCAATTGCTCCCGCCACTTTCTCGTCAAAAACATCCTGTCGCATCAGTTTTTCCGTATTTGGATTGGTAATAAAACCGGCTTCAACCAAAACAGCCGGGCAGTCCGTGTCTTTAAGCACTCGAAAGTTAGCATATTTTACTCCCCGGTCCCTTAACCCAGTAGCCAGGACAAGTTCTTTTTGAATAGCCTTGGCGAGCCTTTCCCCCATACCGCCCGGCAGCCAGGCATAGGTTTCCACCCCTTCGGCGGTGGATGCTGTCGAGGCATTGCAGTGCAAGGCTATAAAGTAATCGGCTTGCCACCGGTTTGACTCCCGGACAACATCATTCAAATCCCCATCCTGAATTAGTAAAGTCTCAAACCCTCGAGCTTGGAGTTTTTTCTCCAAGATCTTGGCCACCTCCAGGTTTTGCTCAGCTTCCCGTAAACCTCCGGGGCCTATGGCACCTGGATCATATACCCCGGAATTCTTTAAGCCGTGTCCGGCATTAATGGTTATTTTTAATTTCTTCATAATTTCGGACTCCTTTTCTTTAATAATCTTTAAATATCCTTTAAAAATATCTGCCCATCATCTACACCCTTTACCCCATAAAAAAAACACAAGGTAGCGTAATACCCGCCAAACCTTGTGTTTACTTATTACCATTATAAGGGAGCCATTCAAAATAATCAATACCCTTAAATGCTTCGCACTCAGGGTGATACCCGGTATTTGGCCTTCCCTAATTCATAAAGGTTTTGCCCGGTACTGTCAATTAAAACTATAGCCGGAAAATCCTCCACGACCAAGCGGCGGATAGCCTCAGTCCCCAGCTCAGGGTAGGCGATTATTTCCGCTTCCTTGATGCACGCCCCCAAAAGAGCGCCTGCCCCGCCTATTGCCCCCAAATAAACCGCTTTATACTTCCGCATAGCCTCAATTACTTCCCGGGAACGGGGACCTTTGCCGATCATCCCTTTTAAACCCCTGGCAATAAGCAAAGGAGAATACGCATCCATTCTGCCACTGGTGGTTGGCCCTGCCGAACCAATCACTTTGCCTGCCGGAGCAGGGGTTGGCCCCACAAAATAAATCACCTGACCCGTAATGTCAAAAGGTAGTTCTTCGCCGCGTTCTAAAGCCTCAACCATTTTCTTATGGGCAGCATCCCGCCCCGTATATATGACACCGTTTAAGAGGACTTTTTGCCCGCATTTTAACGAAGCGACTGTCTCTTCTCCAAAAGGAGTTTTAATTCGCATTTCTTCAATAAACTGTTCCTTATTATTAACTGTAAACTGTTCCTTATTATTAACTGTGGTGTTCATCGGCGGATTCCCTCCCTTCCAAAACAACCCGCCTGTGCCTGGCCACATGGCAATTAATATTCACGGCAACAGGCAAACCGGCAATATGAGTAGGAAAGGTTTCCACATGCACAGCTAAAGCCGTATTCCTGCCGCCGAAACCTTGAGGGCCAATTCCCAGACTGTTAATCCTGCGAAGCAATTCTTTTTCCACTTGGGCATAGAAAGCATCAGGGTGGCTTGTCCCAATAGGCCTCAGGAGCGCTTTTTTGGCCAGGAGAGCAGCTTTTTCCATGGTACCGCCAATTCCCACTCCGACAATAATTGGCGGACAGGGATTTGCCCCGGCTTGGTCAACAGTATTAACCACAAAATTCATGACACCTGCCAAGCCATCGGAAGGTTTCAACATTTTTAAAGCCCCCATGTTCTCACTGCCAAAACCTTTTGGAGCTACTGTTATGATCAGTTTGTCCCCAGGAACAATGTCATAATGAATAACCGCTGGAGTATTGTCCCCGGTATTAACCCTTTCCAAAGGATCTTTGACAACAGATTTGCGCAGGTAACCTTTTTTATAGCCCCTACGGACACCTTCATTCAGGGCTTCGGTCAAGGACCCTTGAACAACCTGCAAATCCTGCCCCACTTCAACAAAAAGTACCGCCATACCGGTATCCTGGCAAATTGGCATCTTTTCTTCGGCTGCTATTTGGGCATTTCTTAACAATAACTCGATTACTTCCCGCCCTTGAGGAGATTCCTCAGTAGACAAAGCTTTTTCCAGGGCGGCTTGCAAATCGGAATTGAGAACACAATTGGCCTCAATACAAAGCTTTTCCACTGCAGCAATAATCTCTTGAACACTAATTATTTTCACGTTTACCTCCATCAAAGCAGTAGAGATTTCATTCTTTATAATTCTCGCCGGCAATCATCTATCCTAGTATAGCATAATAAACAAAAACATTTTTGTCCAAACAACAGGAACAAAAATGTTTAAATTCTTATCCTCTCAGCTTATTCTACCAGGCTTATCCTCTCAGTTTATCCTACTGGACTTATAATCTCTCTAATTTGTCCGTTAAAGTTTCCAAAAATGAAATTGTATTTTTTAAATCTTCTTCTTCAAAAGAATTCATGATACTGCTAAGCCTCTCAGCTCTCTGCTCAACAACAGCTTTGATAATTTTTTCACCTTTAGGCAAAATATTAAGCCTTACTACCCGGCGATCCCTTTTTTCTCTAATCCTCTCAACATACCCTGCCCTTTCCAGTTTATCAGCCAAATCCGTTGCCGTACTACAGGCTGAAGATATTTCCTTGCACAGTTCGCCCATCGTTATTTGCCCTTTTTCATAAATAATGCACAAAACATCGAACTGCTGGCGAGAGATTCCAATCTCCTCGGCAAATTGGTTCTTCTGCCTGTGGGTTAAAACGCTGAGTCTTTGCAGCAAACTATCCAAATGACCTGCTAAATCTCTGTTCTCAAGCATTTAAACACCCCACTCTTAATATATAATCACAATTTTAAAAATATTAAGTATAATCAAGTATAATTATACTACCATATGCAGGAAATAAAAACCATATAAATTTTCAAGAAGTCAAAATTTTTGACTTAATTAACCTTGAATTTGCAAAAAATTCTCCTAATATATCCCTTTCTTTACCTAAATTTTCCTCTTCTTAACCTAAAATCTTCACTTCCAACCTAAACCTTTCTCCTAGTGAGTAAAAAGGTTCATTGTACTTGGGGAAATAACTTCCCTAGCCCCCGAACCGTCCTTTGGCTCTTCTTCATATTTTTCCTCCGACTCGGCACCTGTTTCCTTTCCTAATCCGGCAATGAGTACATCCTGAGTTAGGGGCTCTTCATTATCCCCCATTGAAGCCCCTTGCGGTAGGGGCCCAGCCGAAAAACCTATCAAATCATGGCGAAATCGAAGATTACTTAAATCCAAACCCCGGTACATATTAATATCCTGGCCTTCGATTCTAATTTTGACCAGTTCAACTGTCGGGAACTGGGTCAAAGTATTTACCAAACCATACAGGGCAATTTCCGGGGCTATATTGCTGTACGGCTCTAAAAACTCTTTACTTAAATCCACAATTGCAATTCCGTTTTTAATGTTGATACTGCGCAAACTGGTAGCAGGATTAACAACGGCATAAACATCCCCTTGCCCGCCGGTGGGCCCCATAAGCCATTGACACACTGTCTCCTTGGCAAGGCTCAAAGTCTTCGGGATGGTCCGGTAAACCTCAATCAATTGGGTTCCGCTCTTATCCGCAAAAAACAATTTAATGGTACTCTCCCCTTGTTGTGGAGTAGTAATGACAGCAGTTGCATCATTATTGCCCTTCTCGCCTTGAAACCTGTTTAAAAGTTGGCTTAATGGCGCCGAACCGCCGCCATCTTTGACCAGGTTATCTAGAATATTACAGCCTACTAATAATAATATGGCTGCAACACACAAAAAGAAAGTAAAGAGGAGCCCTGGTTTCCGCATCCTTAACATCTCCTTTCATCAACAAAAATTCCTTAAAATACAAATATGCTTTGTCCAGAAATTATAGAATCACCTTTGACCGGAAATATAAAAAAGCCCTCCTGCTTTTCCTAGGAGTGGCTAAAGCTTTAAAAACCTTTGAAAAATTTGCTTAAATAGAAACCAACTTTCTTTCCTTTATAAGTTAATTTACTCCAGGTACACTTAGTTTCTTGAGCGTCGCCAGTTTCATTCACCTTAGAAATGTCCTTGGAAGTATCCCTGGAAATATCCTCAGCTTTTTGACCGGCCAAAACATCTTTGTTAATTGTATCCGGCTCCTCCACATTTACGAAACACAAAGGAGGAAACAAAACACACCACCAATTGGCACCCCGGGCTTCGCCGATCTTCACCTGCACCGCTTCATAAGTACCTCCGGGAAGGACTATATTCCCATAGGATTTGGTGGGAAAAACTTTCTTCCCATACTCCATGGTAACTGGGTAATCTTTCCCCCACTCTTTCACCACTTCCTCGGCAACCGTAAGCAACTCAGTTTCCACTTCCCGGATGATTTCCCGGGATTGCTCCAAAGATGTAGACTCGGCAAGCCTTGGACCTATTTGTTTTAAAATTGCATCCCGTACCGCATACTTAAGGTTCTGGTCTTCCGCACTATCTGAATTAGCAAGGACATGAAACCTGATTATACTCTCAGGGTTAATATCAGGCTCTATATTTATAATTTCTCCCCTATCCTTCCAATAACTCGCAGCAAACTCAAATAATTCGTCCTGTGAACCGGCCTTTAGCGGATTTAAGTCCTGCCAAGCAACTATCTCTTTCTGACCTGAGAATATGTCCGACACTAAAAGCAGGCAGAAAAACCCCAAGCTAACTGCGAAAACCAATCCCAAACAAATCCTTTTCTTCTCTAAACCGGTCCCTCTAACTTTTCTCTTAAACATCTTAGCGCTGAACACTTTACTCTCTCCCCATAAAATTCCCAAGAAAAGATCTAAAACAATAATTCTTCAAACTATAAGTTTTAATATTGAAAATAAAAAATTCTTTACTGGTATTTATTACCAATAAAGAATTTTTTTATACAACCCGAATACTTTTAAGCAGGGAAAATATAAGTCATAACAGAGGTTTCAACGAAATATTAACTGAGATTTCAAGAGAATTTCTTACAAAATTTAACGGACTAAATGAAATTTTAAAGAAGCTTTAAAGTATTAAAGTATTTTTTCAAGGAATTTCCCAGGAAAATAAATTCTCAGGAGAAAAGAAGATGCTTTTAGTTAACCAGTCTCCTATCTACCTTTTATATATCAGCACCATAGCAGGGTTGGCAACCACCCTGGGGTGTTTAATTGTTCTCTTTTTGGGACATCCCCCGGAAAGAATGCTTTCGGCGCTCTTAGCCGGAGCCGGCGGCGTAATGCTTGCAGTGGTCATTTGGGACCTGATACCAGTAGCCCTGGGTTACAAACAACCCTTTCAGTTTTTAGCAGGTTTTCTCATTGGCATAATTTTTTTGTCAGCAGCCGATAAATTCCTTAAACGGAAACAACAAAGCCTCATTCCAAACCGCCGTAACCGTTTAAAAAGATTAGGCCTGCTTATTGCCTCCGGGATAGCCTTACATGATATACCGGAAGGCATGGCCATTGCCGTTGGCCAGGAATCAACCGGACATCTAGGCACATTAATCGCCATGGGTATTGCCCTGCATAATTTACCGGAAGGAATGGCTACAGCCACTCCCCTCATCATGGCCGGAATACGCCGTAGCAAGATTTTAGCTTTAACCTTCATCATCGCCTTCTTTACGCCCCTTGGGGCGCTCCTAGGCAAACTGGCTTTAGGAATAGTACATACTTCTCTTTGCTTTTTCGTCTCTCTGGCGGCTGGGGCTATGGCTTTTTTAGTCTTAGCCGAACTGCTGCCCTTAGCCCGGGAACGCCACCCTCTTTGGGCTTATTTAGGCGGAATCCTGGGATTCGTCTTTTTTACTATAATCGCGACCTTTTTACCTCATTAATTTTTTACCCCACCGGCTTTTACTGCAGTACTCTGGCCGCATAATCGGCCATGGCTGCATGCCCCTCTTTATTAGGATAATTGGGATAATTCTTGTCGGCATAATCCTTTATTATCTTTCCATCCTCGTCAAAGAGGACTTGCTTAAAGTCCAGCACCATTATTTTCTTTTCTAAGGCATAGGCTTCTTCCCATTCCCGGTAAGCCTTATATAACTCTTCAGTCCCCGGATAGGGAATGGTATAAGCCAGTATAGGGATGATATGGTTGGCTTCAGCTTTTTCTACCAGAGCCTTAATATTGCTTTGAAACTCTTCAAAAGGCTTGTCTCTTAAAGCATCCCCTACTCCGGCAAAGATTATCACCCGCCCCGGTTGATGGGCTACAACATCCTGTTCAAACCGTTCCAATAAATCGCCGGTATTCTGATAAGTCTTGCCAGCATTAATTACTTCTACCTTTAAAATTTCAGCCAGACGAGCCGGCCAAGAATTTTTGGCTTCACCCGGCCAGCCAATGGTATAAGAATCACCGAGACAGACAATCTTGGTGTTTACTGGCTTATTCTTTTCTCCCGGATCCTCAGTCTGAGGGACCTGTGTTTCTGTAGGATTTTGGTTGCCGCCGGTAATAGGATCCTCACCTCCGGCAGGTACAGACTCCCCATTTGCAAGCCAAACATTTACTAAACCAAAAACCATGATAATCATGGTTAAAATAACCGAAAGCTGAATTATCCGAATCTGCAAACGGTAGATACGCATTTTCATACCTCCTTTTACGTACTTTTCTACAAAATTATCTTAATTCCTTCCAAAACTCCTTAAATCCTCAAGCAAATTCCCTGCTTCGTCATACATGACGGCCCAACTGTTAACCACCAAAAAAATTGTCCTAACACAAAGAACTTCCTGTTCTTCCCACCCTAAATGGCTCCGCCAAAAACCAAATAGCTCGCGACTTTTCCAATCAAAAAGGACTAGTAATAAAGACACTCAAACCTTACGGATTGCATAACTTGATACAAAGGAGGTGTCCTTATTTAGAATGGAATACATTGCCAAAGCGCGCGAACTCGGCGAAGCGCTTCTCAAAACTCCGGAATTAATTAAACTCAAAGAAGCCGAAGCCGAAATTCAAAAAGACCCTGCAGCAGCAAAAGCATTTGCAGAGTATCAGGAAAAAGAACGCAATTTAGTGACAGCTCAAATGTTCAGCAAAATACCTTCCGAAAAGGATTCTGTAGCCCTAATAGACCTGAAAATGCGTCTTATGAGACAATATCCTTCCATTCGTACTTTTTTCAATTGCCAACAAGACTTTGAAAGACTTATGGCCACCGTCAACCTGACCATAACGACCACAATTTTCGGAATGCCCAGCGCCGACCAACTGCCTTTGCCGCAAGAACTCAAAAACCTGGCTCAACAGCTCCTGGACAATATTAGCGGCGGCAAAGAAGGACCAAAGATGGAGGTCCCGGAAGGGTTTAAATTGCCGGAAGGACTCAATATGCCGGAAGGATTTAAACTACCTGATGGATTCAAACTACCGGAAGGATTTAATCTTGGAGGCTCTAAAAAAGGCAGCTAATCTCTCAGCTCCTTGACCACTGCTCTAAAATGTCAATGTTTAAACTATTTTGGGGGGAAAAGGTACTAATGCCATTGTTTCCAGAACAACATAGCTTAAATTTTGACCATGGCACTTCTCCATCGGCAAATTCAGCTCATACCTCATCCAAAGCAAATTCAGTAAGGAATTCTGCCGCCTCTAACGCCACAACTAATTCCCCCCATACTGTTCCTCTTTTCATATCTCTTCTGATCTCCCAAAGCTTTTTTCACCATGAGAAAAGCCCGGCCTCAACCCTCATAATCCCTTTCTTTAAAAAAGAAATCCCTTATGCCTACGTTATTATTGTTATTCTGGAGTTTATTACCGCTTTTCTGGTCAAATGGTATTACGGCCCATCTTACAATCTGATCTCCCTGGGCTATAACACCGGCCTCCCGGATTTAAACGCTTTGAGATATGCTTTAGGGCAGTCTTCAACCCCTGCCTCTAGGGAGTCTAACCGGCAAAATCAACAGCAGCCGGAAGAGTCGACACCCCTTCTTCCCAGTGGCTTGGCCTTTAACATTTCTTTTAGTTCACCGTTTACCGCCCCCACAAGCAAAGCATCCACCTTATATACCATCCAGCTCAAACAGATCAAAAATATGCCTGGATTTTTAGTTCCCCTAGCCGCCTTAATGCTCTATTTCATTCTTGCCCCCCACTTTAAAGCTAATTAATATTAACCAAAGTTATTTATTTTGGTTATTTACTGTGCTTATTTATTGGAGTTATTTATTGTAGGCTATTCTGGGGCTTATTTTTTTTATTTTTTTGGAAAAAAACACCGTACTTAACCATCTTGTTAACTACGGCTAAAAAAACTTATATTAAACTTATATTAATCTATTTCCGTAAAACAAAACTTAAATCGTCAATTTTCATGATGTAAAACTTAAACCGTCTATTTTCATAATGTAAAACTTAAATCGTCTATTTTCATGATGTAAAACCCAAATCACTCTATTATCAATAATACAAACCTGAATTATCTAATTACAAGAAAGACTTACATTACTCACTCTGGCCAAGAGTGCTCCCCTCTTTTGGCTGTTGAGGCAAATTGCCAGGAGCTTGCTCCGCGCTGGAGTGATTAATAACCTCAGTTGGAGAATGGGTTGAAACTTCAGGGCTTGGTGCCTGCTGAGGTTGTTGCGTCTGCTGGTGTTGTTGAACCTGGGCAGGCTGCTGAACTTGTTGAGGTTGAGCGGGATAATACCGGCCCTGTGCTTGAGGCTGGGCAGAATAGTACCAGTTCTGGGGTTGAGGTTGGGTTGGATAGTATGGGCTTTGCGGCTGAGGTTGAGCAGGATAGTACTGACCCCGGGGCTGAGGCCCATGAGGTGCCATCCCCTGTGGCGGAGCGGGAGTGTACTGATACAGGAAGGAAGTAGGCTGCCCGTCGCCCGCAGGAAGCTCTTCCGGGCTTCCCTCGCTCTTGCCGCCCAAACGGCTGCCAACAAACCCTTTAACCCTGCCCCACATCTCGCTGCCCATTTTCTTAACCGGTCCCAAGCTATCTAACAATCCTTCTTTCACTTTCATTACAATCGGCCCTTGGGGAGCCTGCCCAATTGCTTGAGGACTCTCCAGAGAAACAACAACCTTGTCGTAATGTACAAGGGGAACAGGGCTCCGGAAATTCACCTGATACATCCCGTTGCCCGCCGGCCTTAAAGTTCCGGCATAAAAACCGTTTTTCCCTTTGGCATCCACCAGATAAGCGGCATAAACAGCCGGAGCGTATGGGTTGATAGTATGAGGCGGCGGCAAATGGGCCAGCAAGGAAAAAGTATTATCCAAACCAATTGTGGCCACCCCATTACCCGAAAAGCCTCCGACCGGTGACAGTGTTAGCTGACGCGGGCCCATTGGGCCAGGACCGCTAAGGCTTCCGGGGGCTTTCGAAAACAAGCCGAATCTGTTATGTCCTATCATCATTGTCCCTCCCATATGTCGAAAAACTGCTCTAATCTTACTAAGACATAATATGAAGGGACTGCTCTAGAAGTTACTCCCATAAAAAACACCTAGCCGGACCGGCTAGGTTAAATGCAGAAGCCTCTTATACACATATAAGCCTCTTACACACAGAAGCAATGATTTCCGATATTGCGGATTACACTGCGGGTTCTAATCCATTTATCTGTCGCTGTTTTAGGGTTGTAATAATAAAGAGCGCCATTACTTGGGTCAAGTCCTTCCAGAGCGGCCTGAGCAGCTTGGTAAGCCCTTTCGTCCGGAGTCAGTTCGATTTGTTTGTCTTTCACCGCAGTAAACTGTCCGGGCTGATAAATCACTTCCCGAATTGTTTTTGGAAAATCAGGGTGTTGGACCCTATTTAAAACTACGGCTCCCACTGCCACCTGACCTTCAAAGCTTTCACCCCTGGCTTCAGCATAAATGATACGAGCTAAAATTTCCAGGTCATCCCGGGTAACAGCACCCGCACTGCGGGAAAGGTTTTGTTCGTTAACTGCAGTCTTGGAGGCTAGTTTGCGGTTCTGCACTTCCTTTAAAGGTAACTGTTCAATTACAAATACAATCTCATTCTCCAAACTGTTCTTAGAAGTCTTTTGTAACCCTTTTTCTTTTATTCCACTCTTAAATACCTGGCGAATAAACTTGAAAACCTGATTATCTTCACCGGCAGTTAAAGAGTAAAAAGTCTCTTTGAAACTTTTAAATCCTTCCAAAATATTATCGGTTGATTTTTCAGGTGCAGCAGCAGCGCTCTGGACAGAAACGCTCAGGATGATCACCGTACTCAGGAGTAAAGCCTTGAGCTTACGGCATCGTCGGTCTTCCAAAAAAATCACCTCTTAGGAAAAATGTATTACTATACTTTCCCAAAAGAGGTTATTTTTATACATTACTTGTTACAATTTGAACAAAAGCTACAACCGTCACCGCCGGAGGGAGCTTCCGTTACTTAACTCTTACTTAACCCTTATTTAACCGTCCTTGCTATAGCCACTCCTCCTATAATGTTCTTGCCTGCGACATCTATAATTGACGGATGAATAACCAGCCAGTACTCGGTGTCAGCTTGAAGTTTGGCTTTAGGCGTTACAGTCATAACCCGTTTGTCAACAAATGTTAACTTAGTGTCGATTCTTTCTCCCGTTACGCTGTTTATCAGCTCAATTTTATCGGCACTTACCGACCGCCAATCCATATCCTTAGTGAAGGTTAATGTAAAAACCTTATCTAAAGGAATTTCCGGAAGATTGCCGGCTTCAATATAGCCTTGGTAATAAAGCTCCCACAGGTTTTTTAAATAATCTTTCGGTATGGTTTCCCAGCCATCTTTGCCCCCAAGCCTTAAATCCTCGGCTTTGACTTTCTCCAATATTCTCCGGCCGGCCTGCCAATACTCGGCTTTTTTTAAATTTTGTAATGACGACACAAAAAACCTATCTCCTGCCTTAATTTGAAGGTAACCTGTTTTATTCTTCGTTGCCGCTTGAACAGCCTCTTTCTTGTAGTCTTTTAAAAGGAATACGGCAGCCTGAAGTTCGTCTACTCCGGTAAGCTCCAAATGCGGAGCTATGCCTACATTGTCAATCGGCTTATTAAGGGGTGAATAAAACTTATTAACTGTCATCTTTAAATAGTCGCCGTTAGACAGCGGTATCAAGGCTTTAACTCGACCGGAGCCATATGTTTTTTCCCCAAGCAGGAACGCTTTATTATGGTCTTTAAGAGCCGCGCTTACAATTTCTGAAGAACTGGCAGTATAACGATTGGTTAAAAAAATAATAGGCCCTTCCAGTGTGAAGTTTTGTTTCACCGCATTATAGCTGATAGCAGAAACAGACTTGTCTTTTAAGATCAGAGCAGATTTATCTTCAATAAAATATCCCAACAATTCCAAAGCCGCTTGCGTATAACCACCGCCGTTGTTTCTAAGGTCAATAATCCAGCAACATACTCCTTTATCTTTAAGGGCTTTAGCATGCTCAGCAAACTCAGCTACCGTATCCTGCCCAAAAGAATAAACAGCAATATAGCCTATATGGTTCTCCAAAACCTCACTTTCCACTAACGGCATCTCAATAAGCATTCTCTCGACAGCAAAAGCCAAGTTTTGACTGCCTCTTTTTACTTTGAGTTGAACTTTACTACCCTCAGGCCCCCTAAGAAGGGAAACACAATACTCGGCAGTTTTGCCCGCTAAGGATTTTCCATCTGCTTCGTAAATTATATCTCCGGTCTTTATGCCGGCTTTAGCCGCTCCATAGCCTTCTATGGCTCTAGTTACAAGCACCCCTTCAGGAACAACCTCCAATTCCACCCCTACCCCCGAAAAGGCTCTGTCTAAAGTATTAATAAACTGCTTATACTCTTCTTTCGTTAAGTACTGTGTATGGGGGTCCCCCAGCCTTTTCAGCATCTCCTCAATAGTAGGAGCGCTTAAAACATTTTCGGGAACAGGATCTACATAATCGTTTCGGAGCAGTTCCCTGACTTCGGCCAAGGCTGAGTTATCCGCGCCGTAAGCGGCGAGGGGTACTCCCAAAGTAAAACAGGCAACTAATAAAAGGACAAAAAGTAACTTGAAACGTTGGCTAATTATCATCCTCGTCTCCTCCTAAGTTCTTAGTCCCTCATTGCATATTTCAATATTTTCCTATAATATAAAAATAATATACAACAATATAAAAATAATAGGAATAAAGATATTATTGAAGGAATGAAGCTATGTTAAGTTTATTGGATTATTCAAAAAGGGTCTTTATAGCAGTAGTAATCATTATCGCCACCATACTTATTCCCTATGGTCTTTACAAAATTTTTCCTCACTTCGTACCTTTCATCCTGGCCTACATGACCGCTCTGGCTCTCGAACCCCTTAGTGATTGGCTAACAAAACAATTCAAACTCAACAAGTACGTATCGATAATCATTGCCAACATTCTCTTTTTAGTTACCTTTGGTTTCTTGATTTATTTCATAATGAACAAAATATATGTTCAATTCCTGGGCTTACTGCACTTTATCCAGTCCAACGGTCCCGATATCCAACTCTGGTTTTTAAATCTTTCCCAGCAAATTCAAGACACAATTCGCTTACTGCCTCCTGAAACCGCCTCCCAGATTAACCAGATGATTATGTCGACCATTCATAACCTCACCAATGTCAATCTGGTGGCCAAAGTTGTGGATTATACATATACCCTCTCTAAGGCTATACCGAATATTTTCTTCCTGGTTCTTATTTATTTGTTAGCTGTTTTCCTTTTTGGTTTTCAGATGGATAATATTCACCGCCGTTTTTATTCTTTCTTTAAAGATTCTTCCAAACGCAAAGTTATCTATATACTAGGCGATTTGCGCAAAGCAACTTTTGGTTTCCTCAAAGCCCAGCTAATCTTAAGCACCATCACCTTTATCCTGGCATTCATTGGCCTGTCATTCCTGAAAGTCAAATATTCCGTTATTATCTCCTTCATTATTGTCTTAGTTGATGTCCTGCCCGTCTTAGGAACAGGCTCAGTACTTATGCCTTGGGCAATAATCTCCTTCTTACGGGGCAATGTTTTCTTAGGCCTTGGCTTAATCATCCTCTATTTAATTATCTTAGTAATCAGAAGAGTATTGGAGCCGAAAATATTAGGTGAACGTATTGGTTTAAGTGCCATCGCCACATTAATAAGCATCTGGGTTGGCTTTAAATTTATGGGAGTACTGGGAGTCTTCCTCTTCCCCCTAGCCCTAATATTCTTCAAAGCCCTGGTCCGAGTAGGGATTATTCGGCTAAACTTCCGCATCTAACTATTAGCCTTTTGACCCGCAAAGCTAATGAAGCCTTAAATCAGAAATTTCCGGTTTATTACTCCAAGAAATGCTTCGAAATCCTTAAGGTCCTCTTGTAAAATTCTATAAACCTGCTGGTCATCAACTTCCTGATAAAGATGGACAATTCTATTGCGAAACTTAACCATCGATCGTAACCTTTTTGTTAATTCTTCATCTAGAATACCGTGATTAAATAACAAATCTATGGATTCGACAGAACTATTAGGTAAACCATAGCGTTCTCTGGCTACAATGTGGTTACAAATATCAATTATTGCTTCAATAGCCACTTGTAAATTATGTTTAGCCGCATCGACATTTTGAAAACTACCTAGAAATTCAACGCTAGTCTTCTCCCGCAAAATCCTTAGTTTAGCAAGGGTTTGTTCAATATATTGGGCCTTTTTCTGCAGAATATCTTTATCTACCATTTGAGTAAGCCTCCTTAAGCGAAGCCTCATAATCCTGCATAAACTTCCTGTGACTAATGCTATAATCCCAGTAGTATTTAGTCACTTTTTCAATAAAATTACTGTTGACAAGATAATTATTTTCCAGGAGCAGTACTCCTTCCCTTAAAACTCGGTACTGCAAACTTAAAGGAGCTTGGTTAAGATTAATAAGATCAATCCTATCGGTATGAAGGAAGCTCGTTAACTCAGCATCTATCGCCAGCACCTCTTTAAATGTAGGATCCTCAACAAAAACAACTCCTAAATCCAAATCACTAGTAGGCAATTGGTACTCCGTTCCATATGAACCAAATAAATAAACCGCGGCAACCTGCGGATAATCCGTAAAAAACTCGCGAATCTTTTTCACAAGAGCCTCGGGCAATTGACGTTTAATACCATACATGGCAATCACCCCCTTTTCCATATAATACTATATAGTGTCACCTTTGAACAGCACTTTATAAACATCTTAGAACAACGGATATCTCCCCTCAGTAATTCTCCAAAATACTACTTAATAATCTAATGACGGACTGTCCACCCATATGCTAAGCTAGTATTAGCAAGCTTTTTTATTTGACTTCGTTAGAACTTATCCCTTATATCTTAATGATTATTGGGAGGTAAAAAATGAAACGCAAATACTATAAAATTGCCGGGCTGCTAGTAATATTGCTGGTTGCGCTGGCAATCATCATTGCTTATTACACCGATTACTTATGGTACCAAAGCTTAGGGCTAACCCAAGTTTTCATTAAGCCAATCCTCGGCGAACTCTTAGTCAAATTCGTCTTTTGGCTTTTGGGCTTTATCTTCCTCCTGGCTAACGTTCTGCCTATGGCTGATCAATTCCGCCTTAAAAGACGCCCACGTATGGTGGCCGGGATTGAGGTCATCCAACGGGAATTCAGCCTCAGCAAAAAAATCCTAATCCTCATTGCTTTCGGCCTTTCTCTTTTTTGGGTCTGGGCATTGCCCCGGATGTGGGATAAAGTCATGCTCTTTCTAAATTCCGCCCCAACCGGGCAGGTAGATCCTATCTTGGGCCGGGACCTCTCCTACTATTTCTTTAAATATCCTTTATACTCCCTGCTGAGCACCTCTATTTTCAGCCTGCTTTTCTTCACCGTCATAATCGTCCTTTCAGGCTATTTAATCGGCAGTGCCATAAATTTTGCCGGCTTAAAGACCAGGCTCTCGCCTAAAGCTCTTACTCACTTTTCTATCCTGCTCGCCATTATCCTCCTCTGGTATGCTTTAACCCGCGGCCTGGCTATGGCCGACCTTTTGATCTCACCCTCCGAATCCCATTATGGCGCCGGCTATACCGATGTTAATATCCAACTGCCCTTATTAAAAATCGAGCGCATCCTTGGCCTGCTTCTGGTTATTTTAGCCCTGGTTAATATTCGCCTTAAGAAATTCCGCCTCTTTCTGGCTGCCCCGGCCATTTTAATCCTGGTCGCTGTCACCGGCGGGATTATAGGGGGGCTCTTTGAAAAGTTTGTGGTCAATCCCAACCAACTGGTACGGGAAGCCCCCTATATTAATCACCATATCAAGGCTACCCGGGACGCCTATGGGCTGTCCTCCATCATTGAGACGGAATATCCCATCTCCTCCGGCGAATTATCCCCGGCAATCTTAGAGAGAAACCAAGCAACCATCAATAACATCCGGTTGTTGGATTACCGGCCATTAAAACAGCACTATAATCAAAACCAATCCCTTACTCTCTACTACGAATTCAATGACATAGATATTGACCGTTATAAAATAGGCGAGGAGTCCAGCCAAGTCATGCTCTCCATCAGGGAACTGAATGTCGACTCCCTGCCCGACCAGGCTCAGAACCTCATCAACCGCCATTTTAAATACACCCATGGCTATGGGCTGGCTATGTCTCCGGTTAATAAAATCACTGCCAATGGCCATCCTATCTATTATTTCAGTGATATCCCGGTCAAAAGCCAGGTGGATATCCCCCTTACCCAACCGGAAATCTACTTCGGCGAACTGACCAATGAATTCATCGTAGTTGGCACGAAAAGCGGCGAATTCGGCCAATCTCTCTCGGGCGATGAAAGCGATGAAAGCCAAAAAGAGACCGTCCGCTATGCAGGTAAAGACGGGGTTAAACTCACTGCCTTCCGTCGTCTCCTTTACGCCCTGAACTTCGGCAAGCCCATCCTTATCTTCTCCGATGAAATAACCTCCGAGAGCAAAATCCTCTATCACCGCAATATCGTAGACAGAGCCCAAAAAGCTGCGCCTTTCATTCACCTGGACAGCAACGCCTACCCGGTAATAGCCGAGGGCAAGATTTACTGGCTGCTGGACGGTTACACGACCTCCGGTTATTACCCCTATGCTCAACCCACCGGCAGGATAAATTATATCCGTAATTCCGTAAAAATCGTTATTGATGCCTATAACGGCGATGTCTCCATCTACAAGTTTGATGACACAGACCCGCTGATTAAAGCCTGGGAAAAAATTTTCCCAGGACTCATTAAAGACAGGGAAGCATTCCCCGCTTCCTTGGAAGCCCATATCCGCTACCCGGTGGATTATTTTGAAATCCAAGCCGCCATGCTGAAAAACTACCACATGACAGACACCCAAGACTTCTATAACCGAGAAAATGTCTGGGAAATTGCCGTGGAAAAATACAGCGGCACCGAAACTCAGGTTGAGCCATATTATGTTACCATGCAACTACCCGGTCAGGATAAAGCGGAATTCATCCTCAAACTGCCCTTTACTCCCTTAAACCGTAATAACATGGTAGCCTGGCTGGCGGCAGGCAACGACGGGGAGAATTACGGCAAACTATTCCTCTATAATTTCCCCCGGGGACAACTGATCGAAGGACCCAGCCAAATCGATGCCTACATTGACCAAGACCCGATCATCTCCCAGCAATTGACCCTTTGGAGCCAAGGCGGTTCCAATGTGGTTCGGGGCAACCTCTTAACCATTCCCATCGAAGGCCGGATCCTCTACGTGGAACCGCTCTTTATCCTCTCACAAAACCGCAGTATCCCTGAACTGCGCCGCGTTATTCTCTACTATAATAATACCCTGGTCATGGAAAGCACCTTAGACCAAGCCTTAACCAAACTCTTCGGCGAACGAAAAGGCACAACACCGTCTTCACCGGGAACCCCGGAAACTCCGGGAACAGAGACGCCTACCGCCCCGGAAACCCCAGGGACTGAACCCGGTACCGACTTAAGCCTACAAGAGCTTGCCGCTAAAATCAATCAAGTCTTCGAAGCCCAACAACAAGCCGCCCGGGAAGGCCGCTGGGCTGACTACGGCACCTACGGTGAACAGCTGGAAAGCCTGATTAAAAAGCTGGCCGAAATGGTACAGTAACCCAATCACATTCTTTAATGGAATACGATAATAGAGAGAGCCGACACCTCGAAAAGAGGGCGGCTCTTTTTTTTGCTAGCTTTAGCAGCTTTAGCGAAATCGTACGTAAAGCTGTCTGGTTTGAGACAAATCAATAGTTGCTTCACATGCTCGCTGGATATTAAGAACAATAGAATCTTGCTTGGTGATATTTTAAGCCCCACTCCTTTTATCTATTTGCTAAATCTTATAAAAGCAATATCAACATCACTATTTTAAGGCAATTTTTAGGCCTCCCATATATACCTTAACAAACATATCTTATATACAGGGCACCCAAGTCCCATCCTGGGTACGAATATAAGTACCTGCGCCACCGGCAAGGTAAGCTTCCCGGAAATTGTTGTTATTTGTTAACAATTCATCTCCCAGCTTGGCGTTTGGCCCGATGGTTATTCTGGTAAAGTTATTGCTGCCCGCAAAGGCACGTCTACCGATATTTACCCCTTCGCCATTAATAGTTTATTTTTCAATAGCTGAAAGATTCCCCATGGCAAGTCTACTAAAAGATAAAATAAAGATATACAAGAAAAATTACCAAGCAGAAAAACAAATTTGCGAAAAATTATTGACAGTACCCAAAGCCCAATTATTCATAGAAATCATCTTTATGACTTACAGCTATGTCCACCGGGCAATTAATAAGGAAGCCTTCCCCAAAGCCGTCGACCTTTTTGATACCTCTCTTATGACCGGACGAGGCAGAGGAAAATACTGTTACCGGGAAAATGTACGCGCCGAAGGCGAAGAGTTCCTTAAAGCCCAGCTAGCCGAAAAACTTAAAGGTATTCCTATTGCTTATATAGTTTAGAATCCAGCGAAAACCACGAAAGCAAAAACCACCATAAGGTGGTTTTTGCTTTACAACCCAAACATATTCTTTACTTTTACGGCTGTATTAACATCCATATGAGTCAGCATCTGCTCTTTAAGGTCGTTTTTCTCTGCAGTGGTTAATTTCTTGTATTCTCCGAGTACCCAGGCTGCTTTTTCTTTATACGGGTATGTGTGATCCTCCATCAAATTGCTTACTGTACTAATCATGGTACCTATTATTTCTTTTTCCTTAGGGGATTTCACCTGGGTATATACTACGCTCAATTGGCTGTTTATCTTCTGCAAAAGAGCTATTGTTTCCTCATCTAAACCCTCTTCAGCTTCATTTGGCATCTTTTCTCCGGGCTTATTATCATTGTCATCCGACGATTGACCAGGGCTCTGAGCCGGACCCTGCTTACTGCCGCTTTGATCTCCATTGCCCGCGGGACCAGCGGCAGAATTATCTCCAGTCTCTGAGGTCGACTGCCCATTACTTGGATTACCCTTATCTCCCGGCTGTTCTAAGCCGGAAGAATCTTTATCAAACACCAGCGTTACTTTTCCATCGGCCACAGACAGCGAAGCAATCCTAAACGGGAATAATTCCTTGGCAAAAATAATTGTATTCCCGGCTGCCGACACTCCGTGGTAGTTGAATTTTGCCAGCACTTTAAATACTATGCTTGAAGGTACCGGTAAACGGCCGGCTTTAAACGCCTTTGGCTTATAAAGAACATTGCCATCCTGGACAGCTACCTCTCCTCGGGAATAAAGAAGCACTCTAATCTTTTCTTTCCAGACAGCGCTCACATAAGTTTCTACACTGTCTTCCCCAAGCTTAACATTTATATCCCGGACATAAGGCAGGGAAGCTTTGCCGGCGTAAAGCTTAAGAATGCTGTTAATCTCCGCTTCACTAAGCTCCACACTCCCGCCTTGCTTCTCTGCTTTACGGACTTTATCCACAGCCTCGACCACCGGAACGGTCTGAAAAGCAGGGACATCTTCCGCCCATAAGGAAAACAAGAGAGTAATGGGAACTAAAAGAAAAACGGCAATGATTAATAAAACAAGCCATTTTTTTCCACGAAACTTCTTTTGGGGTCCGACAGGGATAAAATCTTCCCGGGACAAGAAATACACCTCGCTATTTCTATACTAGATCTTTGCTCCTTTTTCACCTTTTTCACGGCCGTTATCCATTAAATCATTATTACTTTAGACCGCTAGCTTGCAGGCCATTATCCTTCAGACAGCTATCTCCCAGCAGCTATCCTTCAGACCGTTATTTATTAGATCATTGCTACTTTAGGGAGGGCCTTACTCCTTCATCCGTTATCATTAACGCCGTTGTCCTACAGGCCTTTAACTTTTTAGTCCGTTAATTCTTGGGACCGCTTTTTTTATTCCTTCTTTTATGCTTTTTGCCGCCATCTTCGTCACGATCACTGCCATAATAATAGTAATAATAATAGTAATGTTCTTTGGATTTCATCTCAACCTTATTTAAAACAGCGCCGATAATCCTCGCCCCTACAGTTTCCAAACGTTCCTTGGTTTGCAGAGCATATTCTTTAGTTACTTGACCCGCAGATAAGACGAGAATGGCCCCATCCACCATTGGAGCTAAAATAGAGCTATCCGCTAAAGCAATAGCCGGCGGTGAATCAATGAGCACTGTATCGTAGTGTTCTTCAGCTTCCCGGATAAGTCTTTGCATTCGGTTTGAACCCAGTAATTCCGCCGGATTAGGAGGAATGGGACCGGAAGTTAACACATGCAAATTATCTTGCAGCGTAGCCGAGACATACGTGAGACCGGATACATCCTCAACCAAAGTGGTCGAAAGCCCTTGACCATTATCGATATCAAAAATCTTATGCTGGATGGGCTTACGCATATCGGCGTCAATAATCAAAATTTTTTTGCCTGCTTGAGCCATAACAAAACCAAGATTGGCAGTAACTGTTGATTTTCCTTCATCAGGACCGGCACTGGTAAATAAAATGGTTTTCACGGCTTTATCCACATTAGCAAACTGAATATTGGTCCTTAAGATGCGGTAGGCTTCAGCCACAGCAGATTTGGGGTTTGTATCAGTAATTAAACTATGTTTAGTCAAAAGTATCTTCCCTTTCTACAGGTCTCCATTGTGATCAGGTATCAAGGCCAAAACAGGTAAACCCAAGACCTCCTCAACATCTCTTTCGTTTTTGATAGTATTATCCAAGAATTCCAACAAAAAGGCGAGCCCGACTGAAACCATGAGGCCAACGGCAAAAGCAATGAGGACATTTAGTTTTTTATTGGGTTTTACCGGACTATTCGGAGCGATCGCTTCATCAACAATACTCACGTTGTCCACTTTTTTGATTTCAATAACAGCTTTAGTAAACTCAGCAGCCATGGCATTAGCTATATTTGCAGCCAACTGAGGATCATGATCGGTAACAGTAATCTCCAAAACTTCTGTGTCTTTAACATTATTTACAGAAATCTTTGCATCAAACTGCTCCCTAGTCAGAGGAAGATTTAAATCCTTAATCACCTTTTCTTCCACTGTCCTGCTCTTGGCTATGGTGCCATAAGTTTTGGCTAACTGCTTATTTGCCAGCAAAATGTTGTATTCCAATAATTCCATAGCCTGCCGCATACTGGACTCAGATGGTTTTTGTCCTACAATTAAAGTTGTGGAAGCCTGGTAGACAGGTTTCAATAAAAAGAAGCTCACAATGCCGCTGAGCAAAGCAGCAATAACCGGAAAGACAACCACCAATTTCCACCTTTTTTTCAGCACTTGCCAAATTTCTACCAGAGATAATTCTTGTTCTTCCATGTCTTCCGTCTCACTCTTCTCTTAATAGATTTCGATAAATTTCGTTTAATATAAATTACGATTTTACATAATTTTTACATTGCTTTTACGCAACTTTTACATAACTCAACAAATTCTACAAAAATACAAAAAATCCTGCCTAAAATATTTAAATAGTACCTTTGGCCTAATCAATCCTTGGCCTTACTGTCCTCACTTAGGGAGTCTTATTGTAATGTCATATTCATCTTTAATCTCACCATTCTGGGATATTTCCGCATGAACTTTAATATTTGGACCAAATACCTGCTTTAATTTTTGCAAACTTACTCCGTCATTACCCTCCTGTAAATCACCCAGAATTACATCAATATCAAACACCGTTTCTGCCCCGGTTGAAATCGGCTTTTCTTCTTCTTTTTTTTCACCTAGCGCCTCAACAGTTAACTTAATAGTACAATCGGTGCTTACACTTACATAAATGTATTTGATTTTCTCAGTCGGGTTCCGAGAAGTTAAATCAATACTTTTCGCGAATCCACCAACATCCTGGGAGTCATATAATTCGCCCCCGCTTAAGTTACATAATCTCAGCCTGGTAATTTTGGGGGAATTCGGATCAGTAGGTAAGCCGCCCCCGCCACCTCCGCCTCCTCCAGGAAGTGCCGGAAGATCGGAAATCTTAGCATCATTCACTGTGCCTTCGCCGCTAAATTTTGGAGTCACACTTTGATTCCAAGTAGCTTTAGCGATACTGGCCCCGGCAGGAACAACAATATTAGCCCCCGTATTTATTTCCATATTACTAACCTTGGTGTTATCTCCTAACCTGACTTCTCCCTCAGTATCAACAATCACTAAGTCCAAGAAATTCCCTCTTAATTCCACGAGAGGAGCTTTTCCGGGTTTGCCGGTAATCAAAACAGTACCAAGCTGAGCCCCCTGAGCGTCTAGAATAGCGTAGGAAGTAACCACAGTATCATTAATTCTGGTTTGGCCCTGGGCTACCACCCTCGTCCCCTGGTCCCCGGTCACCACCAAAGTATCTGCTGTAGTATTCTCAAGGCGGATACTGTTGGAGCCCCCGGACATAACCACAATCCTTCCCGCCTTGACATTCTTTAAAGTAGCCTCACCGGACTCACCGGGGTCAACAAATACCGTCCCGTCGACGGTAACGTTATTTAAGGTACAATTATTTCCTTGCACATAAATACTGTAGAGAGCCTGGGAATTTTGCAAGGTAAAATTATTTCCTGTTATTCTTAGGTTCTGGCCAATTATTTCCTGCTGTCCGCCGATGCCGGGTCCTTTAACCCAATTTGCCTCGGCATAAACAGTCCAAGCACTCAATTCCTTTCTCAGACTGTCGGGAACAAGCTTTTCCCCGCCTAGAGCAATTACTTCCTTAGGCAATAAGTTCTTCTTAACATAATTAACAACTTCCGCCGACAGCTTGCCGTTTGTTAATACTATGGGCGAACCTGTTAAAGCCGCCAGTGGTGCACCGGCCAAAGAATCAACCAAGTGCGAATTTTCGCCATTAGCCAAATAAATAATACCCGGCTCAATATCATTAGCGAAAAGCTTTAAAATCTCCAGATTGGTTTGGTAGCGATCAGTCCCTCCGGCCCGCTGGGCTGATGGCAGAGCCCGGAAAACCGAATCACCGACAACTCCGCTTCCCCCGATAACCAAAGTCCGTTTAAGCTTGCCTTGCAAACCTTGCAGATAAACGCCCACCTCATTTGGAATCTTATCGGGATTGGTTAAAAGAATAGGAATACCTTTGGCCGCTGCCAACGAAGCCGCGGACAGAGCATCGGCATTAGACCAGGCCGTAGCTATCAGGACTTCCCGGAAAGGCCGGTTAGCTTCAATCTCCCGCGCTATATTGAGAGCAGTTTCAAAACGGTCCTTGCCTCCTAAAACTTTTATATCCAAACCCATAGTTTTCAGCTTGGCAGTCACTGCCGGTTTTAAAACTTGGGAACCGCTGGTCAAATAAACAGTCTTGACCTGCAATCTTTGCAGCTCTTTTTCCGCTTCCGGGCTTAAATAATCCCCACTCGTCAATAAAATAGGGGCATTTTTCAGTTTAGCCAGAGGAGCTGCAGTTAAAGCATCCACCAAATTAGCATTCATTCCTGCAGCCAGAACTGCATAATCAGAAGTGCCCGGCCAGCCGGCCTGCGCTATCTTAGCTGCGGTGTCATAGCGGTCGGCACCTGCTAAACGCTCCGGTGAAGAGCTTTCTTCACCGGTCAGCAACCACTGGGAAGAGGCCCAGACCGGAGCAGCGCCCAATAAAGAAACAAGCAATGCCATAATTGTTAAACCAATTATTAACTTCGACTTTATTCTGAACACTAACAACACCCTTTAGATTATTATTTTCGGAAGAAAGACCCCATTGAAGTTAGCAATGGGGACTATTCCAAATTTCTTAACAGTTTAACTCTTAGCTGTTTTACTCTTTATTCAAATTCAACATCATAAGTTGTAGTTAAACCGCCTTTAGTAAGGGTAACTGTAATATTGCCGCCGTCGCTGATGGCTTTCAGCAGATCAATAATAGACACCTGACCTTTCAGTTGCGATTTACAATCCGGGCTCAAGCTCTTTAGAGCATCAAGAACGCTGACAAAGGCGTCATACACCCCAGCACCTTTACCATAGACAGCATCAAAAATACTCTGGAAATTAATTGCTTGGTAGATGGCGTCTTTGTTCGAATCATCTCTAATCGAAGTGACAAGGGTAGTAAAGTTAATATCATTGAAGAATTTATTCTTGTCTGCCGGAGACAACTCACTAACCGCTGCCCAGGCTTCAGCCGAATTACCCGTTGCTCCTACGAGGTCTTCCGCCGAGTAGCTGCCTAATAATGTTTCTGCAGCCTTTACAAAGGCCTCTCTTATACCGGATTTATTATTAGCAGCTCGATAAATTGTCGGCAAATCTATGGCCTCTATAATGGATTTCTGAAGCTCTGCATCGTTCTTGCCAATGCCAATAAGTGACGGGAAAATTGAATCATAAAATTTATCGCGATCAGCCGGTGAAGCGGTGCGCAATGTTTCTAGAATGCCCGTAAAGTTCACAGCATTAAATAACTCTTGGGAAGTAACATTGGCTCTCTGCAAAGCATCAAAAGTGGGAACAGGATATAACTTATTTAGATATTCAAGTGTAAAGAGATCCGTCGTGGTCAGATTTGTTAACTGCCATTCTCCCAGATCATTACCGGCTTGTTTAAGAACCATAGTGACCGGGACCTGGTTAACCGTAATACTGGCTTGACTCAGGTAAGCATAAGATTCATTTTGCTTCTTAAAAACGATTTTGTTCTGCGCTAATTTAGCATTATCAATTCCAGTAGAAAAATTCACAAATTTAGGATAATTTGGTGCCGAACCACCGCCGCCACCGCCACCGGTAGAAGGAGCTGTACCTACACTATCAGCGATCTCACCGCCGATAGTACCGGAGCCGGATACTCCGGCCGTACTGCCGCTGAATTGCTCAATGCTGGCCCCGGCGGCTACTTCCAAACTACCGCCTTCGGCATTACGAGTCATCTTAGCAATGGTAGTACCGGCTGCCACAGTCACCTGGACATTGGCGTCAATGACCACTTCTTCGGTGAAATTACCTCTCAGTTCAACCTGCGGCTCGACTCCGGGTTGACTGGTAATAGTCACTGTACCAATAACCACATTGTTGGCGTCAACAATAGAATAAGTAGCAACAGTCGCTGAGCCAATTTGCGAGTTATTTTCGGCAACAACCCTCACCGTGGAAGGTGAAGCTTCGTCATCCCTGGAAGTCACGACCAGCTCGCCGGCTTGAGAGTTAGAAATATGGATGCTGTCCTGACCTCCGGATAAAACAACAATCCTCTCAGCTTTGACCTTTTCCAAAAAAGCTGAGCCTTGCGGGCCTGGATCAATAAAGATGCTGCCGTTAACGGTAACATTATCCAAAGTGACATTATCCCCGGTTATATACACACTATAATTAGCCGTTAAATTTTTAACAGTAGTCTTTGATCCTGTTATTCTTAAAGCTTCCGCCACAATTTCCGGCTTAGAAGCGTCAGCGGAACCATAAGTAGAATTATCCTCAGCAAATACTTTATAGCCGGTAAGCGCATTCATGAGAGCAGTAGGAACACATGCTTCGCCACCCAGGGCAACCAGCTTGTTAGCCAACAAATATTTTTGAACGAATTCCTTCGTCTCTTGGGGCATAGTAACGTCAGTCAAGACAATAGGTGAAGAGGTTAAAGCCGCATAAGACGCCCCGGCCAAAGAATCTACCAAATGAGCGTTTTGACCGTTAGCTAAAAAGACTTTGCCAGGTTTTAAAAGTCCATAGAAAGTTTTCAAGATTTCTAAATTGGTGGCGTAGCGGTTAGCCCCAGCGACGCGAACAGCCTTGGGCAAAGCTTTTTCCACATTCGCGCTGATAACTGCAGGTCCACCTACCACATAAGTTGTGACAAGCTTCCCGGAAATTCCGTTAAGATACTGAGTTACAGACGAAGGCACAGTATTAACATCAGTCAACAAAATTGGCATCTGGTTAGCCGCGGCGATGGCAGACACCGATAAAGCGTCAGCATTGTTCCAAGCCGTTGCTACCACAACTTTTTTCACGTCCGTAAATTTCTTGGCAATATTAACCGCTGTTTCAAAACGGTCCTTACCGCCCAAGACCTCAACCTTAATCCCCATCTCCTGCAGCTTAGTCAGGACAGGTTGTTGGATAACAGCAGGACCGCTGGTCACATAGACCGTACTAACTCCCAGCCTTTTTAGCTCCGCTTCAGTAAACGAATTAAGCCTATTACCTTCAGTCAAAAGGATCGGAGCATTTTTCAACTTGGCTAAAGGAGCCGCCGTTAAGGCATCAACCAGATTGGCGTCACTAGATGCTGCTAACACAGCACAGTCTGCTTTGGTCCAGCCTGCTTGAGCAATTTTGGCTGCAGTCTCATATCTGTCAACCCCGCCCAGCCTGGAAACTGTGGGGCTTATATTGTCAGTAGCTGCATAAACTACCGCAGGGGACACGGACATAACTACAGCTAACAAAACTGCCAAACAACAGGCCAAAAAACGTTGTCGGCTTTTAAGCATAACAAAACCTCCCTTTATATTTTCCATAATTACCATGTAAATGCTAAAAATATATATTTATCTTTTGTTCGCCATTTATTAAAATACTCCTTCTAAAACTCGCATAATAATCTAAATTTTGTCTTTCCTTAAGCCATAATACTCCACATACCACTCCACAAACCTTTGCAACCCTTCTTCAATGCTTGTACTCGGCTTAAAGCCAAAATCCCTTTCCAAAGGGCTGCTGTCGCTATAGGTAGTTTTTACATCTCCGGGCTGCATGGGCAGGAACTCTTTCTGGGCAACAATTTCTCTTCCCAAGGCCTTACTTAAGGCTTTCTCCAGAACAGCTATAAAATCCAGCAAGTGCTCCGGCCGATTATTGCCGATGTTATACACAGCATACTGCAGACCATCTAATATACTGCCCTTAGCGTCTCTCCTAGCCGGCGGATTGCACAGTACTCTAACCACTGCTTCAATAATATCGTCGATATAAGTAAAATCCCGGTAACAATCCCCATAGTTAAAAACTTGAATCGGCTCTCCTTTTAAAATCTTATTTGTAAAACTAAAATAAGCCATATCCGGCCTACCCAGCGGGCCATAGACAGTAAAAAACCTTAAGCCGGTACATGGTATGCCGAACAAGTGGCTATAAGTATGGGCCATTAATTCATTAGACTTCTTTGTAGCTGCATAAAGGGATACGGGGTTATCCACTTTATCTTCGGTAGAAAAAGGCACCTTGGTGTTGCCACCATAGACGGAACTGGAAGAGGCATAAACCAAATGTTCCACGGGATAATGGCGACAGGCCTCCAGGATATTGTAGAAGCCGACAATATTACTCTGAATATAAGAATCAGGGTTTTGAAGGGAATAACGGACTCCGGCTTGAGCTGCTAAATTAACCACTATCTGCGGTCGATATTCCGCAAAGACCTTATTGATAATCCTTTTATCTGCAAGATCCCCAGGAATAAATTTAAATCCCTCAAACTTTTCCAATAGCTTGAGCCTATACTCTTTTAAAGTCACATCATAATAAGGATTAAGATTATCCAAGCCAATAACCCTGCAGCCTTGCTCCAAAAGCTTTTTACACAAAAAAAATCCTATAAAACCGGCACTGCCGGTCACAAAATAAATCTTGCCAGGGTCCAATTCCTGATAGCCTTGTATCATTTTCTTATAGCTCCTTTTCCCTCTATCTATTTCCTGCCTATTGAATAATACTCCACCCCGTTATCTTTCATCTCCTGCACAGCATAAATATTGCGCCCGTCATAGACCAAGGGGGTACGCATGAGCCGTTTATAGTCTGCAGGTTTAACTGTTTTAATCTCCGGCCATTCAGTGAAAATAAAACAGACATTAGCCCCTTTTAAAGCCTCCTCGGGAGTTTTTACATACCGTATTGTCCCCTGACCATAATCTCCGTTGCGCTTCACGGACTCCGGAAAATGCTTTTTAAAATTTTCACTACCCACCGGATCATAAGCATAGATATCAGCCCCTTGCTCTAACAAGAGAGGTACATTGTCAAGAGAAGGAGCTTCTCGGACATCGTCAGTTCCCGGCTTAAAGGTTAAGCCCAGAATAGCAACTTTTAAACCGTTAAAGGTAATTAATCTCTGACAGGCTTTCTTATATAAAATAACCTTCTGGTCTTTATTGACCTTTATAGCAGCCTTTACTGTCCTTAAGTGATAACCATGTTGTCCGGCCAGGTAATCCAAGGCTTGAGTATCTTTAGGGAAGCAGCTTCCCCCGTAACCTATCCCGGCATTTAAGAACTTACTGCCTATGCGGCTGTCAAAACCCATCCCCAAGGCTACATCCTGGATATCCGCACCAACCAATTCACAAAGGTTGGCAATATCATTCATATAAGAGATCTTTAAAGCCAGAAAAACATTGGAAGCATATTTAATCATTTCTGCCGAACGCCTGGACACCGAAACAATCGGTAAACCAAAGGGCTCGTAAATAGCCTTCAGCGTCTCTTCAGCCCTAGGACTGTTAGTCCCAATAATAATTCTAGGGGCTTCCAGGGTATCTCTTACTGCCGTACCTTGAGCTAAAAATTCAGGATTGGAAGCTACTTCCACCTGGACTCCGTTAACCAGAAAGTCTTTAATAAACTGCTCCACTTTGTCATTAGTACCCACCGGGACTGTCGATTTCACTACCACCAAACAATCCTTCTCAATATTTTCAGCAATCTGCCTGGCTACAGCAGCAATATAATTTAAATTGGCCGAACCGTCCGGCTGCTGCGGAGTACCTACCCCGATAAAGATCACATCAGCATTGCGGTAAGCAGATTTATAATCCGTGGTATATGTAAGTCTCTCCCTATTAAGATACATCAGCGCTTCCAGGTCTTGCTCATAAATAGGCGAAATCCCCTGCCGCATGAGAGCTATCTTCTCCTCATCAATGTCGACGCAAGTTACATTATGCCCTCTATGCGCCATACATACACCGGAAACCAAGCCAACATA
>DUML01000045.1 GCA_012839895.1 Peptococcaceae bacterium | reverse complement strand
TACGGCTTCGCCTTCGATAAACGTGCTTCGCACGCCCTTGATTCCCGCCAAAGTCTTTCATAATATCAAACTGTCACTTACCATTAAGAGTTCTGTATGGTTTTTGCAAACAACTATTGACAATAACCTTCTAAAAGGAGAGAAAATTTTTATCACAAATAATTTGAAATATAAAAGATTATAAAATAAAATA
Organism: Peptococcaceae bacterium; assembly: GCA_012839895.1. GTDB lineage: Bacteria > Bacillota > Desulfitobacteriia > Desulfitobacteriales > Syntrophobotulaceae > DUML01. The sequence continues at coordinate 18,349 of DUML01000045.1, read as the reverse complement.
TTCGTATTAAAGAAAGCAGTATTTCCAATAATAATAATTTTTAACCAAAATCCGCTATCTTAACAAACCGGTTGATGAATTGGCAAAGGATCAAGCCGATGGACCAGATATTAAGGGGTTGAAGGATGAATATAGCATTATATGTTGCTACATATATCCTAGACATAGGCGCACTTTTTTATTTAATAGGGTTGCTGTATTCCAGCACTGCGTTAAATGTTTATCGTAAAAAACCGTTTTTGATTGGTATAATACTTACTGTAATTATAATTCTTTCTGAAGCCGGGACGGTATTTACCGAAAATGGGAGCTTAAACTTTCGCAGTTTAAACATTTTATGTAATATTTTTGGTTTTGCTCTTACTCCAATGATACCTATTGCAATAACTTTAATTTTTGACAGTGAGAGTCTTATTAGACGTAAACTCTTGCTGGTTCCAACATTAATAAATGTCATTGCTACGGTTTTATCGCCGTTATTAAGATTGATTTTTTATGTTGATGCTAACAATCAATATATAAGAGGTAAAGCGACAAAACAGATGGCGGGGTCAAAGGGGTTTTCCGTTATCGCCCTTGATATAAACGATTTCAAAAGCGTTAATGATACATATGGGCATGATTACGGAGATACTGTTATTAAAGCAGTGGCAGAGATTATTAGAAAATCGTTTACTAATCATTACAACTGCTACCGTTTTGGAGGGGATGAATTTTTTATTATTAGTAAAGAAACAAATAAAGAAAAGCTCGAATATCAGCTAAGGACTATGATAAATAATCTTGAAAAAGAGCGTGAGAAAGGTAATCCGTTACCGACAGTCTCTTATGGATATAGTATTTTTCGAGGAGGAGAAAAGCTGGATTTCTCGAAAATTATTAAAGAGGCTGACGATCAGATGTATTACTATAAAAAGATTCATAAATCCAATACTACTTAGTATTTATCCGCATAGGTGGGGAGCTTTTTAATCAACTTTCGAGTTAATTAATTACATTTCTAGGTCAAAAAAATCAATTTTATGGAAATTAACATGATAGAACCAACATTATTAAGATAATTTAGCTAGAAAGGAAAGGGATAAGCATGTCTAAAGAGTTAAGATTTAACGAAGTTAAGGAAAAACATTTTCCAACCTTGGAACAATATGTACCGATTGTAGCACGGGTTCACGGTAAGCATCATCCGGAATTTCATGAAGTACATAAACTATTTGACACCATCAAAGCCAAAGTAAAAGAAGCCGGAACGGTAAAACCTGAATTAGAGGCCGAATTTGCCAAGTTACGTGAAATAACCGGCAATTACAAAGTACCGGATGATGTGTGCGAAAGCTATGAGGCTGTTTATAATATGTTGGCTGAATTGGATAATGCCTATCATGCTTAACTAATATAACAAGTTAAGAAGGTGACAATTTGCAGAGATTTATTCTAAGCAAGAAAAATCATATAGCACTAATCAGCGCGATTTTAATCATTATTGCCTTTACCGGTGAATTAGGTTTTAAAAATACAAATATATTTACTTGGTCGCTGATTAGCGCTTCCCTTTTGGGGATTGCCCCTATTGCCATCCAAGCGTATCAAGCCTTAAAAGTCAAAGTTGTCAGTATAGATGTTTTAGTTACTATAGCAGTTGGCGGGGCATTCTTGATTAAAAATTATGAAGAAGCGGCTATTGTTACTTTCTTGTTTTTGTTTGGGGCTTTTTTGGAACAGCGGACATTAAACAAGACCCGTTCAGCCATTAAAGAGTTAACGGAAATGGCGCCGGAAAGCGCTTTAAAACAAATGGAAAACGGCGAGTTCGAAGAAGTAGAAGTGGATGAAGTGGACGTAGGTGACATTTTACTTGTCAAAACCGGGGCCAAGGTGCCCGTTGATGGCACGGTATTAACAGGAGAAGGTTATGTAAATGAAGCCAGTATTACCGGGGAACCTGTTCCAGCAAGTAAAAAGAAAGGCTCGAAGGTTTTTGCCGGGACAATTCTGGAGAATGGAACCATTCAAATTGTCGCTGACCGGGTCGGTGAAGATACTACTTTCGGGAAAATAATTGAGTTAGTTGAAGAAGCACAAGATTCAAAATCAAAGACCGAACGATTCATTGACAGGTTCTCTAAATACTATACCCCGGCTGTTTTAGTTTTTGCTTTTCTTGTCTGGCTCATTTCCCGGGACATTGAACTGGCAATTACAATTCTGGTTTTGGGATGCCCAGGGGCATTGGTAATCGGCGTGCCTGTTTCTAACGTGGCGGGAATAGGCAATGGGGCGCGAAACGGGGTCCTCTTAAAAGGCAGTGAAGTAATCCACGCTTTTAGCAAAGTTGATACAATAGCATTTGACAAAACAGGCACCTTGACAATAGGGAATCCTAAAGTAGCAGACACAGAATTTTATACAAACAACCCTGCCGAAGTATTAAGTTATCTTGCCAGTGTGGAAAACGAATCAGACCATCCGTTAGCCAAAGCAATTGTAGAATATATCGGGGACACGAAACTTTATCCCGTAGAAAATACGGATGTTGTCAAAGGCGGCGGAATTGTTGCCCGGGTAGACGGCCATTGGTTCGCTGTCGGAAATGTAACATTAATGAAACAAGAAAATATCCGGTTAGATGAAAAAGCCCTAGAAGATATTGCCAGATTTGAACAAAAAGGCAATTCCCTGGTACTGACAGCAGTTGACGGGGAATTAAAAGCCTTAATGGGAATCCGGGATCAAATCCGTCCGGGCGTAAAAGAGGACCTGCAAAAGCTAAAACGTTTGGGGGTTAAAAATCTAATCGTTCTTTCAGGAGATAACCAAGGGACAGTTGATTTAGTGGCACGGGAGCTTGGTTTGACAGAAGCCCGTGGAAACATGCTGCCGGAAAATAAAGCGGCCTATATCGCAGAGTTACAAGCTAAAGGCCAGATTGTCGCCTTTATTGGCGATGGAGTAAACGACAGCCCATCACTTGCTCTTGCCGATATCGGTATTGCCATGGGAAGCGGAACAGACGTAGCCATTGAAACTTCGGATATTGTCTTAATGAATTCGGACTTCAGCCGCTTGCCCCATGCCTTAGGCTTAACCAAAGCGACAGCCGGTAATATGCGCCAGAATATTCTTATTGCCGTGGGGGTTGTAGTGATCCTACTCGCCAGCGTATTCTTAAGTGAATGGATGAACATGTCAATCGGTATGTTAGCCCACGAAGCCAGTATCTTGGTGGTAATCTTAAACGGTATGAGACTCCTCCGGTACAAACTAAGATAGGGATTAAACCCGTCAAATAAACCGGTATAAATTAAGATAAGGATTAAGCCCGTCAAATAAAAAAATTAAAAGGAGAGATAAATATGCAAAAAGCGACTATCCAATTAGAAACATTAACATGCCCGTCGTGTATGCAAAAAATTGAGAAAGCAGTAAAAGCTTTAGAAGGTGTAGATAAGGAAAGTGTTGAAGTTTTATTTAACTCCAGCAAAGTAAAATTGAACTTTGACGATGAAAAATTATCTATCGAGAAAATCGAAAATGCCATCACTGCCATGGGTTATGAAATTAAAAAATCACAAGTAAAGGCTTTATAAGACTTTTTTCTTGATCATTTTGTTCAATAGAAAGTTGTTTAGCGTATATCATATAACATCATGTACTGGAGTGCAGCTCCTTGCTTTTACTAAGCCTGAACTCTCGTCAGACCGGCCTCAGCAGCGCTTTCAAGGGCTTGGCGATATTCAGTGTTACTTATTCTTCTGCCCAGATATCCACAACTCCCTCCAACAATTTAATTGTCTCCAGGGAATCATAGCCGCCGGTATTATACACAAGGGGGATCCGAAGTCCTTGTCTGGCAGCCAGCTTAACTGCGGCTAATATATTAGGGACAACATGGGTCGGTGAAACAAGGTTTACATTATGGCAACCCAATTCCTGCAGGTTAAGCATTATTTGGCTTAATTACTCATCGCTTACCACTTGCCCATGGTGTAAGTGGGCTATGTCGTAGTTCTGACAAAAAATACACTTTAGGTTACAGCCGGTAAAAAAAATGGTTCCTGAGCCTTTCCGCCCAACAAGAGGCGGTTCCTCACCGAAATGGGGCCCCGCACTGGCAACCACAGCCTTGTCCTGGGTTTCGCAAATTCCCTTGGTAGACCGTCTAACGGTTTCGGTGTTTTCTAATAATTCGAAGCGCATGGCATGACAACGCCTTCCGCACAAAACGCAAGGGGATGCCAGTTCTTTGCTTCTTTGCAGTTTTTCCTCCCACTGTTCCTCGCTAAGGGATAAATATATAGGATGCAGGGGTTCCGGCGGAGACGGCTTCATAAATTTCACTCCTTAATCTGAACATATGATGATATGAACATATTTTTTATTATAAATTTTTTGCTGTAATTTAATAATACCATTTCCAAAGAATTTACCCAGGAAATTGGTTATACACTTAGGTTTTATTTTTATATAATATTTTTAACTGAGACTTTTGCAATTTTCTAGCTAGTGAATTATCAAGGTTTTAGAAGCATAAAAAAGGACTTCACCCCAAGAATGGAGAAGTTTTCAAGTGACCCAAACCGAAAACCTCCATAAAGGAAGTGAAGTCACTTATATTCTCCAACAAAACCTATTTTCCTTCGAACAATTGATAGAAATTGAATCCGAAAATCGTTTGGCAGTGGTTTTCCACAAGAGGAAAAATAGCTGATGATATAAGACGGTACATAGATAAATTGTTACAGGAAGCAAAATCGCGAGGCGAAGACTATATTGATTTGGTCTCAGGGGATATTCATAAAAAATTGGGCCTAAAAAACAGGATGCCAGATATGCAGAATCATGTATGAAAAAATAATGTTTGGAGATGAAGTTTTACATACTACTCTCAGCGGGTATAGTTCGACTATAAAAATTAGGTATAATTTTAAAAATAGATAGAAGCTGGAAACAACAGAGTTAATGTTACTCTAAATAGGAGGTTTAATACCTATGGCCAGGCAAGAAGAAATAATGTCAATGAAGGAAGCGATGCAGACTAGGCACACGGTTCGGAAATACCTTGACAAACCGCTGCCCGAGGAAATAATCCAAAAACTTAATGCCAGAATTGCTGAAAACAATGCGAGATACGATCTTGCCATTAAACTGATGGTAAATGATACAAGGCCGTTTAACGCAGTCTTAAGATTGATTCTCGCCAAAGGGGTCAAGAATTATTTGATTCTTTCCGGTAAGAATACCCCTGACCTGGATGAGAAATTAGGGTATTGCGGCGCTGATTTAATGCTCTATGCTCAGACCCTGGGGCTTAATACTTGGTGGATAGGTGTAACTTTTAGCAAAAAAGCAACTTCTCAGGTCGCCGATGGAGAAAAAGTTATCGGAGTTATAGCTATTGGTTATGGTGCTACCCAAGGTGTGCCACATAAATCCAAGAAGCCTGAAGAAGTAGCTTCCTATAAGGGTGAGGCTCCTGACTGGTTTAAAAAGGGGGTGGAAGCAGCACTTTTGGCTCCAACTGCCATAAATAAGCAGGCATTTTATATCACAGGAGATGGAAACAAAGTTAAAATAACATGCAATAACGGTATTTTTACAGGTGCTGATCTTGGGATTGTCAAATATCATTTCGAACTGGGAGCAGGAGCCGAGAATTTCGAGTGGTTAAAAGATTAAGCGAGAAGGAAGTCTAAATATTTTCTTAACTACATATTTAATTTGATTTAAAAAAATAAACTTCTTGGGAGGAGTAAAAATGAAACATATTGTAGCCATTAATGCCAGCCCACGTAGGGGATGGAACACAAGTAGATTAGTAGAGGAGGCTGCCAAAGGAGCGAAAGAAGCCGGAGCAACTGCTGAGACCATCGATCTGTATCAGCTGGAGCCTTTTCAAGGATGTATTTCTTGTTTTGGCTGTAAGCTTTCTAAGACATTCGGTCAATGCGTAAGCAAAGACGGTTTAACAGAAATCCTGGCTAAAATCCGTAAGGCAGATGGCCTTATCCTCGGTTCCCCCAATTATCTTGGAAACATGACAGCAGGATTCAGGGCGCTGTATGAACGTTTGATTTTTCAATACTTAACCTATAATAAGGAACGTCCAAATTGTAATGAACATATGATTCCAGTCCTACTCATCACCACAAGCAATTGTGATGAAAGTCTTTATGATGAAAGAGGCTATACTGCCATGTTAGAAAACTATAAACAGATGTTGGAACGCTTTGTTGGACCGACAAAAGTCATGATCTATGGCAATACTTTACAGGTAGATGATTACAGTAAATACAATTGGACCAATTTTGATCCGGTGCAGAAAAAAGCCAACCATGAAGCAGTGTTCCCACTTAAATTAAAAGAAGCATATGAGCTTGGGGCAGGACTGATTAATGTTAATTGAACCGATAGCAGATTTCGGTGCAATGGTAAGTATCCAAGGGGGACCGATTATGCTCCATAAAATTAAAACTACGAAACAACAGCAGTTTATCGATATAACCAATGAGGTTGCCAACGAGGTCAAAAACAGCAATGTACGGAATGGAATTGCAGTCATATATGTGCCCCATACAACAGCCGGGGTTACAATAAACGAAAATGCTGATCCGGATGTTGTGCGGGACATGATTTCCGCCCTGGACAAAACATATCCAGTACATGGGGAATACTTTCACGTTGAAGGGAATTCCCATGCTCATATTAAGGCTTCGCTCATGGGATCTTCCTGCACTGTGATAATCCAGGACGGAAAACTCCTGCTGGGCACCTGGCAGGGGATCTATTTTTGCGAATTTGACGGGCCTAGAAATAGGGAGTTCTATGTGAAGATTATCGGAGATTAATTTGAACACGACAAATTAAACACTTAAATATTCACATTACACAAGCCTTAAGGGTTTTACCGATACTATCGTTTATGACCAGGTTGGCCAAATAATCATATTGCGTAGGTGTTTTATTAATTAAAACCAGGTTTTTCCCGGTATAGTACCTTATCAACCCTGCAGCCGGGTAAACTGTCAGAGAGGTGCCGGCCACAATCAACACTTCGGCATTTTCAATAAACCGTATTGCTCTCGTCAAAATATTCGTATCCAAGCTTTCTTCATACAAAACCACATCTGGCCTGACGATGCCTCCACAGCGGTCGCACTTCGGCAGCCCTTCATATTCCAATAGATAATCCAGAGAAAAGTGTTTATTGCATTTCATACAGTAATTCCTGTTAGCTGAGCCGTGCAGCTCCAATACCATTTTGCTGCCGGCTTTTTGGTGTAGACCGTCAACATTTTGGGTGATAACCGCCTTTAACTTGCCCATCTGTTCCAGTTTAGCCAAGGCCAAATGGGCGTTGTTAGGCTGGGCGTCTTTATAAACCAATTTGTTTTTATAGTAGTCAAAAAAGTCTTCGGGATACTTAAGGAAAAAAGTGCGGGACAGCATTTCTTCCGGCGAAAACCCTTTCTTTCCTGTGCGTTCGGAAAAAAGCCCTTTAGCACTTCTGAAGTCCGGGATGTTGCTTTCGGTAGAAACCCCTGCGCCACCGAAAAATACTATATTGTCTGAGGAGTTAATGATATCCCGTAATTTTGCTATTCTTTCCGCTTGACTCACAAAACTCACCTCGCACAAAATTTGTACACTCCTCCGAAATAACCGGAGGGTTATTCAAATGTTTCACATATGCACGAAAGAGTTTGAGAAAAAGTTGAAAATTACATATTATATTATAATTGTAATTGTTCGTTTGAAGGAGGTCATTATTTAAAAGTTAAATATTGTTGATTCAATTGTAAATGCTGAATAATTCAACGTTTCTTAAAAGGTGGATTGCAACAGTATGGAATACAAAATAATGCTAGTCGAAGATGATGCCACTCTTGCAAAGCTTCTTAGCTCTTATATTGAGAAGTATGGATTTGAACCCGTCGTAGTTGATGATTTTAATAGAATATTGGATATCTTTAGGGAGGCCAGTCCTCATCTTGTCCTGCTAGATATCAATTTGCCTAAATATGATGGCTATTACTGGTGCAGAAAGATAAGGCAAATATCTACTGTTCCTATCATTTTTATTTCCGCCCGTGACAACGAAATGGATCAGGTAATGGGAATTGAAAGCGGCGCGGATGATTATATAACAAAACCTTTTTATTACAATGTAGTTATTGCCAAAATAAAAAGCCAGCTAAGACGTTGCTATGGCGTTTTTGCTCCTGATGTGTCAGAGGAAAGAAAAATAGAGCTTGAAGGATTGACCTTGTACCCTGAAAGGCCGGAACTGCGTTTTAACAGCAATTCGATTGTGCTGACCAAGAAGGAAGCTGCCCTTGCTGAAATATTAATGCGCATGTCTCCGAGAGCTGTGAGCAGAGATGTGCTTATGGAAAAACTTTGGGACGATCAGGCTTTTATCGATGAAAATACTTTAAATGTAAATGTGGCCCGTCTTAGGAAAAAACTTCAGGAGATTGGTATTAACGAGGCTCTTGAAACGGTTAGAGGACATGGGTATAGATTGAATGTAACTTGGAGGAAAATGTGATGAAAATATTCTTACGTGACCATCTTTCATTTCTCTTCTTATACATTTTGAATATGTTCTTTCTGTTTATTTTTTATTGGAAACTCGGAGGGTTTGAGACTTTAGAGAATGTATATTACTTTCTATTCTTAAGTAGCTTCCTTTTGGGAGTATTTTTGTTTTACCGCTATTTTTCTTACAGAAGGCTATACGCTAAATTAAGCAAGATGCCTTCAAATCTTGAAGACACTCTAACTTCGGCAGGGAATGCACCAGTCTCTGAAGGCGTTAACAGGCTGCTTCGTGAACAATATAATCTTTTTCAGGAACAAATCCAGATGTACAAACGGAAACAGGCAGAACATTTAACCTTTATTCATCAGTGGGTTCATCAGATGAAAACACCTCTTTCAGTGATTCACTTAATACTCCAAGAAAACGAAGGAGAGCCTTATATTGAAAATATCGGGCAAGAGATTGAACGTATCAGCAGAGGGTTAAATATGGCTTTGAATATGGCCAGGCTCAACAGTTTTGAACATGATTTCACTGTGGAAACGGTTTTATTGCCTGCCGTTGTTTCTGAAGTTATAAATGAGCAAAAAAGGTATTTTATACGCAAAAAGGTCTATCCGGAAGTTAGAGTGGATGAGGACATGTCGGTAAAATCCGACCGGAAGTGGCTTAAGTTCATACTGGAACAATTGTTGGTAAATGCTATTAAATACACTGAAGGAGAAAACAAAAAGGTTATTGTATCGGCATATGAGAGTGAAAAGGGGAAAGTTTTAGAGGTAAAAGACCAAGGTGTCGGAATTCCCCCACAAGATATTCGCCGGGTTTTTGAACCCTTTTATACAGGAGAAAACGGGCGAAAATTCGGCGAATCAACGGGTATGGGGTTATACCTTGCAAATGAAGTATGCAAAAAACTGGAACACCAAATAGAAATAAAATCCAAGCCGGGTGAGGGGACTACTATCAGAATTGTTTTTGGCAGTAATAGTAATCTTACAAGAGTGTAAGGTTGATGTAATAATAATCGATAGCTGACGGTGCACGGAATACCTTACGATAAACATATCAAATGACGAAGGGATGTTGGAAATTGGAGATTCTAAAACTAAACCATATTTTCAAAATCTATGGTGATAAGGTACAGCACAGTGCACTGCAAGATATTAACTTGACTATCGAAAAAGGGGAATTTGTTGGGATAATGGGGCCTTCCGGGAGTGGAAAGACAACCCTCCTCAATGTAATTTCCACTATCGACCCTCCTTCATCCGGAGAAGTTTTGCTAAACGGTGAAAACCCCTATAAGCTTGATAATTCTAAGCTGGCGTTATTCAGGAGAAGAAAGCTTGGCTTTGTTTTTCAGGATTTTAATCTAATCGATACCTTGACCATCGGTGAAAATATTGTGCTTCCCTTAACCCTGGATGGGCAAAAAGTTTCTACCATGGATAGAAAATTAAAGGAAGTGGCTGCAAGGCTTAATATTGAAAATATCCTTAAGAAAAGGACCTATGAAGTATCAGGTGGACAAGCCCAGCGTGCTGCCATTGCCCGTGCTATTATTCACTCGCCATTGCTTCTGCTGGCAGATGAGCCTACCGGAAATCTTGATTCCAAAGCGGCGAAAGACGTGATGGAACTGTTTGAAGAAATCAACAGGGAAACAGGGGTAACTACTTTAATGGTAACCCATGATGCCAAGTCGGCAAGCTATTGTCATCGTGTGATTTTTATCAAAGACGGACAATTTTTTAATGAAATTCACCGGGGTGACAGCCGCCGGAAGTTTTATCAACAGATTCTCGACGTTCTTTCCTTGCTTGGAGGTGAAGCCAATGACCTTTCAGCAATTTGCCTTTAATAATGTGAAACGAAACAAAAGAGTATATCTAGCCTATTTTCTAAGCAGTGTTTTTACGATTATGGTGTTTTTCTCCTTTGCGGTCAATTTGTTTCATCCAGTTATAGCAAGTAAAAGCGGTGGGGCAATTGAAATAATAATGGGGCAAACCGAGGTGGCAATACTCGTATTTTCATTTTTCTTTGTGCTTATCTCGGTAAATGCCTTTTTGAAAGTTAGAAGTAAGGAATTCGGAGTTCTGATGATGCTTGGCATGTCCCAAAAGCAGCTAAGACGGCTTATTTTCCTGGAAAATATGATAATAGGATGTTTGGCAATTATTGTTGGTATCACGATTGGATTGGTATTTTCCAAGTTTTTTTTAATGCTTCTAAGCAGTATCCTGTCCTATGGCTCTCTTTCCTTTTATTTTCCATATAAAGCGATACTCCTAACCACTGCATTTTTTATTTTAATATTCCTGAGTATTTCAGCTTTGACTCCGTTTATAATACGTACAAGCAACATCATTACTCTTTTGAAGGGCGCAAAAAGACCTAACAGGGAGATAAAGTTTTCCCTAATTCAATCTATTGCCGGTGTTTTGTTATTTGGTTTAGGTTATTTTATGGCCTTATCTCCGCAATTGTATGATATAAGCCCATTATTAGACAAAATTGTTTTATTCTTTGAAAATATTCAATATGCTGAAGCAATTTTAACAACTTCTGTGGTTATCGGGACCTATTTGTTTTATTCCCAGTTGAGCATTTTGCTCTTAAACCGGTTGAAGCGGAACAGAAGTTTCTACCTGCATAAAACGAATATGCTTTGGGTATCTGATCTCATTTATCGGATTAGAGATAATACCCGTATGCTTTTTTTAGTTACCATTCTTTCTGCGGTTGCCTTTATTGCCGTAACGGGAGTGTATGCCCTGAGTTCAGTAGTTAAGGATGAATCGCTAAAGGACAATCCCTTTGCGCTCACTTACACGTCCTACAGCAGTTACGTCAATGAACAGGAGCAAATAAACAGAATTGAAGAAATGCTTGAAAGCCACGGTTTTCAGTACGAGAAGTACAAAAGCGAAGTGATAAAGCAGGTTTCCGATGATAAGCGAGTTACCCATATAATTAAACAGTCTGATTACAACAACAGGGCATCCGCGTTGGGCTTGGAGCAGGTGGTTCTGGATAAAGACCAAGCATTGTTAGTTCCCGTCTATGTAAGATTCGACCCAAAAAGAGATAAGACCTTGAGTCAAAAAAACGTTGCTCTTGATAATGGGGAAATAAATCTTGAAGTAGCCGGGGTAGCTCCCAGAGTGATCTTTTACTCAGGCCTGTTTCCGAATCTTGTTGTTGTAAGTGATGAAACCTATAAAAAACTGACAAGTATCCAGGAAAAATATTATTCCTATTCCTATGATATTCCCGATTGGCTAAACACTCTTGAGGTTACCGAAAAATTGAGGGAGGAACTTGGTGTAGGTGAACATGGCAAATATTTTTGGTCAACAAGGATAGAAGGATATATTTTGGAGAATCAAAACAAGAAATTGTTTTTATATGTAGGATTCTTTTTGGGCGCAATATTCTTCTTGGGGGCCAGCAGCTTCCTTTATTTTAGGCTATATACCGACTTGAACCAGGAAAAGAATAAGTATATCGGTATATCAAAATTAGGCTTTAGTTTCAAAGAAATGAAAAAGGTGGCAAGCGTTCAAATTGCCGTATTGTTTTTTGTCCCCTATATACTTGCAAGCATTCACACTTATTTTGCAATAAATGTGCTGCAAACAGTATTGTATTCGTCAGTTATAAAGCAGTTCTTGGTAGTTATAGGGGTGTTTTTAATCTTAAATATCATCTATTATTTTTCTGTTCGCTCAAGGTATATAAATTATTTAAAACGGCTCATTGTACAATAAAAACACATTACAATATTTTTAAAGCCGATAAGTTACTTTGCTCTGCTTAGAATAACGTGTAACAAAGAAAAATGCATAGCTTGCAGAAAATGCAAAAAGGTATGTCAGATGGATGTAGATGTTAAAGATAATCTGTTTAACATAAAAATTATGGTATAATTTAGGTGTACCTTATAAATAAAGGTGCACTTTTTTTTTTTGAGGGAAGAGAACATCTCCAAGGGTGGTTGGCCTCCTATCTCCCTTGATAGTTTATGCAAACTCTTCTTGGCAGTGGGTTTATTCGTCGCAGTTTTAGAACGGGTTATATGTAGACGCAGATGGTAGTCCTGTACAGTGAGGAGTTTAATAAATACTAGGAAAACCAGGAATGGGTGTAGGTTAAAAAGGTGATTTGCAATGCAAATTAAGATTTTGGTAGCTGATGACTCGGCAACTGACAGATTTATTATTCAAAAAATGCTAGGGGATTATTGTGTATTGACTGCTTGCGACGGCTTGGAAGCTATGCGTATGCTTCAGGAGCATGACGGAATTAACATACTCATACTCGATCTGAATATGCCGAATATGGACGGGTTTCAGGTTCTCGAATCCCTAAAAGGGGACGAGCGGTTTAAGAAGTTGCGCACCATAATATTGACGAATTATGATGAGTTGGACAATGAAATCAAGGGCTTAAAGCTTGGTGCCGTAGACTATATCCGAAAGCCTATTAATATGCACTCCCTGAGGGCCAGGATTGAAGTTCATGCTGCACTGCTACGCGCAGAGCGAGCGCTGGAGCAGCAACTGAATGAACAGACCCTAACCTTTGACTTAATTTTCGAACAAGCCCCTATCGGCATTGCAATTGCGTATGATCGTGATCCGAAAAACCCTGATGAGACCAATGTAAGGATTAATTCAAAGTATGAGCAAATAACAGGCAGAACAAAAGAAGAGCTCATTCGTTTGGGATGGGCAAATATAACTCATCCGGATGATTTGGAAGAAGATATGAAAAATTTTAGGAGGCTTCAAGCAGGCGAAATCAAGAGTTATTCGATGGATAAGCGGTATATCAAACCGGACGGTTCAATTGTTTGGGTACATATGATTGTTGCTCCATTTACCTTATCAAATGATCAGCAAAGTAGCTATATCTGCTTGGTCCAGGATATCAGCGAGCGTAAAGCGATGGAAAAAGCATTGAATGAGAGTGAGCGCAGTAAATCTGTTCTTCTTTCTCACCTTCCGGGACTTGCCTACAGGTGCAATTACGATCGCGACTGGACAATGCAGTATGTTTCCAAAGGCTGTTTTAACCTCACGGGCTATCCCCCAGAGAGCTTACTGTACAACAAGGACCTGTCCTATAATGAAATAATCTCTCCCGAATATCGTGAAGTCTTGTGGAATGAATGGGAACGGGTCCTTGCAGCAAGGCTGCCGTTTAAATATGAGTATGAGATTATTACTGCCACCGGCGAGAAGAAATGGGTTCTCGAGATGGGGCAAGGTATATATAACGATGCTGGTGATATTGAAGCGCTGGAAGGCATTATTCTTGATATATCAGACCGAAAAAAGATTGAAAATGCCCTAAAATACAATAATGAACACGATAGATGGACAGGTTTGTATAATCGCGACTACTTGGTGTCATTACTTGAAAAAGATTTTAAGCGAAAGAAAAATTCCAAAAAGGCACTCATTGGTATTAACTTAAGCATGGTTCAGTTGTTGACTGCCAAATATGGGTTCCAGTATTCTCAGAATCTGATAAAAAAAGCAGCTGAGGCTCTCAGTCATTTTTGCACTGATAATCGTCTTTTATTCCGACCCCGTGAGAATCGTTTTATTTTCTATCTCCTTGACTACAAAGACAGAAACGAACTTATAGATTTTTGCGGTATTATTGCAGATGCTTTGGAATCATTATTTGTTACGGAAAGAATAGGTGGCGGGATTGGGATTCTTGAAATTGAGCAGAACCAAAGTGAACTGGATATTGATTTACTTCTGAGAAGACTCCTGATTGCCTCAGAAAGGGCTATCGGCATGTTTGGGCAGGACTTTGAAATCTGTTTTTACAACGAAGAGCTGGAAGCAGTAGTTAACCGCGAAATAGATATTGAGGAAGCTCTCAATGCTATAGCGGCTGATGAACAAACAAATGATGAACTGTTTTTACAGTATCAGCCGGTCATGAACTTAAAAACAGGTTCAATCTGCGGTTTTGAGGCCCTTGTCAGACTAAGGACAGAAAAGCTCGGAGTGGTGTCACCTTTAGAATTCATTCCCATCGCAGAGAAGACAAAGCTGATTATTCCGATTGGCGAAAAAGTGTTTAGCAATGCATTTCATTTCCTAAATAGGCTTAAAGAGCGTGGATATGATGAAACCAGTGTTTCAATTAATGTGTCTGCTATACAGCTATTAAGTCCAAATTTTACTGGCAGGCTGTTGGAGTTAATAAACGATATGCAGGTTAATTCGAATAATATCTGCATTGAGATTACTGAATCTGTTTTGCTTCCGATTATAATAGCATTAATAACATTATTGGAAAACTAAGGGAAGCAGGACTCCACATAGCTATTGATGACTTTGGGACCGGTTATTCTTCTTTGGCCAGAGAAAAAGAATTACAAGTTGATTGTATAAAAATTGACAAATATTTTATTGATAGCCTGTTGTCTACCGACCTGAATAAAGCTATAACAGGCGATATTATATCAATGGCCCATAAGCTTGGGCATTTCACGATAGCCGAAGGAGTGGAGCACGATATCCAACTGCGGTATTTAGAAGAACATAATTGCGACAAGATACAGGGAATTCTGATCAGCGAACCCTTGGACGAAGAAGCGGCTCTCGAGTTTGTAATCTCCCAGGAGATAAATTTAATAAATACTAATATCGAACCCAGTAGGTCATCTGCAGCTAAAACTGGCCGCCATTTGAGAAGAAAATCTTTTTAACTGGCGGTTTTATCATTTGTATTTTTATGTTAAAAATTATCAATTGACATATTTAAATATAATAGCATATTATATAAGTATATTATAAAATACTTATATATGTCATTTAGGCGTTATGCTGTGTAGACAATAAAATTGCCTAAGAGTAAAGGAGAATAACATGAAAAAAGCAAGTGTAAACCAAAGAGAATGTGTGGCCTGTGGAGTTTGTGAAAAAAACTGTCCACGTCAAGCCATAACTATATTTCATGGAATTTATGCAGATGTTAACGAAGATTTATGTATTGGATGTAAAAGGTGTCAGAAAACGTGTCCTGCATCGGTAATTCAAGTCGTTCTAAAGGAGGCTGCATCATGAAAAAGTGGAATGAATATTTATGGATATTCTCTGCAGTATATATGGTTTCAGGTTTTTTTAATATTCTATTTGCTTGGATTGGGCTGATTTGCTTTATTACTCCGTTATTGCTCTCAATAATAGGTAAAGGTAAAATATATTGTAATAGCTATTGCGGAAGAGGGAAGTTATTTGAATTATTGGGAGGTAGGTTGAAACTCTCTTCAAATCGTAACATCCCTGCCTTTATAAGAAGTAAATGGTTTCGTTATGGCTTTTTAGCATTTTTTATGACAATGTTTACGGTAATGATTTTCTCTACCTATTTGGTTTTTAGTGGAACCGATAATATGAAAGAAGTGGTTACTCTTTTATGGGCAATTAAACTTCCTTGGAACTGGACAAATACCAGTATAGTATCACCTTGGATTGCGCAGTTTGCTTTTGGGTTTTATAGTATTATGCTTACGTCTACAATTTTGGGACTGATAACAATGTTTTTCTTTAAACCTCGCTCATGGTGTGTCTATTGTCCCATGGGTACAATGACTCAGGCCATAAGCATACTAAAGTTCGGAAAGAAGGCAAAGTAGAATGGAACAAATAGAACTGCAAGCAAAAGAAATAGCTGATTTGTTGAAGGTTATGGCAAATCAGCATAGGTTAATGATTTTATGCTATTTGATTGAAAGACCAATGAATGTTAGTGAAATACACGAAAAAATACCTGCTATATCTCAATCGGCTTTGTCTCAAAATTTAGCCTTGCTAAAGGCCCACGGTATTGTAAGTTCTAATAAATATGGTCTTCTAAATGTTTATCGTATTAATGATGTCAGGATTGAAAAGCTTATTCAAACACTAAAAGAAACCTATTGCAAAACCCAATAACCGTTTTTTAGATTCAATAATTCTAATTCTATAAGGAAAAACCGAAACTCACAGGACATCTTTTTTAAGGGAATGATTCGAGTGTAAACTCAAACGAAAAAAAGCTCCTCATCACTGGAGAATATCCAGTGGTGAAGAGCTTTTATTAGTACATAATCATGGTACTGAAGAATATATTAAATGTACCAAAAGGGTATATGAAATAGGAAGAAAGTAACATGTCAATATACGGAAATTACTGGTAAAATCAAAATGGCGCAATACATAATTGAAACGTGTATTTTATTTGCAAATGACAATAATATCACCAATAATAGCCATATTCAACCGAATTTTCTGTTTGTTCGGTTAATAGAATATCAATAAGGCTGTTTTTTCCTGTTCCGGCTGATAACGCTAGAATTGCTATCAGTGCGATTGTGTTTAAGCCGTGATCAGAAAAGACAAATAGAATAAACGGGGGTTAAAAGAATGAAAAAAATTATTTCCCTAGTACTATGTTTTTTTATGGTGTTTGCGCTTTGCCCGTCCGTATTCGCGGCAAACACCATGGCCTTAACGGGGGATGGGTCAAGTGACGAATCGCCGACTGTCTGGGAAGTTGCCAATGCTACAGAACTGGAAAATGCTTTAAACGGCTTTCAGAGTGGCGATACTATCAGGTTGACCGCAGATTTTACTTACTATAAAGGGATTGTTATTGACGGAAAAACCGTAACATTTGACACGAACAGCTTTATACTCACTGTATACAACGTCACAGACTACTCGCCAGGAGTCGGCCTTGAGGTAATAAACGGGGGCAATGTCTATCTTACCGGTTCAGGTCAGTTATATATCAGAAAGATAGGTGGAAACGGCTCTTACGGAGTTAAGGTAACAAATGGCTCCACAGCTATGGTCACAAATGTCCAGGCAACGGTTTTTGCAAATGATGCCGTTGCCGGTGTTTATGCTGACGGCACCGGCTCTTCCATCCACGTTCTGGGTAAAGTGCACGTTGCAGGGTCAGCCGGCTATGGCGCAAAAACCAGGGGGGGCGGAAGGATCACTATTGACGGAACGATCACGGCCATGAACTACATTGATATCGACTCCATAACCATGGATGAGGCCTCCGGTGTGGACGATTTCGATAATCCGGGCTATTTAAAATACTCTCTTGCTTCCGAAACGGGGATTGTGTGGGTCAAGGCCATTCCGGTCACCGAATCTTCTGCACCCCAGGACTTTACCGCAACACCCGGCGACACTGAAGTGACGTTAAGCTGGGCTGCTCCGGTCAGCGACGGGGGTGCCGCAATTTTTCGCTATGAGGTGTCTTGCGATAACGGCAGCACATGGGTTACGGCAAGCACCGGCTCCTCCCACACTTTCACCGGTTTAACCAACGGCACAGAGTATACCTTTAAAGTACGGGCTCTTAACTTAGTAGGCACCGGAGAGGAGGCGAGCGTAACAGCCACGCCTGGGGCAGTTCCCGTTTCAACTCATACTGTAAACTTTTTCAGTGACGGCTCGCTTTACGCCAGCAAAACTGTGACCGGCGGTTCCGCACTAGGAGATAATTGGCCGGTCAATCCGACGAAAAGCGGATACAGCTTCGGCGGTTGGTTCACCGGGGAAAACGGCGCCGGAACACAATACACAAACGACACCATTATCATTGCCGATGTGGATTTGTATGCTAAATGGACATATATCGGCGGCGGTGGCGGAGGAAGTACTCCACCAGCCACGGTCTATAAAGCGGTCGTTAAAGCAGGAAGCGGCACAGAAAAGGAGCTCCTGATCACGGTTGACAATAATACCGGAATAGCCTCCATAGAAGAGGATC
>DUML01000129.1 GCA_012839895.1 Peptococcaceae bacterium | reverse complement strand
CTAACCACTGAATGCCTCGTAGCCGACAAGCCCGAAGAGAACAAGGGCGGCCCGGCAATGCCCCCCGGCATGGGCGGAATGGGCGGCATGATGTAAGAAATACTAACGGACCTTGATATTTCAAGGTCCGTTCAGATTGTTGAAAAACCCTCGGTTTAGAATGAACAATTCTAAGTTGCCGAGGGTTTTTCTCTGAACTTAATTATGTAAATCGTAAAAAATAACAAAGAAGCATAAAAGCAAATAACTATGCAGCCTTTGCAGCCATCTTTTTTGCCACCTTATCCAGGTGGTTTGCTATTTTCTTGATGTTTTGACAGACTGCTGTCATTAAGGCCTGCTCCTGAGCACCTCTTATACCCCTATAACGACAATAGCGATAGCCGTGCAGCTGTTTTGCATCTGCAAAGCTTCTTTCTATCGTTTCTTTCCTCTTTTTGTATAGCATTTTCCCCGAATTGCTCAGGGTGTTTTGGTGAACCCATTCTTTGCTCTCTTCCCATACATGTCGAGTTATTACTTTCTGGTGATTACTGGAACGAGTGCATTGTTTTAAATGAGGACACTGTGCGCATATTTGTGGATTAGATATATATTCACGATATCCGTCCCTGGTTGTGGTTCGATATTTAAGTACTTGATTGTTGGGGCACAGATATTCGTTGTTATCAGGGTCATATTTAAACTTTGACTTGGGAAACAGCCCTTTGGTCGGGTGGAATCTCCGGTGACCTATTACCGCAAATATTTTCTCTTCTTTAAGGGAGTGACAGATTGGAATAGTTAAGTACCCAGAATCAAGGGCTACCGCTTCTACTTTAAACTGGAATTTTTCGGTTTGTCTTTTCAGTCTTTCCAGGTAAGGAAGAGAGTCGTGAGTATTACCGGGCGTTACATGTACGTCGGTGATGATGTTGTATTTGAAATCTACTGTCCGGTGGTCTAGATAGCAGAATTGTTCCGGCTTGCCCGTTCTGTACATATATCCGCTTTCCGGGTCTGTCGTACTCTGTTTTATCTCTTTGACTTTATATATTCTCTCCTTTACCTGTAAAGGCTTTTTTCCGTTTTTTCTTCTGTCCTCCTTGATAGCCTGGTCTAATTCAGCCAGGTATTGGCGGGCGCTTTCCATAGCCTTTATTTTTATGTATTTTTTCTTATTGGCATTAGCCTTGATATGGGTGGAATCAGTAAACAATACTCTTCCCGCTACCATCCGGTATTTTATCGCTTGATAGACGATTTCATCGAAGATTTCCTGGAATACTTTGCTGTCTTTAAATCTTTTATGACGGTTAAAGCTGATGGTAGAGTGATCCGGCACCGGGTCTTTCAGATTGAGCCTGAGAAACCAGCGATATGCGTTATTTGTTTTAATTTCTTGTTCGAGCTGGCGTTCTGACCGAATGCCATACAGGTATCCCAGTAGCATCATTTTGAACAGTACTACCGGGTCGATGGAGGGCCGACCGTTGTCTTCACAGTAATACGGGCGGACCATTTCTTTAATGAATGAGAAGTCGATGTATTTGTCTATTTTTCTTAGCAAATGGTCCTCTGGCACTAGTTCTTCGATACAGACAAACTCATAGGTGTTTTGACTCTTGCTTTTATCTGATAGCAAACTATCACCTTCAATCTATTTTCTCTTTAATTAATTCGATAAAAGAGGCCCTAAACCCTTCATTTATCAGGGCTTAAGGCCTCTTCTACATGCATTTTCTCTAAGACAAAGGTACTTTCTCAACAGTCTGACGGACCTTGATATTTCAAGGTCCGTTTTCTCTTTATTG
The DNA here is from genome assembly GCA_012839895.1 of Peptococcaceae bacterium. GTDB lineage: Bacteria > Bacillota > Desulfitobacteriia > Desulfitobacteriales > Syntrophobotulaceae > DUML01. Next base: position 528 of record DUML01000129.1, on the reverse strand, counting down.
CAGCCCGTGACCACATTTCGACCTTATTGGGTTGAAAAATACTACGAAATTGATTCTATACAATGTTGTTAATTTATTAATATCTATTTTATCTTTTATAGATTCATATATAACAATTATCACCCTAGCTGGATATGTAAATTCATCAAAAATATATACCCGGTGAAGGATATCCCAAGGTATTTGTTATATTTGTGAGTGGCTTCTATTGTGATTTACAAAGTTCAATAAATGGTATAAAATAGACCCAAGAAACCAAAAATTTTGGCAACATGCATATTTGGTTCGGAGGTGCATATACTATGTCTATAGCTTTGAATAAAAGGAATATGAAAGAAATGGAATCTAAGATTATCAAAATATCGTCCAAGAAGCAGATAACAATACCGCAGGCTTATTTTGAGAAAATTGGATTCAGTGAACACGCTGAATGCATCCTGAGGGATAACGAGCTGGTGGTAAGGCCTCTACGTGTGGACTCTGATGATTATTCGGATCTCATTCTTGAGGATCTTATACAGCAAGGTT
>DUML01000132.1 GCA_012839895.1 Peptococcaceae bacterium | reverse complement strand
GGCAATTTTCATCATATTCTGCACTATGAGCTCTGTATCCATCCCTGTAGCCAGGCCGCTCAACCTTAAATTGGTATTGATCATCATTATCGCCTCCGGCTTGATAATTAATCAGTAACTGGTATCTAACAGCCCTCGGGCAGCCACATACCAATCACTGGTAAAGGAAGGGGCCGGACCATCCGGCCCCTTTGCACACTTAAATTATTGGAGAAGCTGGAGAACAGACTGGGGACGCATGTTGGCCTGAGCCAGCATAGCAGTACCTGCTTGAGCCAGAATGTTCTTCTTGGTGAATTCCATCATCTCAGCAGCCATGTCTACGTCACGGATCCGGGACTCGGCAGCAGTCAGGTTTTCGGCAGCTACACCCAAGTTGGTAATGGTGTGCTCCAGGCGGTTCTGCATGGCACCCAGCTTGGCGCGCTCGCTGGAAACAGTATCCAAAGCGTTACTGATGGTATCAATAGCAGCAGTGGCACCAGATTTGGTAGATACATCAATTTCATTAACCCCCAGAGCAGTTGCACCCATGTTGTTAATAGCCAATGATGTAGTCTGTCCTGAGTTTGCTCCGATCTGGAAGCTAATAGATCTGTCTTCTACATCCAGACTGATAGCGTCGCCATTGGCATCCGCAGCACCCCAGCGAAGCTCAAACTTAATACCGCCAATATTCAAGGTTTCGCCGGCATAACTACTGATCGCTGACGTATCGACGGTTTTCGCCCCTGACAAGTCAATTTCAATGCCTACATTTGTTAGCCTAAATTCAATGCTGCCATCGCCAGTCACAGCATTATTATCAAAGGCAAAGGTGATAGAACCGCCTCCTGACAGGTCTACTGTCAGAGCATCGTCAATAGCTTGATTGCCGACATCATATTCTTTTCCGTCTGGACCGGTTAATGTAAAATTAGCTGTTCCTCCGACACCGTCAAAGCCGGTCACATTTAAGGTGTAAGTACCAAATTTGGTCCCATCGGCAACGGATATGTCGGTATCTTCGAAACTAGCAGCAGCGGTATGGGTATTGAGAGTTACCGTATCGGTTCCCATGGCTGTTGCTGTTAAGGTATAGGTTCCGGTTTTGATATCATCGCCTACAATTTGGATATTCTGCGGAGAATGATTAAAGGTGTTTGCCGATACGGAATAAGTCTTACCCATTTGCCCATTCAATAATTTCTTGGTATTGAACTCAGTATCAGTAGCAATACGGTCGATCTCACTGATTAACTGGTCAACTTCCTTCTGCAGCTCGGCACGGTCAGTATCACTGTTGGTGTCACTGGCAGCCTGAACAGCCAGTTCCCGCATCCTCTGGAGAATGCTGTGGGTTTCGTTTAAGGCACCTTCAGCAGTCTGGATTAAGGAAATACCGTCCTGGGCGTTTTTGCTGGCCATGTTTAGACCTTTGATCTGGGCCCGCATTTTTTCCGAGATAGCCAGACCTGCGGCATCGTCGCCGGCCCGGTTGATCCGGAGTCCGGAACTCAGTTTTTCCAGGGATTTGCCCAGAGCGCTGTCAGTTTGAGTCAATCCTCTCCATGCATTAAGAGCAGCGATGTTGTTGTTGATTCTCATTATTCATTCCTCCTTGAATTTCTTTCGCACATCCATGTGCTTTTATATTCCTTATCCTTTTGCGGTGCGGCCGCCACCGCAAGGTTTAAGGCTGTTCTACACCCATTTAATCGTATAATTCCTGTGATTGTTTAATGCCTAATATTTAGCAAAACGCGGCATTTCCCTATATTTTTCTGATATTGCTCCGTAATTCTTCTTTTTTTGACCTCTCCCGCTAATTTTTATCTTTTGGGTCAAAAAGAATTTCCTCCAGGTTCAATTCCTGAGGGAGGTTTGCTGCCTCCCGGTTCTCCTGGCGGATTTGTTCGTAAACCTCTTTACGATGGACGGGGATATCCCGGGGAGCCTTAACGGCTATCCTGACCTTGTCACCTTTTACTTCCACTATGCTAATTTCTATTTCATCCCCGATAACCAGGCTTTCTCCTGTTTTCCTGCTTAAGACCAGCATACTTCTCCCCTCACTTCGCCT
>DUML01000044.1 GCA_012839895.1 Peptococcaceae bacterium | reverse complement strand
TGCAGTTGCTGGTTATGAACCTGGAGCACAGACTCCGGATTCTTATACTTTATTTTATAAAAGGCTATTTCAGACTGATCAGACTAGCTTAATTGATAAAGATCAAATCTGTTCAGCAATCCCTAACTTAATTCCATTATTCTATTCTACAAGGCATTTTCATTCTTTATAGCCTAGTTAATGGAATAAATTTTAACTTATAGATTTTTGCCATGCATGCTATTATGTTAATCCTATTATTTTTAATTATGTTTGCAAATTATATAAAGTCCAAAATGCTGGGTGCAGAGTAGAATTTCTGTTCAACACTATTATATCTGTTCAGCACTATTATATGTGTAATTGAAAAAAGAGTGCCTTATTCAGGGCATTCCCTATATTGACAAAGGCGGAACGGGTACAAGCTCGGCGAGGTTTTCAATATCTACATTAGCGAGTTGAAACCAAGGATCACGTTTAGCCGGGTCAATTACTTCCGGTTCTTCGGAGGAACGCCAGCTAAAATTACATCTTTGACAATAATATACTTCCCAAGCCCCGCTTCCATCTGGAGCAACTGCTACTTTCTGTGCGGTATCTTGCAAGCAGCGGACACATTTCATAAGATTAACCTCCGCATAAATTATTTGCAAAACTATTAAGGCAAGAAATAAATAGAAAAGCAAAACTTTTTAAATTAAGTAATTGAATTTATAATAGTAATTGAACTTTATTATTTTAAAATTGTTAAATCGAATTATTGAATTAAATTATTAAATTGTTCTTTTAAATATTAAATTAAATTTTTAATTGGATTGAGCCGTAATTTATTAATTGAAATTATTCTGCAACTTGCGATAAAGTTCTTCCAATACCTTACGGTAATGCTCGGATTGGCTAATCTTATCAATCATCCGTACTTCTCTTACAACCGGCTCGGAGGCAACCGGAGTGGTAGCATCAATTATTACTTTCCCGCTCATTCCCGGCAGTTCTGAGGCGGGATCCAAGAGCATTTCAGGCGTGTGAGGAATAACTACAACGTCTTTATCCGGTCTTACCCTGGTAGATAAAGCCCACATAACTTGATTGAGGTCAAAAGGATCTACATCACTGTCGACCAGAATAATATTTTTGCAGTACCCAATCCCATGAGGCGTGGAACACAATCTCATGGCTACAGATTTTGCATAACCTCCTAAAGGATTATTTGTAGCAATTATAGTTGTCAGCCCGCGTTGGTACATAGCATTGACCGCCGTTACTTTCGGCATCGTTTCTTTTAGTTGCTTATAAAGCGTAATACTGGTATTTAAACCAGTAAGAGTATCAATCTCCGTCCATGGACGGCCTAAATAAAGGTTCTCAAAAATTGGATCTTGTCTATGAGTCACAGCCTTTACTTTAATTTGATACTGACGGCGAATACAGGAATAACTGCCCGGAAACTCGCCAAAAGGCCCTTCAGGGACACGCACCCGAGGAATAATTTCACCTTCAATCACATATTCCGCCGCATAGGGAATAGGCAGATCGTTGGTAATTCCCCTCGTCAGCACAATCGGGATTCCTGCCAAAGCTGAAGCATACTTGTACTCCGACTCATCATAGGCAACCGGAGTGCTGGAGATAAAGGTTATAAATGGAGCCACCCCTATGCAAATGCTTACAGGCAGGGGCTTATTCTTGGCTTCGGCTTTGCGGGCATGAATTACTATATCGTGAAAAGCCATGACCTGCAGTCCTAAAGTATCCGGCCCCTGAACCTGGATCCGGTAGGTACCTAAATTAACTTTATCAAAATTATAAGGATCGTCCATATCCTGAGTAACTACGGTAGCTTTAGATAAATAAAAACCCCCGTCGTAAGGGTTGACTCTGAATAAAGGAAGAATTTCATAGAGATTAATGTTTTCCATGATAGCCACATCCTGGCAGGGTGGATGCCCAAAACACCACTGAATTTCTCCATTGTCGTAATTATCCCAACGTTTAGCCAGCTCGTAAAACTGTTCCTTTAAAGGAGTTTTTTTAGGCAGTCCCATCATAAGGGCATGATTAGCCCACCCACCGTGAAGGTTTACGGCTACTTTCTTCCCTCGATAACCTTTGATGTTTTCTATTAAAACCCCTGGACAATCAGTACCCATATCCACTGCCGCCCGGGAGATAGCCCGAATATCCGGCTCCGGCCAAACTTCATCAGTATAGTGAATTAGCTGTCCTTCCTTTTCTAAGGTTTGGAGATATTCCCGCAAATCTTGAAATGGCATATCTACTCCTCCTAGTGATAAATAACTCCGACACTCAATTAAATCAGCAAGATTAATGCCAATAAGTATGCGGACAATAGATTAAGGAATTAAGGCCAAGAGTAACTGATTTCTTCGAAGTCCAATTAATTTTAAAATATTTTAATCTTAAAAATTTTTATTAATTTCTAGAAATTTTTTTAAATACCTAAGCTTGTCCACAAATAAATTAAAGCGATTCCCTCGACTAAAAAAATCAAACTAAAAAGGCCGTTCCACTGTAAAGTAATCTGGCTAGCCGGGCGATTTAAATAATTGGATAATGTTATATTAATCCCATTTAAAGGGGTCACAATGAAAGAAACAATAGACCCTAGCAACAAAGCTAAAGCTATTGCCGTCGGAGGGATAATATTTTGAAAACTCATAAATATGCTACCGACGATTGTTACAGTAATCATGGGATGCAGCCCAAAATAAGCCAGGAAAACAGTAACAAGAGGAATTATTGCAATTACAAAATCTCCCCATCGGCTTATTCCTATCGAATTATAAAATGCGGTTATTAGGTCGGATTTTTCCACTACTTTGGTCAGAATGCCGATGGCTACAAACATGATTGCCAGATCTACTGCGCGCAGTAAACCTTCCCTCCAGTATTTCCGGATAACAGCTTTTAAATCAGGGCTTCTTCGAAACTTAATCATCCAAATACCGAATATAAAGAGCCCAGCCAGCATCACACAATATGTGGAAGGAAAGATTTTGGTTTTTTCCAAAGAAAAAATCAGGACAATCATACTCAAAATGACCGTAACTATTTCCAGGACACTTTTCCAGGCTTCTTTTTCATTAATATTCCGGCGGTCTTGCTCAGCGCTGATAATCCTTTCCTTAGATAAGGTCAGGCGACCCTCCAAAAGCACAGAAGTGGCAATGCCAATAATGCTTAAAAGAAATCCCGGTAAAAAGATCTGGCTCCACTCCAACTTGGTTATGCCTGTAACCAATAAAAACATGACAGCTCCCGGAGCCCAACTAATCATCATAGCATAGCCCCTAGCCATAGCGGTAGCGGCGAATCTTTCAAAATTCCGGACATTATTTTTAAGGGGTTCGCCCAGCAAAGAGAGCATAACCGGAATCGTGCCAAATAATAAAAAAGTCGCAAAAAAATGCGAGATAATAGTGGTGAAAAAGTAAAGCCCCTGTTCTTTTTTTATGTACTTAAATAAAAGAAACTCGATATCCTGTGTATATGTTCCTAATTGAATTGGAATGCTAAATAGCTGCATAACGATTAAAATACTGACAATATTCAACATAGAGCCGGCCCCGTTTAATAAAACGCCAAAGGGTTGGCTTGTTAACCACATTATTACCAAGCCGACCGTAACAATCACCAGGGGCAGGATTCTGTTTTTGGGTTTGATGGTTGGCAAGGCTACCAAAAACAAAACAATCCCCAGCAGAGAAATAACCTCATTTAAAGAGAAGGGTGCAATGGGCTCCAGCAAAATACTAAGAGCCGTTGCTGCCAAAATAATCCTTTGGAAATTTCTCAACAAAGTATACGCCTCCATCCCTGCCGCCGGATATTACCAGAAGGAAATTTTGAACACCAAGTAAGTTATTTTCTAATTTACCTGGTGTTCAAAATTATCTTTACCTGTTTATTTGGAAGAAATTGTACAATTTATTACTTCTACTTTACATCTTTTAGTATTCAAGAACAATAATTTCTTGTGGGGATTTATGCAATAATTCTGCTCCGTCTTTCCTGATTCTATAGTTATCGCAGCAGAAGGCATAGTTGTTTTCATCCATAATGGTCGGATGAATGGCTATATTCATATCTTCTTTTAAGACCATCTTTTCTTCCGGGCGATAAGCCGGTCTTTCGACCAAATCATATCCCTGTCCGTGAGCCACAAGCCTGCCTTCAGGCGGCAGTCCTTTTTCGGCCAGGAAATTATTATAAGCGTCTAAAATATCGGCACATTTAGTACCCGGCTTACTCAACTTAGCAATAAGTTTTGCTCCTTCTAAAGCAATGTCCCAACACTTCAGGAGTTCCTTGTTCGGTTCACCCAAACACCAGGTTCTGCCGAATTCTCCGTACATTCCGCCCGGGCCGTTGACTTCGATCATAGCGAAGAAGACATCGCCCATTTCAATTCTTCTATTCTGGAATTGGACCCAGGTATGTCCGGCAAAAGTTCCAATTGGGCCGGAGGATATGGAGAAGAGTTGCTCTTCGCCGCCATGCTCTTCCAGAATATTAACTATTCTCTGCCTGACTTCGTATTCATAGATACCGGGGCGAATAATAGTTGGCATAGCGGCACAAATTTTGTCTTGCAAAGCTATGGCTTTATTGATAAATACCCACTCGTCTTCACTTTTGACAGCTTTAATCTCGTCTACTTCATCGGTGAAATCTACAAATTTGACCTCCGGCAACCTTTCTTTTAAACCCGCCAGGAAAGGATAAGGCATATTGGCAGGGCTGACAATACCCACTCGTTTGTCATTGCGTTTTTTCAAGATCCCGGCAATTTCTTCCGCTTCCATGTGATCTGTAAAGTTTAAAGTCCGCATGTAAGGGACGGGGATCCTTTCTTTAACTCCGCGAAGAGCATAAGCAGGGGGAGCAGGAGGAAGGGGCTTATTACCATGGCTGATAATAGTCATTTCTTCATCGGCTGGGAAAAGAACTGTCATGGGATAACCATGTTGGGCGGAAACATCAGTAAACCAACGTACATAACCGCCTAGCCATTGGTTGTTGTTTTGGACAATGATGATATCCAAATCTTTGGTTTTCATCGCTTCCCGCACAGCATTCCAGCGTCTCTCAAGTTCTCTGGTAGGAATTGAATACCTAATTCTCTCATGTTTTATGCCACAACTTTTATCCATTTTACCTCTTTTACCTCCTTTGAATTTTTTAAAATTAATGGCAGCAACAATGATTTTAGTCCCTAAAAACATAATTGCTGCCATTTCTTTGTTTATTACTTGATGCCAAATTTATCTAAACATCTTACCAATTATATGAAGCCGATCCTATTACGATTTACTTAATACCGAAGAGATCCAATATTTCTTGGCCGATAACATCTTTAAACTTAGGAGCAACACCCTTTGTGGCTTCTTTCCACTGGGCAATCTCTTCTGGTGTCAATTCAATAACTTCAACAGCTTGTTTCAATGCATCCAGTTTCTGGGCTTCTAAATCTTCACCTGCTTTTCTTTGGAAAGGAGTAGCTTCAACTGCTGCTTCAGATATGGCTTGCTGAATATCGGCAGGCAATGTTTCCCAGAAGGCTTTATTAATTCCTAAAATGAGAGGGTTATAAACATGGCCTGTTAAGGTTACATAATCTTGAGCTTCGTATAATTTTCTATCATAGATGGTAGTTATAGGATTCTCCTGACCGTCAGCAGCGCCCTGCTGTAAAGCGGTATAGAGTTCACCCATGGAAGTAACCAAGGGGAGAGCATTTAATTGTTTCATCATTTCAATGAAGCTGGGGCTGTCCATAACCCGGATTTTCATACCGGCAATATCGGCGGGAACCCTGACTGCTTTTTTCGAAGTGGTTAAGTGGCGCATTCCCTGTTCCCAAAGGGCCAAGCCGTGAATGCCTTTTTCTTCCAAGAGACCGAGCATATATTTGCCGGCTTCCCCATCACAAGATGCACGAGCTTCTTCGATACTGGTAAAGAGATAAGGCATGCCGTAAATCGACCAGCGCTGATCGAACTGTTCATAAATGGAAGGCAGGAAGGCAGCAATGTGTACTCCGCCGGTTTGAATCATTTCCATGGTCGTTCTTTGGTCATTGTTTGAAAGCTGACCATCAGGATAGTATTGGAATTCTACTTTGCCAGGGACTTTTTCTTCAACAAGTCTCATAAACTCTTTGAATCCAGCATCCCAAGGCCCACCTGATACATTGTCGCAGGCAACTTTAATTTTGATGGGTTGAGTTGCATCCCCACCACTTTTGGCCGGCTGGTTGGAACCGCCGCAACCGAAGAGTGTAATTGTTAGTACCAGGCAAAGTAATACTACACTTAGTTTTTTTAACATTGTTTCTTTCCTCCTCTAAAAATATTTAGATAGACCTTTTTTGTGTAATTCCTCGTACCCTCGACAATCCTTCATACCTGTAAAGAATACTTTTTTTAACCACAGGAAGGCTTTTTCAGCCAGTTAACAAAGTAAGCTGTTTAATATTTATTGCTTTTTGGACAGAATATAAACGCTTTTTAACGAATAACGCCCATTTAACGCCTATTTTACTTTTTTAGTATCAATATTCTTCATTTGACGGGTCTAAATTTGCCGGGGCTACATATTACCGTACCATTTTACCAGTTACATACTGTTTTTAGCATCTTTAAAATATGGTATAATGTTTGGAGTTAATTTCTATTAATATTTGTGACAATTAATACTTTTAACTTTTATAACAAAAAAGCCTTTAAAACAGGAGGCCGATTAAATGGCTAAAAACACAAATTCGGAAAATCGCAGTTCACAACTAAAAAATAGAAGAATACCCTCAGGTCAGAAAAGGAAGGAAAGAAAAACAATAAAATTAGTCCTTTTAGTGATTTTGGCAGTTTTTGTTTTCTCATCAGTGGCTTTAGGAGCTTACACCATCAATGCAGCTTTAGGGACTCCCAAATGGGATCCCAAGCTACTCGCCAGTCAGAAAGAATCCTCTATTGTCTATGATAAGGATGGCAACCAAATCGCCCAGCTCCATGCTTCCGAAAACCGGCTGCTGGTGGATTACGAGGATATTCCCCAGCTAGTCAAGGATACTTTTATTGTCGTCGAGGACAAAAGGTTTTATAGTCACTTCGGGGCGGATCCCATCCGTATTGTCAAAGCGGCTATTAATAACTTTAAAGCCGGTGAAGCAGTAGAAGGCGGTAGCACAATTACTATCCAGCTGGCCAAAAATGCTTTTATTGAAAACCCTACCGAGAAAAAGCTGAAACGTAAAATTCAAGAATTAATCTTGGCACTGCAAATTGAACGTACCTATACCAAAAATGAAATCCTTACTTTTTATTTAAACAGAATATTTTTCGGGGAATCTTCCTTTGGGATTAGAACCGCGGCTCAAACCTATTTCGGCAAAGAACTGAAAGATTTAAATCCCGCCGAAGTGGCTTTACTGGCAGGACTCCCCAAAGCGCCCAGCGCCTATGACCCTTATCTCAATCCCGATAAAGCCAAGTATAGGCGCAATGTTGTCCTGGGAATTATGAGAGACAATAACCTTATTACCCAGGAAGAATATGAAAAGTACAAAGAAGAGCCTTTTACTTTTGTGGAGCAGGTTAAGGCTAAAAAGGCCGAAGTAAAATATCCCGAAGTAGCTGTCCTTAATAAAAAACATCCCTATTTTGTGGATTACGTTATTGCCGAACTGCAGGAAAAACACGGCCTAACTGCGGAGCAAATATATAACGGCGGCCTGCACATTTATACCACTCTTAATACCAAAGTCCAAGAAGCTGCCGAAAACGCTTTTGCCAAGGCCGAAAACTTCCCGAAAAGTGTAGATGAAATCCCGGTTCAGGGAGCAATTACAGTCCTGGAATCTGAGACGGGGGCAATCACCGCCATGGTAGGTGGCCGGGAATATACCCCTATGGGTTTAAACCGAGCTTGGCAATCCAAACGTCAACCGGGTTCAACCGCCAAGCCGCTGGTAGTCTATGCGCCCGCTTTAGAAAAAGGAGGCTACTTTCCTGGAACAGTCTTCGACGATATGCCTGTCAAATATCCGGACGGTGCCGGCGGGGTGTGGGCTCCCACCAACTACGATACCGAAACCAAAGGTTGGCGCGGTCTAATTACCATGCGGGAAGCTGTAAGGGATTCCGTCAATATTTATGCCGTAAAACTTCTTCATTCCATGGGTGTGGAATACGGTTGGCAATTCGGCAAGAATAACCTTGGTTTGCCCCTCGAAGACAGTGATAAAGTATTAAGCCTCGCCTTAGGGACTTTTGAGGTTTCCACCCTGGAAATGGCTTCGGCCTATGCTACTTTTGCCAATAACGGAATAAAAACTGAGCCTTACAGTGTCACTAAGGTAGTGGGGCCCGACGGGAAAACCCTCCTTGAAAATGCCCCAGTTAAAAAGAGGGTAATGAAAGAAACAACTGCTTATTTGATGAATGACCTTTTAAGAACGGTAGTAACCTCCGGTACCGGCACCAGAGCCAAGCTTGGAAACTGGTATATTTGCGGTAAGACCGGAACAACCTCTCTTGATACGAAAAAGTATGGCAACCGTTTTGGCAACCCTGATGCCTGGTTTGCCGGCTATAGTCCTAAATACACGGCTGTGGTCTGGATGGGCTATGATAAAGATGAAGACTTGAAGCACTACCTGCGGGGCGTCTATGGCAGCAGTTATCCTACAACCATCTGGAAAGAGGTTATGACCGTAGCTCATGAAGGGTTAGAGGTTCAATCCAGTATCAAACGGCCCCAAGGGCTGACTACTGTGGAATTTGACCGTAAATCAGGCCTTTTACCCAGCAGTTTGACTCCCAAAGAGTTTGTGGCTACAGAAATCTGTGCGATAGACAGTGTCCCCACCAGCGTGAGCGATGTTTGGATAGAACTCAAAGTAAACCCGGATAACCCTGAAGAAATTTTGCCCGACGACAGCCCTTATGGAGTCCCTAAAGTCTTTCTTAATTTGCCGGATCGGCCGGAGGATGTTCCTTGGCCAAAAGATGAACTTCCATACAAAATTCCAAGTAAGGAGACAACTGCACCCGGCGACAATGAACCGGTCAATGAAGATACCCAGCATACCCCGCCTGCCGGTAACATTGACATTCCCCAGTTAGAGATCGGGACACCCCAATATGACCAGCGAACAACCAGAGTGCAAATTCCCCTTTTGACTGACTATGATTTTAAAAAATACTTTGTACGCTTATATTACGCTTATATATTAAAAGACCAGGCCTCTCTTATCTGGAAACATTCGTTCCGGAAGACAACAGTAAGAAAAATATTAACTACCGCTTAAATGTTTCCGGTCAATCTGTCCCTCCCGGCTCTTACACTTTTTGGGCAGCATTAATTGACAATGAAACATTTGAGGTCGGGCCTCCCTCAGCGCCGGTGACCCTGACTGTTGTAGACTAAATCAAAGAGATGTGGACAAATTCCAATAATAGTATTTAAGAATAAAGCACAAAAAGTGTAAAGCATATACCATATAATAAAAGGCATAAAAAATACGGCTAAAAAAGGGACAAGAGAATAATTCTCCTGTCCCTATTTTAATTCCACAATAGTCACACCCGAATCTCCTTCCCCATATTCGCCTAAGCGAAAGCTTTTGACATGGGGATGCTTCTTTAAAAAAAGATGAATTCCCGTTCTTAAAGCCCCCGTACCTTTGCCATGAATTACGCTTACCTGGTTAATCCCGGTTAAAACGGCGTCATCCAAATACTTGTCCAGGAGTTCTTCGGCCTCTTCCACCAGTTTGCCCCGCAGGTCAATCTCACTGCGCAAAGTGATGGCTTTATTCAGGCCATAAGTCCCCTGTATGGTTCTGGCAAAATTCTCGGGCTTCCTACTTTCATCAATCAATCGGATTTCGGAGATGGGAACGCTCAGCTTTAGGATACCGGCTTGAATTAAAACTTCTTTATTGTTATCGGGCTTTTGCAATACCACCCCTTTTTGCCTTAAGTTCGGCAAAAATACCATTTGCCCGGGTTCCAGCTGTTCGGGCTTAAGACTTACTTTCCTTTTCTTGTTTTCCCGGTCATCATAGAGGCTTTCTGAGAGATGCTTCATTTTTTCCCGTGCTTTTTGGGCGGCAGCTTCCTGGTCGCGCCTTTCTTTTTTCTGGGCGGCTTTGATCTCCTTAATGACTGTTTCCGCTTCCAGTTTGGCGCGCCTAACGATTTCAACAGCTTCCTCTCTGGCTTTATGGAGGATTTCCTCATATTTTTCTTCCAGCTCGACGCTTCTCTTTTGAATATCAGCCGCTTGACGCAAAACTTCCCTGTGCTCTTCTTCAATTTTTAACTTTTGCAGTTCTATTTCCCTTTGAGTGTCTTCAAGATTGTCTAAAAGATCACTCTCTCGTTTTTGGCGTTCCGACATAAAAGAACGGGCTTTTTCTAAGACCTTCGGACTCAAACCCAATCTTTCTGATATCGCTAAGGCATTGCTCCGGCCGGGAATCCCCGTTAAGAGCCGATAAGTCGGCCTTAAGGTCTCAGGATCAAATTCCACCGAAGCGTTTTCCACTCCCGGGGTATTGTAAGCAAAAGTCTTGAGGTTGCCATAATGGGTTGTAGCTACACCACAGACTCCCCGCTCCAGCAATTCGGAGAGAATGGCCATAGCCAAGGCCGACCCTTCGGCAGGATCAGTGCCTGCCCCCAACTCATCAAAAAGAACTAAAGATTTGTGATCCGCTTCCTTGAGGATCTCCACAATGTTCGTCATATGTGCGGAAAAAGTGCTTAAGGATTGCTCTACGCTTTGCTCATCTCCGATGTCAACAAAAACATGCTCAAATATCCCCAGCTTGGAATCGTTTTCCGCCGGGATATGCAAACCGGACTGCATCATAACCGTCATTAAGCCGATAGTTTTCAAAGTAACAGTTTTCCCACCGGTATTAGGGCCGGTAATTACCAGGAAATTATATTTTGATCCTAATTCCACGGAAATGGGCACCACCGGCCCGGTCAAAAGGGGGTGCCTGGCTTTAACAAGCTTAATTTCTTGTTTATTAACCACCAAAGGCGCCCCTGCTTCCATCTCTTCACTTAAACGGGCTTTGGCCAGGATAAAATTCAACTTGGCCAGGGCTTCATACAAACCGGCAATCTCAGAAACTTTAGCGGCTATCAATGCTGTTAGCTGCCGGAGGATGCGCTCGATCTCCCGTTTTTCTTTTAAGATTATTTCCCTTAATTCATTTCCCAGTTTGACTACCGCAAGGGGTTCAATAAAAACAGTCGCCCCGCTGGCTGATTGGTCATGGACAATACCAGGAAAGGCAGAGCTGTATTCCTGCTTGACAGGCACCACATAGCGATCCCCTCTGGTAGTTATCAAATTGTCCTGGAGCATTTTCTGGGAAGCGGGGTTCCTAAGGATCTCGTCTAAAGTTTGTTTAATTTTCTGTTGGCTAACACTTTTCGCCCGGCGCAATTTGGCCAGCTCTTCTGAGGCCCGGTCGCTGATGGTCCCATCTTCGGCCACCGCCCGGGTAATATGGTCTTCGATCTCTTTTTGCGGAATAATAACTTCTACTATTGCCTTAAGGCTAAACAATTCACTGTAACTGTCTTTGCCCCGGGTTGTATCCAGCAGGGTATTGCGGATTTGACGGGCAACCTTAAGGGTATCCCTAACTTCCAGCAGTTCCTCCGGACTTAAAATCCCCCCGCGCTCGCACCTTTCCAGATAAGGACGGATTTCCTTGGCTCCCCGTACCGCAAACAAAGGGTTAATCCTTAAGAGAATCCTTCCCTCATCCGTCTCTCGCAGCATTTGTCTTACCAGCCGGATATCGGACTCCGGAACAAGGTTTTTGGCCAGCTCTTTAGCTCCTTCCAACATGCAATGCGCGCTTAATTTTTCCCTGATACTCCCAAAGTCTAGTTTGGCTAGAACCTTCTCTGATGCAACCAATTAGTTAAGCACTCCTCTATAAAAATGTCCTTTGGTAAACCCTTCGGGATAAAGAATTTCAAGCTGCTTCAGAGCCTCTTCCGTTCTTAAACTGAACGGCTTTTGCTCCGTTTTCTTACTTCGGGACACCGCCTGCCATAGTTCACGAAAAATTTTAACCGTTTCTATAGCTTGCTTTAAGGAAACCCGGTTTAATTCCAGTCTGATGTTATTTATCCCCATATCTGCTATTTTAGCCAGTTCAGTAATAAGATTCAATCTTTTGGGGTTAAAGATGTGCATCCGGCACTCACGGTCGGTTTCCAGCGGGAATTTAAAACCCATCCGGTCTTGAAGATAATATGCCCTGCTTGCACAAGCCTGACCGCATTTCTGACGGGGACTGCCTTCCCCCTCACCCAGACAAGAACCGATAACGCAGTACTCGCTAACCATCATTTCCATATCCCCAAAGACAATTATTTCAGTAAAATTTGCATGATAAAATTCTTGCAATTGTTCACTATTAAGTTCAGTAGAAAGGGTCACTTTTTGAGCGCCCTCTTGCCCCAGCCAGTAGAAGGCAGCTTGGTTAAATATATGGAGAAAATGGTCGGATTCCCAGTTCCATTTTGGATCAAGGGCTTGCAACATTTCAATTTCCGCAAGATTGGCAATCATAACTGCCGGTCTTATGGGCCATTTCTTTACTTCTTCAAGATCCGAAAATAGTTTTCGGCTTTGAGCTTCATTTAGGATCCTTGGTAAACGCCAAATAAGATCAACACCATGATCAGAACAAAGGTTGACCGCTTCTTGCAACAAGTTTAAGGTCAGTATCGGCCGGGAGCGCCAATGCTCACCCCCTAAAATAATACGCTTAATTCCGGCTTTTAAAAGGGGATTGAGCATTTGATAATCAGTTATTGCCACGCTTAAATTATGATTGTCCAAACGTTCTTTATCCTTTTTTTCTGTACCCTTGTTATCTCTATCCAAGAGCGCAAAGCTGTTTGTGGGCTTTTGCCTTGTCAGTTTTTTGTTCCAGTTATTAATACGCTGGTCATAAGTCTTTCTGTCCAAGGGCTTACCCGCCGGCGCCTTGGCTGCCAGAATTTTTTCCACTGCCAAACGGCGCATCTCATTAATTTCTCGCACCGGGACAATTAGCTCCCCTCTTAAATCCAGCTCCAAATCCTTCAGGTAAAAGGCGGTATTCCCCAAGCGCCCTAACTGGTTAAAAAGATAATCATAGGCTAAAGGCCTATTTAAAGCCTGTTCCGCCTTAGCGGCCGAGTGGACAGTGACTTTCTTTTCCCCATCCCACGCTTCCAATATAAGTTTTTCTCCCAGCCCGCCAGAGAGCTTCATTTTCAGAGGTCTTTTGCGTCTTTCTTTCCCCTCTTGAAAACTGATCCTGGCTTTCTCCATTAATTCCTCATCATGGGTTTTAAAGACCCTGTCGCCAACCCTGGCGGTACCTTTAAATTCAATCTTAACACTTTCCCCTCGCTGGGCGCCTGGCACTGCTTGGCCGGAGGAATTGATAATCTTGCCGACGGTAACTCCTTCTCTGCCGCGGCTTGTCCAAATCTCCAAACCATCGCCAAGATTAAGCCTATTCTCCAGCTTGATTGTCAAATAATTATTTTTAACTTCCAGAATCCTGCCTAAAAGGGTACCCCTGTTATTTGGGCGGCTGTAATTCATCATCTCCCGGCCCTGGTAACCATAAAAATAACCGGTAGTAAAATCACGGTTAAAGATTTGGGTTAGTTCATATTTGTCTTGTTCGCTAAGCCTTACCGAATTATATTGCTGCAAATTATCTAAAGCCTGACGGTAAATTCTCGTTACAGTTGCAACATATTCCGCTCTCTTCATCCGTCCTTCGATTTTTAGAGAGCGCACTCCTCTTCTTTGGAGCTCCCCTAAATACTCCACAAGGTTTAGATCCCTAGGGCTTAAGAGATGTTCACCTAATTTTCTCTTAGCCAGTAAATCCATTCCCTTTTCATCTACCAGTTGGTAAGGCAGGCGGCAGGGTTGCGCACATCTCCCCCTATTGCCGCTTCTGCCTCCAATATAGCTGGACATTAAACACTGACCGGAATAACAAACACAGAGAGCCCCGTGGACAAAAACTTCTATATCCAGCTTAGTACCTCTCGCGATTTTTTCTATTTCTTCAGCAGTTGTTTCCCTGGCCAAGACTACTCTGGAAAAGCCCATTTTTTCCAGTTTTTTGATTCCAAAGCTGTTATTCTGAGTCATTTGGGTACTGGCGTGGAGCTCCACCTCCGGTAAAACTTCCCGGATAAAAGCGGCTACTCCAAGATCCTGGATTATTAGAGCGTCAACACCTAAGGCATAGAGGTCGTACAAGTAAGCGGCAAGCTCAGGAAACTCTTTGTCTGCTATCAGGATATTAACCGTAACATAGATTTTAACCTCCCGCTCATGGGCATAGGCTACCGCTCTTTTTAGCTCTTCCAAAGAAAAATTGGCCGCCGAAGCCCTGGCGTTAAACATCTTTCCCCCCAGGTAAACGGCATCTGCCCCATTTTCTACGGCAGCTTTTAAAGCCTCAAAATCCCCCGCCGGCGCTAGAAGCTCCATCTTATTTACTCGTTTCATATTGGTTCATTCCTTAAAAATCGATTTAAATTAAGAGCTAATTCTTTTGACTTTTACAACTATCATTTATGCTTCCCAACTTTTGCCTTCTAACTCCAAGCCCAAGTTTAGACGAATCTTATCTAAAGGGCAAGGATTCGGCAAGTTAGATAGTGATGGTTTCAGGCAAACCAACTGGTTAAAAGCTTTTCTAGTCTATAAGGCATAGAGTTTAAGAATTGCCCAGAATAATTTTAAGAATTGCCGGCGTAACCTCGCAGATACTTTTCATTTCCGGCCATTTTAAAGCAAAGTTTGACCAGCATAAAGCCGGCACTTTATTCAGAGTATGGCTTGCAGTTGTCAAGTCTTCAATATTCCCATGATCACTGGTAAGTAATAATGCCATTTGGGAAACCGCAGGATCCAGGTTTCCGGCAACTGTAAAATATCCTCCAAGGAATTCATCCAAGATCTCTATTGTTAGTATAGCCTTCTCTTTATCCTGTTTATGCCCTTGAAGATCGGTCTGAAAGTATTCAAAAAGAGTAAAATCATGTTCCAGACTAATCCCCGCCAAATTTTTACCGGCATGGGAAGGTTTGGCCAAGGGGACATCCTCCCCTTTCCGGCGAAAGATTTCATTAGTAATATCCTGGTAAACTGCTTTCCCTTGAAGCAAATCTTCCCGCCGCCTTAACCTGACGCCCCCTGCCAAAGCACAAAGGGTTGAAGCCGAATGTTTTTTTTGCCCGACGGCGATTAGTTCTTCGTATTTCTGGGTAAAAGCATTGGCATAACATACCTTTTTCCCTTGCTCAGCCAGTTGTTTAAAAATGCTGTATTTATTAATAACCTCTTTTAATTCCTCATTGGGATAAGCATTGAGATGATACCCTAAGAGCTCTGCAGTGTTAATACCGGTCCATAAAGCTGTTTGGCCGGTAGCGCTTTGCGGAACGCCAGGGACACCTAAAGTGGCATCCAAGGCCAAAAATGTGCAGTTCTCGTTTCGGATATTTTTTTCTTGCCAAAAATAATGACCTCCCAAAAGCCGGTCAATATTGGGAGTGCGGGCTAAGGCAACAGGGTTATTATACTCTGAACCCAAACCCAGCCCATCCACAAAAATCATTGTAAAATGCATCTTAACCTCCGCTCTTTAAACCATGTAAAATCTTTATACCATATGACTTTTAAAATCTTTAAACCAAAAAATATATAAAAAACATATAAAGCAGGCACCCTTAAGAGCTAAGGATGCCCGTTCTGATAGTCTGTTTATTTAACGCTGCTCGTTTTCGCCCAACAAATCCATCACTGTTTTATGTTCCTCTTTCAGCCTGGTAAGTTCATCAGCAAGGTTAAGAGCTACGAGGATTGCTACTTGATGTGCAGCTAGGCGCGGGAATTTTTGCGCGACTTCCCGCATTCGGCTATCCACTAGGGCTGCTAAACCTCTGATGTAATCTTCCGATCCTTTCCCACGAATAACATGAAGTTCACCAAATATTTGCACAGAGACTTTTTGCTCCTCCCGATTCACTCTCTTCCCTCGCTTTCTAAACTAACCGGGCAAGTTAAGTTTCAAGACTTTAAAAACTTTACCCTTATGCTTTTATTTTCGCCATTCAGCTCCGAATTCCTGCTGGATAGCCTGCAGGATAGCGGTATAGATAGAATTAACTTCTTCATCGGTCAGGGTCCTTTCCTCTGACTGATAGCGCATGCTTAAGGCTAGGCTTTTATGTCCTTTCGGGATAGACTCTCCTTTATAAACATCAAATATTTCAACTTCCTTCAACAATTCACCGCCTAATTCTTTAACCCTTTTCTTAATATTCTCTGCCGCAACACCGTCAGGAACAACCACTGCCAAATCACGCTGAATAGCCGGGAAGCGGGGATAAGATTTAGCTCTGATTGTCAAATTGCAATTGCGGAATAAAGCGGCAAAATCCAATTCAAAAAGTACCGGTCTTTCCAAGCCCCACTCTTCATCCAATTGTGGGTATATTTCCCCGATAAAACCGATGACTTCTCCTTGAAGGACAATCTCAGCCGACCTTCCCGGGTGAAGCAACTTCTGATACTTTTCGGACGTTAAACGGCGGTAGGTAAATTCCATCCCGCTTGCCCTTGCAACTTCATCCAATATCCCTTTAAGGTAGAAAAAGTCATATTTAACCTGGGGGGCAAGCCAATGCCGCTTACTCTGACCCTGGACCAGACCGGCAATCTTTGTAACTTCCCGGGGCAGTTCCTTTAAAGGTAGTTCCTTAGGCCAATAGACATTGCCGATTTCAAAGAGCAGCAAATCGGTATTGCGGCGGGCGGTATTGCGGGAAGCGATTTCCAATAGCCCTGGAATTAGGGATGTCCGCATTATAGCCAATTCTTCCCGCAAGGGATTAAGCAAAGGGATACTCTGCCCGGTACCCCAAAGGTCGTCCTGTTCTTTTTTGACAAAAGAATAGGTAAGAACTTCATCCATGCCGGCTTGAATAAAGAGCTTTCTAAGGTGCAGGCGAAAAGCTTGTTCCGGTGTGCGGCGGCCTTGAGTCTGGCTACCGGAAGGCAGGGTGGTCGGTATCCTGTCATAACCTTGAATTCTGGCCACCTCTTCAATCAGGTCTTCTTCGATCCTTAAATCCTGGCGATAAGTAGGGATATTTACTAAATAGATTCCCCCCGGCTGCTTCCGGTAAGCAAAGTTAAGGGCTTCTAAAACCTGTTCAACGTCCTTTTCAGAATAATCTACACCCAAAACATTATTGACATTGGCCATTTTAAGCTCAATTGCAACCTCCGGAGGAAGGTAAGCGACCTTCTCCGTAAAAGTCATAGGGACCCCGGCCTCCAGTTCCAGCAGCAGTTCCGCTACCCGCCCTAAAGTCGATACTGTCCAATAGGGGTTAACACCTTTTTCAAAACGGCTGGAAGATTCCGAACGTAAACCCAGTTTTCTGCTGGTACGCCGGATACTGGCTCCCAAGAAATGGGCAGATTCAAAAAGCACTCTGGTAGTTTGGTGAGTAACTTCAGTTTCCAGCCCTCCCATTACTCCGGCTATGGCCACCGGGCCATTGTCATCGGCAATAACCAACATATCCGGGTCGAGATTCCTTTCCATACCGTCCAGAGTGATAATCTTTTCTCCTTCTTGGGCCAAACGTACCCTAATAGCGCCCTTTAATTTATCCCGGTCAAAAGCATGAAGGGGCTGTCCCATCTCCAGCATACAGTAGTTGGTGATATCAACTATATTATTAATCGGCCGGATTCCGGCAGCTCTTAAACGGTTTTGCATCCAAAGAGGAGAAGGTTTGATGACTACGTCTTCCACCAGCAAAGCTGAATAACGCCAAGACAGTTCCGGATTTTCAATCTCCACCTTCTGTTTAATTTCTTCCGGCCAAATTGGGACTTCACCCTGCGCCCATTCCGGAAGGACAGGTTTTTTTCCCAGAA
Organism: Peptococcaceae bacterium; assembly: GCA_012839895.1. Taxonomy (GTDB): domain Bacteria; phylum Bacillota; class Desulfitobacteriia; order Desulfitobacteriales; family Syntrophobotulaceae; genus DUML01. The sequence continues at coordinate 3,000 of DUML01000044.1, read as the reverse complement.
GGGATCCTACTTCCCTGGCAACATTGACCATGGCCAAGCAATCCGGACGATTGGGATACAGCTCCAGCTCAAGGACTTGATCATTAAGCCCCAAATATTTTTCCAGGGGCGTTCCCACAGGGGCCTCCGGAGGGAGAATCAAAATACCGTCCTTACTCCGGTCCAAGCCTACACCTTCAAGCTGCAATTCTTTGGCGGAACAAAGCATCCCATTAGATTCAATTCCTCTCAATTTTACCGGTTTAATCTCCTTACCGCCGGGAAGCACTGCCCCCGGAACTGCCACAGGCACTTTGTCCCCGAGCCGGATATTTTGAGCGCCTGTAACAATTGTAAGTTGTTCTCTGCCAATGTCCGCTACACAGACCTGCAGCTTTTCAGCGTCAGGGTGGCTTTGGAGTTCAATTAGCTCACCGATAAATACATTTTCAAAGCCTTTATTAAGGTATTCCACCCCTTCAACTTCAATCCCGCCTCTGGTCAGGACTTCAGCCAATTCTTCCGCACTGATGTTTATATCCAAATATTCTTTTAACCATTTCATGCTTACTCTCATCTTCTGAGTCCTCCCCGCTCTAGAATTGCTCTAAAAACCTAATATCGTTATCAAATAAGAGCCTCATATCTTCGATTCCGTATTTGAGCATGGCTATTCTCTCCACACCCATCCCAAAGGCAAATCCAGTTACTTCCTTGGGATTGTAACCGCCCGCCTCTAAAACCCGCGGGTGCACCATCCCTGAACCAAGTATCTCGATCCAGCCCGTTCCTTTACAGAGCCGGCAGCCTTCCCCGCCGCAGAGTATACAGGATACATCAACTTCGGCACTAGGCTCGGTAAAAGGGAAAAAGCTGGGCCTTAGACGGATCTCTCTATTTTCACCAAACATTTGCCTGGAGAAATAAAGGAGAATCCCTTTCAGGTCGGACATCCTGACTCCTTTATCCACCATCAGCCCTTCCACTTGATGGAACATAGGAGAATGAGTGGCATCATCATCATGACGGAATACTTTCCCCGGAGCAATAATTTTTACAGGAAGCTGGGGCTTTAGTTTCTCCATAGTTCTGACTTGTACAGGCGAAGTTTGAGTTCTAAGCAAGATATCTTCAGTGATAAAAAAGGTGTCTTGCATATCCCGGGCAGGATGGTCCTTAGGCAGGTTTAAAGCTTCAAAATTATAATAGTCCGTTTCAATCTCCGGGCCTTCGGCGATAGTGAAACCCATTCCCAGAAAAATATCTTCAATTTCTTCGATTACTTTAGTTAAAGGATGTCGATGTCCTCTTGGCCTGTAAAAACCAGGCAAGCTGATATCTATTCTTTCCTCTTCCAGCCTTTTGGCCAGGGCTTCCTTTTCCAGTTCTTTTTCCTTAAGCTCCCAAGCTTTCTCCAGCTGATTCCTAACCTCGTTAATGATTTGCCCCATTTTAGGACGTTCTTCGGGGCTTAAACTGCCCATTTGTTTCAGAAGAGCAGTAAGCGACCCTTTTTTACCCATTACTTTTACTTTTAACTCTTGCAGTTCGGCCGGAGACTTGAGCATCTCCAACTGCTTTAAGGTTTCTTGCTTAATTCTTTGGATTTCTTCCCTCATTCTTTGCCCATCCTTTCAACTTAGTGCTTTACAAAATATAATATGTAGGATTAAAATCCTTGAAAAAAAACTCTCGTCCGCTAGGGACGAGAGTCCTACTCCCGTGGTACCACCCTTGTTTAACCTTAGGCCAAGCTAAGGTTACACTCTAAGTTCAGCTGATAACGGTCGCTAACCGCTTGACTCCCAGGGTGAAATTTAACCTCAAAACTCTCTTTATTGAGGAGGATGCCTTCCTGGCCGACTTGCAGTCTATGGTCGAACCTCCCTTAAAGGTCGGCATTCCTTTTAGCCCGTTCATCGTCATTGGCTTTCATTCTGCTATTGGTTTTATATAGCAAATAAAAGTGAGGAGAACCAGTGGCCTCAAAGGCTTTCCAGAAATAATCTGTTGACAAGTCAAGCCCACCTTCCTTCGCCTTTGGTTCTAAAACAAAATATCTACGACAATTATCTCTAGATATTTTGCTTGGCAAAATTATATCATTAGAAATTGAAGTTTACAAGAAGCGGGCTTGTCTTCTCAGCTCATAAAGGAAAATTCCGGCAGCCATTGCTGCATTAAGAGACTCCACCTTGTTAAACATTGGAATGGAAAGCTTTTTATCGGCTTTTTCCAAAAAATAAGCAGAGGGTCCAATAGCTTCGTTGCCTATCACCAAAGCAATAGGGTGGTAAGAAGATGCGTCTTCTTTAAAAACAGAAATCCCTTCCATTGTAGAGACAGCTAAGGTACAGTTCTTTCTTTTTACAAAATCTACTATTTCCTGAGGATTCTTATCTTTTAAAATTACTTGAGAAAAAACAGCGCCCATAGTGCTGCGCAAAACTTTGGGGTTGTATAAGTCCACTGTTCCTTTGGTTAAAATTATTTGCCTGACATCTGCAGCCAGGGCTGTCCTTAATATTGTCCCCAAATTTCCGGGATCTTGAATATTGTCCACTATCAGGAGAATTGTCTTGGAAGTGACCTTGATATCTTCCCAAGTTGAGCTGGGTTGCTTGACGATGGCAACTATGCCTTGAGGTTCTTCTGTAGCGCTGATTTTCCTTAGCACTGTTTCAGATACCTCTTCGACCGGTATAGTCAACTCCCTGGCTTGCCCGACCAAGTTGGAAATATTTAAGGCAGTTCCGTCCCTATCCTGCTCCGAAGCCGAAGGTTTCAGAAAAGTAGGGCAGAAATAGAGTTTACAGATTTCCGCCTTCCTTAGTAGGGCTTCTTGGACAAAGCGCTTGCCTTCAATCAAGTACTCTTTATATTCCTTTCTCCCTTTATTGGTTTGGAGTGCAGCCAGATGCTTAACTTGGTCATTTTGCAATGACGTAATCAATAGCCTTCCTCCTGATACAGACAGGAGTTCGATGCTTCTTCCTAAAGACCGAACTCCTTCTGGACTTA
>DUML01000043.1 GCA_012839895.1 Peptococcaceae bacterium | reverse complement strand
GAAAATTTTTGATAAACTGATTATGCATTTGGCGAATACGACCTCCTTGGAGGGTTGGTTTGGCGACTAACGTATTCGACCAAATGCTTTTCTTTTTCCTGCCACCCCAACATTTATTTTAGAACCTTTATTTCTTGTCATTAACTTGGAAAAATTTAATCTTCTGATTGGGGACAATAATGATAACGTATTATCCGGTTTGGAAGGCAATGATGAGCTCCGGGGAGGCGGAGGCAACAACACCTTAATCGGCGGCGCCGGGGACGATGTGCTCTATGGTGGGCCAGGTCAAGATCGCTTTGTCTTTGCCGATGGCTGGGGCAGTGACAGAATTTACGACTATGAGGAAAAAGCAGGCCCTGGCAGCTACACTCTGGACTTCTCCGAAATATTGGCAAGCCTTGAAATAGCAGCTTTATCACGATACGAATTCCTTACGATCCGGCGAGAATTGCCGCGGGCGAGCGTCCCGTAGTTCATTACTACGATCCGGTTCAGGGCAAATGGGTGTCAATCCGTTCGTTTGCGGTACATGACCCGCTGACAGGAGAATGGTATGCAGTGGCCAAAGTCAACCACTTGACCATGTTTACGGTCTTCGCCCTCAATGCAGAGCTGGAACTTCTCCAAATGAAAATGGAGAACGGATCACAGTATATCTTGAAGGCTCGTTCCAATAGTCCGGAAGAATTGCTGGCGAAGAAGAAAAATCGTCTGGCTAAATAAAAAGAGTAAATGCTTAAATAAAGGAAATAAACCGGTTAAATAGAGACAGTAAAGAATTATATTGAAAGATTTGAAAAGATACTAAATGAAAAACTAAATGAAAAAATACTAAAAAGATACTTAACAGTAAATAGCCCGGGGATCTCTCCTCGGGCTTTTTCTGTGTGTGCCGAGCATGACGATTAACTGCATAACTGCAAATGTTGTGGGGAAAATATGGTATGTAATGTATATGTTGGGGGATTTGGATTTTTTATGTTCCGGAGTATATTTAAAAAGCTACGGTATTGGCAGTTAGTTAATCAAAATTTAAACAGAAAGCAAAAGAATCAGGATAAGAATCAGGACAAAAATCAAGACAAGAATCAAGAGAAGAATCAGAATCAAGATGAAAAAATAAACACCAGGTTATCCTATAACCTTGATAACAACCTGGAATTGATCCGAGATATTTTAGGACGAAGCGATGATATAATCATCCGAGAGTTTGCGATAGGTGATAAAGGACAAATTAAAGCTGGAATTCTCTTTTTAGACGGGATGGTCAACAAAGATCAGGTTAATGACAGTATAATAAAGCCTTTGATGTATGAAAGCCAGAAAAAGCTTGAAGCATTAACACGTGGAACTAATGATATCCCGAGTATGGGAGAGTTTCAAAAGCTTATGGTATCAATTGGTGAAACGGATATCGCGGACAAGGTGTACAGGATTGTGGACGCTTGCTTGTCTGGGGATACTGTCTTATTAATTGATGGGATTAACCAAGCACTGACGATCTCTGTTCAAGGCTGGGAGAACCGGGGAGTGTTTGACCCCCAGACAGATAGCACTGTGCGGGGACCGCGTGAGGGATTCTCTGAAGATTTACGGACTAATACAACACTTTTGCGACGTAGAATTAAAAGCCCGGACTTCACTTTTGAAACAATGAAAATTGGCTCAAGAACAAGGACAACCGTCTGTTTAGCTTACATAAAAGGTATTGTTGATCCGCTAATCATAGAGGAAGCAAAGCGGCGGCTGAATCGGATTGATACGGATGCCATTCTGGAATCGGGGTATATCGAAGGTTTTATCGAAGATGCACCATTCTCAATTTTTTCTACCGTGGGTAACAGTGAAAGACCGGATGTTGTTGCGGCTAAACTACTGGAAGGACGAGCCGCTATTCTGGTTGATGGGACACCCTTTGTGTTGACTTTTCCGATGGTGTTTATTGAGAGTTTCCAAAGCAGGGAAGATTACTATTCACGGTCATATTATTCAAGTTTAGTTCGGCTTATACGTTTTATCTCTTTTGTTATCAGTATTTTGGGACCGGCTATATACGTTGCAGTGACCTCCTTTCACCAGGAATTGCTGCCGACACCATTATTGTTCAGTGTAGCTGCGGCGGAAGAAGGAGTTCCCTTTCCCTCAGTAATGGAAGTCCTGGTTATGGGAATTATTTTCGAAATCCTTCGTGAAGCAGGAATTCGCTTACCGCGTCCGGTTGGGCAAGCTATCAGCATAGTCGGAGCTTTAGTCATTGGCGAATCTGCTGTAAATGCAGGCTTAATTGGTGAACCGGTGGTTATCGTTGTAGCTTTAACTGCTGTTGCCAGTTTTGTCGTACCCGCACAAGTGGACTCCGGTGCCTTATTACGTATTTTATTTACCATACTGGCTGGAACCATGGGCATATTTGGGATTATGGTAGGTTTGACAAGCACTCTCATCCATCTTGCTTCGTTAAGGTCGTTTGGAACACCGTATTTGTTCCCTCTGGCACCTTTAAGTTTAACGGGGCTTAAAGATGTCTTTGTTCGATTCCCAATTTGGGCCATGCTAACCCGGCCGAAAACACTAGTCTATAAAGATTCCCATCGGCAGAAATTTATTTTGAAACCAACGGCGCCAATAAAAGACGAAGAATAAGCGTCTAAATAATTCACCTGTCGTAATTCTATCCTTAAGGAGGAGTAAAATGCTGAGCAGAAAAAAAATGATTATTTATATCATTGTCTGTGTATTAATACTCCTTAGTATTTCGGGATGCTGGAATCGTAGAGAATTAAATACATTAGCAATTCTTATGGGGATGGGTATAGATAAGGCACAGGAAACCGGAAAAATTGAGTTGACTGCTCAAGTGATCAAACCCGGAGAACTAAAACAAGAGGCTAGAACTGGTGAAAAAGCGTATTGGAATATAAAAAAAACAGGCAGTACCGTATTTAATACTATTAGAGGATTTACTTTTGAGTCCAGCCGCAAAATTTTCCTACAGCATAGTCAGGTTTTGATCTTTGGTCGAGAACTTGCCGAAGAAGGGGTACAAAATCATCTTGATTTTTTTATTCGCGATCATGAAACACGGCTGACGGTGGATGTCTTAGTAGCTGAAGGAAAAGCCGCTGACATTCTGGATGTTAAATCGGAGATTGAAAAAATTCCTGCCAATAACATTGCCAATCTCGTAGAAGCATACGGTGCAACATCTCAATCCATTTCCGTTAGTCTGGATGAATTTATTAAAAGACTGATGAGTAAGACCTTCTCACCAATAGCCCCGATCATTCGTGTCAATAATGATGGGGAGAAACAGTCTGTTTTCTTAGAGGGAACCGCCGTTTTTAAACGCGCTAAGATGGTCGGGGAACTTAATCGAATTGAAACCCGCGGACTGTTATGGGTAATCGATAAAATCAGGAGCGGGATTATTGTCATTAATAGCCCCGACGGTGAGGGTAATGTTGAATTTGAAATTATCCGTGCCAGCAGCAAAATTATTCCTAAAATTGAAAATAATCGTATTAGTTTAACAGTTAAGATCAAAGAAGAAGGAAATATTGGGTCTCAAAATAGTCCAGGTGATTTAGAGCTGGAACATATAGAATATTTTGAAAATGAGAAAAAATCAGTGATTAAAAATGAAGTCATGGCAGCAATAAGCAAAGCACAGGAACTCAATGCCGATATTTTTGGATTCGGAGAGGCGATATATCGAAAATATCCTAAACAGTGGAAAGAACTCGAGGAGAATTGGGATAAGATTTTTCCAGAGTTGGAAGTCGAAATTATCGTTGAAGCCCGGGTTAAAAGGTCGGGAGTATCTCTCAAGCCTGTTATCCCCGGAAAGGAGTAATAATATTCAGTGAAGGTTGAGCACGGCAGAATATCCAGTTCAGCTTTATTATTTCTTATCATAGGTTTTATTCAAGCGAACATCATCTTGTTTGATTTTAACAGCAATATCTCCGGCCGGGATACATGGTTGTGTATAATCGCAGCACTCACAATGAGTATCCCTATCGTCTATGCCTACTGTTCCTTGAGTAAAAGATTTCCTGGAAAAAACCTGTTTGAAATTCACGAATTAGTGTACGGATCCTTCTTTGGTAAGGTTATATCCGCAGGGTATATATTTATGTTTTTATCCTTAATGGCTGTCAATATCCGAGTAATGGGCGACTTTTTTTTGACTTTTTCCCTGCCTGAGACTCCCCTATGGGCAATTCTAATTATGTTTACTTTTGTATGTGCCTGGGCGGTACGCGCCGGCCTGGAAGTAATTGCCCGATGCAGCCACATTCTAGTACTGACTTCCTCCGGGTTATATGCCTTGACAATTCTCATGTTATTAAAAGACATGGAGTTTTCAAACCTTTTACCGGTTTTAGATCTTCCACTAAAAAAGTTCATTCAGTCCTCCCATGTCAGCCTTACCATATTCTTTCTGGAGGTTATGGTTTTCCTCGCTTTTATTCCCTATGTCAATAAATTGGAACAAGCTAAGAAGTCGGTTTTGCTTGGACTTATACTTGGAGGAGTCACCCTTCTTATCATTGAATTAAGAAACATAACTACCCTCGGGCCAATAATTAGTATTTCTGCTTCACCTGGTTTCGCAACAGTGCGCATGATTAATGTGGCAAAGGTTTTTACACGTTTGGATATGATCGTTGCCTATATCTTATTTGGGAACATGTTTTTAAAAGCAAGCGTTATTTATTATGCGACAGTTTTAGGGCTTGCCCAGACACTCCGGCTGAAGTCTTACACCGGCATTGTGATTCCTGTTGGAATTATAGCAATAAGTCTTGCTATATCATCATTCGACTCGAGCATGGAACAAATTTATGTTGGCAGTAACATTTGGCCGTTCATAGCTATGCCCTTTGAGTTTTTCATATTAATAACTTTGCTTGTGGCCAAAATCAGGGGACTTCCTAAGGGAGGAAAATCCAGATGATGATTATGATTATTCTCCTCCTTCTAGCCTTTTGGGGGATTGTCTTATATGAAGTGCCCAATTTCATTCGCAGTCAGCACTGGCGTGAACTTAAGGTTTTCTTTGTCCTATTGGGGATAGCTTTTATTATTACTTTACTGCAAACAATTGGGGTCAAACTGCCAAGCCCGGTTAAATTGCTAACCTATCTGATCCGGGATATCCTTCAGCTAAACTATGAATAATAGCTTACTCAACGGATTGCGTTTTTTAATAGAAAACAGGAACATGCACTAAAAGGGATGCCGTCAGGTACAAAAGAAACTGGCGGCATTTTTAATGGGGCGTACCAAAGGATTTTACATTTCAGGACGAAATAATGACATTTAAGGCAAAATTTAAATTCTGAGAAAAATCTTTTATAAAATGAATGTATGAAAATGAATATATTGGACATGTGACAAAACGCTATGTTCAGCTATGTTTTAAAGGCAATGAGGATTTTAAGGAGGTAAATTAAGAAGGGAAAAAAGAAATTTTGTAAAAAAGGGAATTACTCTAAAAACTTACATAACTGGTTTTGTGCCGTACTATGCAGCGCCCCACTGGCATAGAACCCGGTCTTAAATTTATTTAATTAATGAACGAAATAATTTAAACCAAAAGCGGAGGGAAAAACATTGGATACTCGGAAAATCTGCGGGCAGGGATCATGCCTTTGGCTTTAAGCCGGAATGGACAGGTTTGGGCTTGGGGGAGGAACAATTTCGGTCAACTGGGTACGGGTGATAATAATAATTCCAATGTGCCCAGGCTCGTGAGCGAACTTTCGAAAATCAAGCAAATAGCAGCAGGTTCTGAATACAGTTTGGTTTTGGATATTAATGGAAAAACCTTTGCCTGGGGAAAAAATGATGTCGGTCAGCTTGGAATCAGCACGCTTTGTCGGTATCCCCTGCTGCCGGCTACCAAAGGATGCCCATTTTCCTAACATGGTCTAATGAATTGCCAGGTTCCGTGCAAACTGCCCTCCAAGAACTGGGAGTCAAGAAGACCTTTTTTATCGGAGGAACAATGGTAGTCTCTGCCGAGGTGGAGCGGAAACTGCCTGATCCGGTGCGCTTTGGCGGAGCAGATCGTTATGAGACCTCGCTCCTCGTGGCTAAAAATATGCAAATGGATACCGGGACAGTTTTCTTTGCCAGCGGTAAGAATTTTCCGGATGCCTTGGCCGGTTCGCCATATGCAGCTTGGACGAACAGCCCGATAATTCTGGTAAGCGATAATCCTCCCTCTATAGCAAAATACCGGGAACTGCTCACAAAGCCCACCAGAAATGTCTTTATCCTGGGCGGTGAAAGCGTCATCAGCGATGAGCTCTTATTTTATATGGAAAACAATCATTTCCCCAAAATTGTTGTTTATTATGAAGTTTAAATCCAGAAAGGAACGATAAAACATGTCTCCGGAAACAATTGAGTTTGCGCAGGATTTGCCGGTCAAGGCTTTTGTACTAAATATTTCTTCTTGTCTGTACCACTGGCATAAAGCTGTGGAAATCATTTATGTACTGGAGGGGTCGGTGTTTGTCTGTTTAGGCAATGAAACCCATCTTTTAAAAGAGCACGACCTGGCAGTTATCAATAGCAATGAACTGCATTACATCCGTAAAAGCAAGATACTCATAAAGTGTTGATTTTGCAAATCGATGCCGACTTTTGCGCCAAAGCCAGCCCTGATTATCAATATGCCTTCATCTACTGCTGTTCACCCTATCACGAAACGAAAACCCCGGAAAAGTATCGTGTATTGAAGGAACAAAAATTACCAGTCTGGTAGTTCATTTAAATAACAAACCGGAAAGCTCTGAAAACCAAGATAAACATCATAGCCAAGATAAGTATCAAAAAAATAATAATAAGGATAACAAGGAACAAGCCGTCAAGGATTGTCTGGAAGAAATGCTCGTTTATCTGCTTGACAATTTCGATTACCTGCGTTTTGGTCCGGGGACGGTTCCCTTTGACCGCAAACACGTCAAAAGAATCAAAAAAATGGTGGAATTAATTAATAATATGCCTCCTGAAAAAATAGGCTTGAAAGAACTGGCGGAGGAGGTGGGAGTCACTCTCTACCACTTGTCCCATGATATTAAGAAAAAATTCGGACTAACTTTCCAGGAATTACTGGACTATAGCAGGGGCGAGAAAGCGGCAAAAATGCTAATTGGTACAGATAAAGGAGTCGCCAAGATATCTAAATAAATGAATGAAATCAATGCTGCCGGCAAAGTTCTTTCTGCCGGCAGTTTCTTTATTTTGGCCTAGGCGATTATGCATGCCAGCCGCAAGCTTTGGAAGCTTTTTCCGTTATCATTTTTAAATAATGAATCAATTCTTCCTTACGATTAACAACTCTGCTTGGCGGGGCAGAAACGCTCATGGCAGCTACCACTTCTCCATAACCATTACGAATTGGGGCTGCAAAACATACTAAGCCTTCCTGAGCTTCCTGATTATCCTCAGCAAGACCGGTAGCTCGGATATGAGCAAGATTATTCCTTAACTTTTCTTTATCGGTAATAGTGTAAGGAGTCAAAGGAACTAATTGGACATTATCTAAGTAAGCATCAAGTTCCGCCTGGGAAAGAAAAGCCAAAAGAATTTTTCCATTTGCAGTAGAGTAAGCCGGTCTCTTGACACCAATAAGCGATGTAAATTCAGCAGGGTTATTACTGCTTGTTATCTTATCTACATAAGTAATTTGTCCTTGGCTATATATCGCCAGCAGAGTTGTTTCTCCTGTAAGCTGATTTAACTCTTGTAAATATGGCCGGCATTCCATAATCACATTTGTATTGTTTAGAATATTGGATGCAAGGGTTACGATTTTCATCCCCGAACGGTACTTTTGGGTGTGTGGATTTTGAACCACAAAACCTTTAGCTTCTAAAGTAAGTAAGATCCTATACGTCGAACTGGTGGAGATACCTATTTTTCTGCTAATATCGGAGACTCCCATTTCTTCATCTGAAGCAGCAAGAATCTCGATTACCGAAAGAGCGTTGGTCACAGATTGTAAAGGTTGTTCAGACATTTCTACCTCCAGATACAAGTTTTCAGATTTTTTAGAGAAAAATTTAATTAAGTAGAAGGATTTTTAAAAATGATATAGAATTATAGCCATCAGAATGTCAGGATTTTGGGAAGCTATCCCGAATAGAGGGAAATAAGCTAATTTCAACTTAAAGGAGAGAACTAAGGTGATTGACTTAAAAGTATTAACTGAAGCAGTTGAGGGATTAGAAGAAGACAAAGTGTTAGAGTTACTTAACGAATTTGTTAACTCCAATCCCAGTGAACGAGAAGCTCAGGACGTAGTAAGCGCTTGTCAGCAAGGGATGGCGAAAGTAGGAGAGCTATTTGAAAGCGGAGAGTACTTTATTGGTGATTTGATTTTTGCAGGGGAGTTACTTACCCAAGCTCTTGATATTTTAAAACCGGTGATTGGTAGCGGTAGTAGTGTTAAAGTAGGTAAGATTGTTTTAGGTACTGTGGAAGGCGACTTGCATGATATTGGCAAAAATATATTTAGAAGTATGGCTGAAGCTGCAGGGTTTGAAGTATATGATTTGGGAATTGACCAAAAACCGCAAGCTTTTGTGGCTAAGGTTCAAGAAATTCAACCTGATATCGTTGGCATGAGCGGTGTATTAACGCTTGCCTTAGAGTCAATGAAGAAAACCGTTGATGAACTGAGTAATGCGGGGTTACGTGATAACATTAAAATCATTATTGGTGGGAATCCAGTAACCGAACAAGCTTGTCAATATATTGGGGCTGATGCTTATACTACCAATGCGGCTGAAGGGGTTAAAATCTGTCGTAATTGGATTCAGTAATATAGATGAAAATATAGATGAATAATAGTTCAGAAATAACTAGATTTTTAGGGTTTTGCTAACTATTTGATACTATTACTTTTAATCTTAAGCAAAAGACATTCTTCTGTCAATAAACAGCGGGACAAAATCCCGCATAAAGGGAAAATGTTGGATGCTATCTATAATACAAAAATAAAGGGGTATTTTACAATGAAAGTAGAAATGGTTTTTGAAGGATTTCCTGGGAAGCTGGCAACAGGTTTTATGCTTTGGAGTTCGGTAGTATATATCGAAACGAAAGGTACCAAGATATTATTTGATACGGCCGGGGCTTGTAAGCGCAGCGATATCCATATTGCTTTACAGAAACATGGAGTTGCGGCTGATGATATAGATATTCTGTTTCTAAGTCATTTCCATGAGGACCATGTTTATAACTTCGATTATTTTACAAATGCCAGGATCTTACTTCACGCTAAGGAAGCAGAGTGGGTAGAGAGCGAGCCGGACGCTTGGCCTGTTCCCAAGTATTTGTATCCTGCATTAGTAGCGACCGGTCGCTTGGAACTAATTGATAAGGATGTGGAAATAGCTCCTGGTGTATCCACCTTATTTACGCCAGGTCATACTCCGGGAGGCATGTCTTTGGTGCTGCGGGACGAGAATATGCCTACTACTGTTGTGGCAGGTGATGCAGTTAAAAATCTTGCTGAACTTGCAACCGGAAAAGTTGCGATGAGCTGGAATAATGATGTTAGCGCCGAATCGATTGCTAAAATTCGCGAGGTTGCCGAGATAGTCATTCCCGGCCATGACCGTATACTCCAACTCACTCCGGATAAAGTAATCGCCATGAATTCTTTACATGAAACAATTATTATTCCTCCTGGGGTGGTGGACGCAAACAATGAACGGCGACTTGAACTTATTGTTGAACAAAGCTGGCTTCCCAGGTCCTAAGAAATATTGCGGAATTATTTTTGGAGCCAAATGTGCTTTTGGGAAGGAAGTGGCTTAAAGAGTATGGTTACAAGAAAAGTTAAAGTCGGTCTTATAATGCCGGCACTCCAGGTTGTTACTGAACCTCTTTATTATGAAATTGCCGGTAAGGAATGTGAATTCTTTACAACCCGCCTTTATCTCGGTGGAACAAATGTAGAGGATTATATTGAGATGGAAAAGATGCTTCCTCGGGCAGTCCAGGAATTGGCTAGTGCTCAGGTTGATATTATGGCTTATTGTTGTACGGCTTCCGGGGCGATCCTGGGCTATGAAGAAGAACAGCATAATTGTCGCCTGTTTGAAGAAAAAACGAAAATCCCTATGACAACAACAATGGTTGCAGTAGTGGACGCTCTTAAGTTTTTAAAGGTGAAAAGAATAGTGTTGCTCTCTCCTTATATCCAAGTTGTAAACAAAGTAGAAGTAGATTTTTTCGAGAAGAATGGCTTTGAGATTGTCAAAGATGCCGGGCAAGGGATTGTGGATGGTTCGGCGATCTCCCGGGTAACCCCGGCTGAGATTACACAGTTTGCGCTGGAAAACTGGGATGAGACGGCAGACGCAATGTTTTTGAGTTGTATGAATTGGCATGCCATTCGCAGTGTTGCAGAAATCGAACAGGAAATAGGAAAACCTGTAATTACTTCTCACAGCGCGACCCTCTGGAAGGTGTTAAATATGATGGGTAAAAACTTAAGAAGCCCGCAAAATGGAAAATGGTTATTTGCCTAGAACAGATTATCCACGAGAGCAATTTCCATCCTCATTATGTTGGTAGCTATTTCGTTTATGTCTGAAAGAAAAGGGAGAGAGATATTTTTTTTGGAGTAATTCGCAGGCTAAGGTGTAAAAACTGATATTAAATAATTTAAGGAGGAATAACGAAATGCCATTTATTCAAATTAACATGCTGGAAGGCAGAACGGTCGAACAAAAGAGAGAATTAGTTAAGCAGGTTACTAAAAGTGTTTCTTCTACTCTAGGAATTCCGGAAAACATAGTAACAATAATTATTAAAGACGTGCCAAAAACGAACTTTAGCCAGGGCGGTAAGCTTTCTATCGACAAGGAGTAGCTCTAAAATCACAATTGATAGCAAGGAGATTTTCTTATGGTGTTAGATGCCAAGCAACTATTTGAACAAAGGTTGGGGAGATATCAAGCAGCTATTGCACTTGAGACCGCAGATCGTATTCCGATCGCCCCGCCTATGAATTATTTAGCTGAAATATATTCCGGTTCCAATCATCAGCAAAACGTTTATGATCCTGAAAAACTGCTGGCTGCCGAAATGGCCTTTATTGAAGCGTTTCCGGAGACGGATGTCTTGCGCAGTAACCGTATCTGGGGGCCGATGTGTGATGTCTTAGACCTAAGAACTTACAGCCTTCCTGGCAGAGAACTACCTCCTACCGGTCAATTTCAATTCAGAGAAGAAGAATATATGAAGGCTGATGAGTATGATTTGCTGATTAATAATCCAGCCGAGTTTATGATCGGGACTTTGATTCCGCGCCTCTTTGGGGAAATGGGTAAAGGTTCAAGCCGTTCTCATTTTGCTTTACTGAAAGCTGGCCTGGCGCAGGGAATGAGAAATGAGATTTTACGCAACAGAAATTATCAGTTGGAAACTCGGTGCGGTATGCCGCAGGCAGGTCTAGGAGGTTTTATCGCTCCTTTTGATGTTCTTGCCGATGCTTTGCGAGGCTTAAAAGGTGCTTTGCTGGATACTTATCGCCAACCGGATAAGGTAATCGAAGCTTGTCAAGTACTTACCCCAATTATGGCTCGTTTTGCTCTAGCCGGAGCTGACCCTCTGAAGCGTTATCCTATCGTTGTTCCTACGCACAAACCTTGCTTCTTATCGCCTAAACAATTCGATACTTTCTATTGGCCGTCATTTAAAGCTATTCTAGAAATCCTTATAAGTTCAGGATATAAAGTAAGAATTCTCTTGGAAGGGGATTGGAGCAGGCATTGGCATCACCTGTTGGAACTGCCTAAAGGCTCATTGATATGTGATATCGATGATAAGAGTGATATTTTCCAAGCTAAAGAAGAAATAGGCCATCATCATTGTATTGCTGGAGGTATCTCTAACACCATGTTCATCATTGGAAATCCTTCGGACATAGATGAACGGGTTAAGCTCCTGTGTGAGACGGTAGGAAAGAACGGAGGCTTTATTCTTAGCGGGGCGTGCCTCATACCTTATGAGACTAAGCCGGAAAACTATAAAGCAATGGTTGATGCTGTAATGAAATATGGTTGGTATGATAAGGATTTTGAACCTAAACCAAAGCAGGCCCCGACTGTAGAAAACGTCCGGCTTCCAAAAGGTTGTCTAACTCCTTGGGAAGTGAAAAAAGAAGAACTTGGTGGTGTACTTGGAGAAGAAGACCTAATCCGTATTCCCTGGGAAACGATTGAGGAAATGGCGTTCAATTGGTTATGGAGTTGGTCTTGGTAAAAAATTCAACTTGTTTAAACAAAGGGATCTTGTAAACCATGTAGAATAATATCTAAGCATTTAATTAGGCGGGAAAATTTCCCGTATGAAGGGAAATAGGCAATAAAACAGTGTGAAGATTTTAGAATTAGTGGAAAGGAGAGGAGTTATTTCATATTTGCTGGAGATAATTAGGAAAAACATTGTTTATAGTTTTTATTCTAGTTGTTAGTTCAATAAGGGAGGAAAGGTGAAATTATGAAAACGAAAAAAACTATAGCTATATTGCTTTCTTTTATGCTTTTATTATCACTGACAGTTGTAGGTTGCGGTTCCAATTCAACCTCTAAGCAAGGAGAACAACCTTCGGCAACGACACCCAAAGTAATTCAGGTCGGTCATGTAAGCTCGCCTAATATTGAAGACCCGTACCACCGGTTTGCTGTAAAATTCGCTGAATATGTGGATAAAGAAAGTAATGGAACCATTAAAATTGAAGTGATTCCCGGGGGCCAGTTTGGTCAGGAAAGAGAAATGTTTGAAGGTATGCAACTTGGCACTGTAGATATGGGGATTATGACCAATTCTTACACCAGTGTATTTGTTCCTGAAGCCGGCTTGTTCGATCTTCCTTTCTTATTTCCGGACTATGATACAGCAAATACAATCCTGGATGGACCTATCGGGCAAAAAGTCTTTGCAGCTTTTGAAGGTTCCGGTGTAACACCTCTGGCCTGGGGTGTTGGCGGATTTAGACAACTTGTCACCAACGGCGGCGGAGTGAGAACTCCTGAAGATTTTGTTGGCAAGAAAATTCGCTGTATGCAAACTGATATGTATATGAATACTTATAAGGCACTTGGTGTTAATGCTGTTCCCATGGCTTACTCAGAGACAATCCCCGGCCTTCAACAAGGAACCATTGACGGTGTTGATCTGCCTTTAAGTGTTTTGGCTGCAAATGGCTTTTATGATGTAGCGGATTATATTTCTATGCTAGGTATTTTCTATTCTCCAATAACTATCTGTATCTCTGATTCAGTATGGAAAAGTTTAAGTAACGAACAACAGCAGATTTTGAAAAAAGCTGCGGTAGACGCCGGCAACGAAGAACGTGAATTTATTGAGAAAGTTGAAGCGGAAAAACTTC
Organism: Peptococcaceae bacterium; assembly: GCA_012839895.1. Taxonomy (GTDB): domain Bacteria; phylum Bacillota; class Desulfitobacteriia; order Desulfitobacteriales; family Syntrophobotulaceae; genus DUML01. Next base: position 13,633 of record DUML01000043.1, on the reverse strand, counting down.
AATTCTTAAAAGACAAAGGCATGATAGCAATTGAAGATGTTGACTATGATGCTTTCCAGAAAAAACTTGCCAGCTTTTATGAAGAGCAAAAGGGTAAAATTGGTGCTGAATTAGTTGACGAATTAATGGCTGCCCTTCAAGAATTGAAGTAGGTATTCTTGGAATTACGCAGTGTACTTTTAAAATCTTACTAATGAATCGAGCCACATTAGGAGAATTCTCCTAATGTGGCTCTAAAAGGATTGTGAGTGTCATAATGAATAAATTACAAAAAATAAGTAAATATGCAGATCGTGTAGTTGGAAGCATGATTATTATTACATTCTCGATTATGATTATCTGCTGCGTTCTCCAAGTCTTTACCCGTTATGTTTTAAACAGCTCTTTGTCCTGGACGGAAGAATTGGCCCGCTATACTTTTATTTGGGCTAATCTCTTAGGAGCTTCTTATTGTATAAGGACTAACAGCCATGCCCGAGTAACAGTGATCTTTGATGCACTTCCTTCTAGAATTCAGAGGATTTTTATTTTAGGTACTCAGGCGCTAATAATGGTTGTGGCTGTGGTTATGATCGTTCAGGGATTAAAGATTGCCGAAATGACTCATAACCAACTGAGTGCAGCAATGGGACTAAATGTTTCGCTGGTTTATTTAGCTATTCCTGTAAGTGGAATATTCATTATTTTCTATACAATAATTAATGTGATTAATGCTGTTAAGGGAATTCCGGAAAAGGAGGAAAAACTATGACGGCCGGAATTATGTTTTTGTTAATGTTTCTCCTAATTTTCCTCGGTGTTCCGGTTGCTTTTTCGATTGGTTTATCTACTATTACATTTTTAGCAATAACTAATATGAAGCCATTGGTGCTGGTTGCCCAGCGGATGGTTACCGGTTTGGATTCCTTTCCGTTGCTTGCAATACCATTGTTTATCCTCGTCGGGAATCTTATGGCTGGCGGTGGTATTTCCAAGAGGTTGGTCAGGTGGGCAGAGAGCCTTGTCGGCGGGCTTCCAGGCGGCTTGGGTATTGTAGCAATTCTTTCCTGTGTTGTATTTTCAGCACTTTCCGGATCCGGACCGGCAACGGTGGCAGCGATCGGGGCAATTATTATTCCTTCTATGATTCAGAAAGGATATACTACGGAAACTTCCGGCGGGTTGATAGCTGCAGCCGGAGCTTTAGGCCCAATTATTCCTCCTAGTATTCCCATGATTATTTACGGAGTTACCATGAATCTTTCGGTAACAGATATGTTTCTGGGGGGTATAATCCCAGGTCTTTTTATCGCAGTATTGCTCGTGGTTGTAAATGCGGTTATTGCTAAAAAAAGCCCGGCGATTTTGGTACATCGCAATGAAGTTAAGTTTTCCATGAAGAATGTTTTGAAGAGTACTTGGTCAGGCTTAGGAGCATTGTTACTTCCTGTTATTATTCTTGGCGGGATATATGGCGGAATTTTTACACCCACTGAAGCTGCTGCTGTCGGCGTAGTATACAGCTTATTGGTAGGGGGACTTATCTACCGTGAGCTTAAACTTAAGGAATTGCCACAGATCTTGATCAACACCATGGTAACCTCAGGAATGATTTGTTTTATTATTGGCGCTGCGAATGTTCTTTCTTGGATAATGTCTGCTACCCAGTTTTCTAATAATATTGTTGATACTTTGTTAAAAGTAGTCGATAATAAAATTGTTTACCTTTTGGTGCTAAACCTGTTCCTCTTTTTTGTAGGTGCCTTGTTAGATAATATCGCGGCTATTATCATTATGGCTCCAATCCTTGTTCCGATGGGTATAGAATTGGGGTTGGATCCACTGCATTTAGGCGTTCTCTTTGTTATCAACATAGTTATTGGTTTTGTTACTCCTCCCTTTGGTTACAATCTTTTCACAGCTTGTGCAATCACAGGACTTAAGTTTGACCGTATTGTGAAAGGGGTATGGCCGTTCCTTTTGGTAGAAATGATAGCAGTAATGATTTTCGCCTATGTTCCAGGATTAATTACTTTCCTGCCTAATCTTTTGAAGTAAGCATAAAATTTTAGAATCTGAAAGGTCGGTCTTTTATTGCCATTCAGATTCTTTTACTAAATTTTTTAAACTTTCAAAGGGAAGTTTAAAATGCATATTGACTAAAGAAGGTAATTCTTGTATTTTCTTGTATATACAAGTATATACAAAAGAGTGATTTAATCTTTTTAGTTAATCACAGCAAAGTTTTGAACTAATTTGCAGATAAAGGTGAGTTGCCATGACCAATGAATTTAGACAAATAATAAATGAGCCTAACGGATTTGTTGTAACCTGGGAATTGGTTCCGGGACGCGGTGCAACAGAAGAAAGCCAGGAAAAGGTTCTCCAACTTGCTTCTCAAGCGGCCAAGGGGAAAAAAGTAACTGCAGTAAGCTTAACAGATAATCCCGGTGGGAATACCGGTATTGTACCTGAAGTAATCGGTAAAGAAATAGCCTATCTGGGTTTGGACACAATTATTCATCTTACTTGTAAGGATAAGAACCGCAATCAATTGGAAAGCCAGCTCTATGCTTTGGAACGATTAGGCCTAACCAATATTTTGGCAATGACCGGCGATTTTTCTCGCGGTGGTATCTTTGGGCGGCCTAAACCTGTATTTGATATTGATTCCACACATTTACTCAATATGATCACAGAGTTTAATAAAGGTTTAAGAATTCCAAAGCAAAAAAAAGAGACAGTTCTTAAACCGGCCAGTTTCTTTGCCGGGGCTGCCGTATCTCCTTTTAAAGCGACCGAGGCGGAACAAATACTTCAATATTCCAAACTCCGAAAGAAGATCGCAAGTGGCGCCCAGTTCGTGATTACTCAAGTTGGCTATGATGCCAGAAAATTTCATGAACTGCTCTTGGTTCTCGAAAACATGAATTGTAAGATTCCAGCTATTGGCAATATCTATGTTATTAATTATCCTGTTGGGCGAATCATGAATAGCAACCAAATACCCGGCTGCGTTGTTACGGATAAATTCCTGGCTCGCTTGGCCGAGGAAAGAGAGAGCGCCGATCAAGGGCGAGCGGCTATGATTGAACGGGCGGCCAAACAGTATGCAATTCTGAAAGGCATGGGGTACAAAGGCGTTCATCTCGGGGGGGCCAATCTCCAATACGAACAAGTTGAGTATATAATCACCAAAGGGGAAGAACTAAGCGCTAATTGGCGAGATTATATCCGGGAGTTCGACTATGAGCAAGAGAATGGTTTCTATTTATTTGAAAAAGATCCACAAACCGGACTGAATTTGAATCATTATAAAGAAAAGGTTAGCGGAAGCAAGGCTGGCCTGGATTTCAATTACACCTTATCCCGTTTGTTTCATAAAATGTTTTTCGAACCCAATAAAAATTTTTTCGGACCGATGAAAAGTCTTGTGCAACGTATCGAGGGAAAAGGACCGGAAAAATTGTTCCATTGTCTGGAGCACGGGGCTAAAGCTCTGCTGTATAACTGCCAGGATTGCGGTGATTGCGCGTTGATTGATACGGCTTACGTGTGTCCTATGGGAAACTGTCCAAAGAATCAGAGAAACGGTCCATGTGAAGGAAGTTATAACGGTTGGTGTGAAGTCTATCCTGGGCAGAAACAGTGCATTTGGGTACCCGCTTATAACCGCCTGAAAAAGTTTGGAGAGGAGGATGAATTAAATTCTTATCAAGTAAGCCCTTATAACTGGGAACTTCAACATACTTCCTCCTGGATAAATTTTTACTTGGGTAAGGATCATTCTGCCGAACGACTCGCTTTAAAAACTAAGGAAGATGACAGCAAATAACTTAAGCTATCATGTTGAACCGATTTTTCTATGGGAGGTTTAATTGTGGAGAAGATGTATCTGGAGCCTGCTGAAATTGCTAAACAGTACATCGAAATTGGACGAAAAAAAACCCACTGCCCTGCTTATAAGCTAATCCTTCTGGGAATTCTGGCAGGAGCCTTTATAGCTTTGGCGGCTCAGGGTTCGAACGTGGCAATTCATACCATTGCTTCGGTCGGCTTGGGCAAGGCCCTGGCCGGAGCAATTTTTGCAACGGGTTTAATGATGGTTATCATAACAGGAGCGGAGTTATTTACCGGTAATACGCTAATTGTTATATCTTGCTTGGAGAAAAAGAGCTACTGGCGAAAAATGCTGCAGAATTGGTTTTATGTTTACTTAGGAAACTTCGTTGGCTCTATTCTCATTGTTCTTTTGATATTCTATTCCGGACAATTAAGTTTTTCCGGCGGATTACTCGGCGGTTTTACCATAAAGGTGGCAGCCTATAAAACCGGGCTATCTTTTGAGAAAGCTTTTTTCATGGGAATCCTGTGCAATATCCTAGTATGTCTTGCAGTTTGGATGGCTACAGCGGCTCAGGACATCACCGGCAAATTATTCGCTATCTTTTTCCCAATATGGTTATTTATAGCTTCAGGTTTTGAACATAGTATTGCTAATATGTATTATATACCTGCAGGAATTCTGGCAAAGCTGCAGCCCGGAATGGTTGAGCAGGCTATAGCTTTGGGAGTTACGAGTGAACAGCTCAGTCAGCTTACTTGGGCAGGTTTTCTTAAAAATCTTCTTCCGGTGACTTTAGGAAATATAGTTGGAGGCAGCCTTTTTGTAGGATTCACCTACTGGGCAAGTTACCTTTTTCAAGTCAAATCTATTCAAAGCAATCAAATAAATAATATTTATGAACAAAGTGGAGGGGAAAAACATGTTGTTCAAAAGTGACATCGAGATTGCGCAGGAGGCTAAGTTATTACCGATAACAGAAATTGCTAAAGGACTTCAAATCCCTGAGGATTATTTGGAGTGCTATGGCAAATACAAAGCAAAAGTCAATTATAACCTTTTGGAACAGTTAGCCGACCGGCCGGACGGGAAGCTAATTCTGGTCACCGCTATTAATCCGACCCCTGCCGGGGAAGGGAAAACAACGATTTCGGTAGGCTTAGGCGATGCTTTATCATTGCTGGGGCATAAAACAGTAATTGCTCTGCGCGAACCATCCCTTGGACCGGTTTTCGGCGTGAAGGGAGGGGCGGCCGGCGGCGGTTACGCCCAGGTAATACCGATGGAAGACATTAATCTTCATTTTACCGGAGATATTCATGCCATTGGAGCAGCAAACAATCTTATTGCCGCAATGTTGGACAATCATATCCATCAAGGTAATATGCTGGATATTGATGTGCGTCGTATTACCTGGAAAAGATGTATTGATATGAATGATCGTCAATTAAGATTCATGGTCAATGGGTTAGGCGGCAAAGCCAACGGCACGCCTCGGGAAGATGGTTTTGATATAACCGTAGCTTCAGAGATAATGGCTATCTTATGCTTAGCCAGCGACCTGGAAGACTTGAAAAACAGAGTAAAGCGAATTATTGTAGCTTACAATAAAAGCGGGGAGCCGGTTACAGCCGGTCAGCTTAATGCTCAGGGAGCTGTAGCCGCCTTGCTTAAAGATGCTTTAAAGCCGAACTTGGTGCAGACCTTAGAACATACTCCTGCCTTTATACACGGTGGGCCTTTTGCCAATATTGCCCATGGCTGTAATAGTGTGATGGCTACTAAGCTGGCCTTAAAACTTGGTGACTATGTAGTGACTGAAGCCGGTTTTGGAGCCGACTTAGGAGCAGAGAAATTTATCGACATTAAGTGCCGCTTAAGCGGGTTAAAACCGGATGCCGTAGTGATTGTAGCCACGGTGCGCGCCTTAAAATCCCACGGCGGAGTCGCTAAGGCAGATTTAAACCAGGAAAACCTGGAGGCCCTAAAACAGGGTATGCCAAACCTTTTAAAACACATCGAGAATATCACTCAGAACTTTGGTTTGCCGGCAGTGGTTGCGATAAACCGTTTTCCGACAGATACGGAAGCCGAACTTAAATTAATCGAAGAAGAATGCAGTAAATTAGGTGTTAAGACCGCTTTGTCTGAAGTATGGGAAAAAGGAGGCAAAGGCGGAGTCCTTTTAGCAGAGGAAGTACTGAAAATAATTGCCCAAGGCCAAAATAATTTTCAATTTGCTTATGATACTAACCTTGATATCAAGGAAAAAATTACGGCGATTGCCACCAAAATATATGGAGCTGAGGGTGTAGATTTTATCGGAACCAGCAATCAAGATATTGCTAATATCGAGAAAATCGGCTATCGTGATTTACCTGTATGCATGGCTAAAACGCAGTATTCCTTATCAGATGACCCCAAAAAATTAGGTCGTCCAACAGGGTTTAGAATATCTATTCGCAGTGTTCGGATTTCTTCCGGGGCAGGATTTGTCGTGGCTCTAACCGGAGATATTATGACTTTACCAGGCTTGCCTAAAGTGCCGGCTGCTGAAAAAATCGATGTAGACAAAACAGGCAAGATTTACGGCTTATTCTAGGCAAATATAAACTTAAAGAAAAGTAATGACTATGTTTAGATTGGCAAAAACCAGTCAATGACTGGATTAGAGCAAACTCTTGCTAGGCATAAGTTGAGTTAAATATTAAAAGAAGGGGTAGTATATATGTTGAATTTAAAAGCGAAAGATTTCGTTGCCGCTTTGTCTTCTAAAGAACCTGTTCCCGGCGGCGGCGGGGCTGCGGCTTATGTTGGTTCTCTGGGAATGGCTTTGGGACTGATGGTTGGCAATCTAACTGTGGGCAAGAAGAAATACCAGGATGTTGAAGCAGATATAGTGGAAATAATGAAAAAAGGTCAGCTGATAATTGATCGTTTGAATGAATTGGTTCAAGAAGATGCTGAAGCTTTTTATCCTCTTTCTCAGGCTTACGGCCTTCCTAAGAATACGGAGGAAGAAGCGAGAATAAAGGAAGAAACTCTGCAGAAAGCTCTGGTGAAAGCCAGCCTTGTTCCTTTGGAAATTGCCAGATATTGCGCTCAAGCTATCGAATTGCATGAAGAGCTCGCTGTTAAGGGGAGCAGAATTGCAATCAGCGATGTGGGAGTAGGAGTGGCTCTGGTCAATGCTGCTTTAAAAGGTGCTAAGCTTAATGTCTTAATCAATACCAAGATTATGAAGGATTTGGAACTTAAGCAAAAAATTGAGTCTGAACTATTGGAATTGGAGCGGGTATATACGGCCAAGGCAGACCAAATTTTTGCCAAGGTTGAAGAGTTAATAACAGGGGGCGAAAAAGGATGAGTGAAATCTTAAGCGCCAAGCCGGTTGTTCTTGCTCTGAAAAACAACCTGAGAGAGGAAGTTGCCAAGCTGAAGGATGCTGGTGTCAATCCTCTTTTAGGAATAATTCGCGTAGGGAACCGGCCGGACGATGTCTATTATGAGAACAGTATTATTAAGAATTGTGAAAGTATAGGGATAGAGACCAAAAAATATTCTCTGGCTGAAGATATTGAGATGCAGGAATTTACCGAAGTTTTAAAGCAGGTTAATGACGATCCTTCCGTACATGGCATATTGATCTTTAGGCCGCTTCCCAAACAGTTAGATGAAGATGTAATTAAATACCTTATAGCTCCGAATAAGGATATTGACTGTATGAGTCCTTTAAACCTGGTTAAGGTCTTCGAAGGAGACACCGGCGGCCTAGTGCCTTGTACACCGGCTGCCGTAATTGAGATATTAAAACATTACCAGATTGAACTTAAAGGTAAAAATGTTGTAGTCATGGGAAGAAGCTTGGTAGTTGGCAAGCCTTTGAGTATGATGTTGCTCCAAGAAAATGCAACAGTGACGATTTGCCATTCTAAGACTCAGGACATGCAGCAAATAGCGAAGAAGGCAGATATTATTGTTGCCGCCATGGGTAAAGCTAAGCTGATAGATGACAGTTATGTTAGTGAACAAAGCATAGTTATTGATGTAGGTATTAATGATGACGGTAACGGCAAAATTTGCGGCGATGTTGATTATGATGCTGTAGTTGATAAAGTTAAGGCGATTACTCCGGTTCCTGGGGGGGTAGGAACAGTTACAACGGCGATTTTATTGAAACATGTGGTTAAGGCTTGTCGGCAAAGCCTAAAAAACTAGTCTAAACTGAAAATCTAAACTGAGGAGTGGCTGGAATGATAATTATTGGTGAAAAAATTAACGGAACCATACCTGTAGTAAAAAAAGCCATAGAAGAAAGAGATGCGGAGTTTATTCGTAACAGGGCCATAGATCAGGCCGAAGCAGGGGCTCATTACCTTGATGTTTGTGCCGGCACTGCGCCGGAGGAAGAAGTAGAAACTCTTCTTTGGCTAATGGATATTGTCCAGGACGCTGTTGATATTCCTCTATGTATTGACAGTCCGAATCCCAGAAGTATCGAAGCAGTGTTCAAATATGCCAAGAAGCCGGGAATAATTAATTCAGTTTCGCTGGAAGGAGATAAATGCGAAGTAATTTATCCTTTAATCCAAGGTACTGAATGGCAAGTGATCGCTTTAACTTGTGATAATAATGGGATCCCTAAAAATGTAGAAACTAGAATCGATATTGCTAAAGAGTTGGTCGAAAAAGCATCAACCTATGGTATTGCTCCGGAGAGAATTTACCTTGATCCGCTGGTAATTGCGCTGGCGACAGATAATAAATCAGTTTTAAACTTTGTCGATACTATCCATAAGATAAAAGAAATTTATCCTACTATTAAAATCACTTCAGGACTGAGCAATATTTCCTTTGGGATGCCTCTGAGAAAAGTTGTTAATCAAACCTTTTTAACCATTGCCGCCTTTGCCGGAATGGATTCAGCGATTATGGATCCCTGTAACCGGGATATGATCGCAACTCTCTTAGCAACCGAAGCTTTGATGGGACTTGACCGTAACTGCCGTAAATATAATACCGCTTTTCGCAAAGGTCTAATCGGGCCTAAATAATCGGGCTTAAAAAAGGAAAGATAATTTTTTAAGTGGCGGTCTGATGGAATATAAAAGTATTTCCTCTTTGTGAAATTTAGGAACGAACTGAATTAACCTTTGAGCCAAGCAGGGTTAGAACCTGTTTAATAAAACCGCTGAGGGGCAAAAATCTGCTCATCAGCGGTTTTAAGCAAATATGACCATAGATTAGTTCTTTAGTCAGAGTTAAAAATTTGTTATTCTAGTTACAAGCAAATATTGGGAAGAGAGTTGCTATCCAAAAAACAAAAATGGAAAGGAGAAGTAAGGGGTTGAAAATATTTCATACCGGAGACTGGCATATCGGTAAAATTGTCAATCAGATTCATATGACCGAGGATCAAGCCTTTGCTTTGGAGAGCTTAATAGAACTGATTGACAAAGAGAAACCAGATGTCCTGATTATTGCCGGGGACATTTATGACCGGGCGGTTCCCCCGGTGGATGCGGTAGAATTACTGGATAATTTTTTAAGCCGGATTCTGCTGGAAAGAGGAGTACCTGTCCTGATAGTAGCCGGCAACCATGACAGTCCTGATAGGTTGGGCTTTGGGAGCAGAATTTTAAAGGCGAAGGGTCTCTATATTGCCGGACGCTTGGAAAAAGAGATCCAGAAGGTTACCCTGTATGATAACTTTGGACCTGTCAATTTTTATTTAGTGCCTTATGCTCCACCGGCCGTAGTAAAAGAAGTATTAGGCAGGGAGGATATCTGTGACCATGACACGGCCATAAAGGCGATTGTGGAAAAGATTAAAGAGCAGTGGTCAGCGGAAGAACGGAATGTTTTCATAACTCATGGTTTTGTCCGTGGCCTCCATGATCTTCTGCAAAGCGAATCCGAAAAGCCTCTTACTTTAACCGTTGGTGGTGCGGATTATGTTAATGTCAACCACCTGGCGGATTTTACCTATACCGCCCTTGGACACCTTCACAGTCCTCAAGCCGCCGGCTTAGAGCATGTCAGGTATTCCGGATCGCTGCTTAAATATTCTTTCTCTGAAGCAAACCAGCAAAAAGGTATTACTATAGTCAACATTGGGTCTGATGGAAGGGTTGAATATGAAGAAAAATTTCTGCGGGTGCGAAGGGATATGCGCAAAATAAAAGGTGAGCTTGCTGCCTTGCTGGACCCGTCAGTTTATGAAGGTACAAATACTGAAGACTATTTGCATGTAACCTTAACGGATGAGGGAGAATTACTGGAGCCCATGGCCAAACTGAGACAGGTATATCCTAATGTTTTGGCTTTGGAATTTGCCAATAAAGAACGCCAAGCAGGGGAAAGCAAGACCTCGGCCGGCGAAGGCTATAAACAGAAGAGTAAACTGGAACTGTTTAGAGATTTCTATTGTGACATTACCGGCAAAGAATTTACCCAAGAAAAGGAAGAAATAATCGCCGGCATAATCGCTGAGGTAGAAAGCCAGGAGAGGGAGGCAAACGGATGAGACCCCTTAAATTAACCATGACCGCCTTTGGCCCTTATGCCAAGAGCCAGGTAATTGATTTTACCGAACTGCAAGGCCGCAATCTCTTTCTGATTACAGGTCCTACAGGCTCCGGCAAAACCACCATTTTTGATGCTATTTGCTTTGCGATTTTCGGTAAAGCCAGCGGACGAGACCGAGACGGGGAAAGTCTTCGGAGCCATTTCGCTCAGGAAAATCTGTTAACCAGTGTAGAATTGGAATTTGAGTTAAAAGGGAAAAAATACTGGGTCAAACGATTTCCCAAACAAGTCCGGAAAAAAGCTCTTGGTGAAGGCTTTACCGAGCAAAATGCCCAGGCTGAGTTTAAGGCTTTAGATGATCCCCAATCCAGGGTGGTAGTCGGGGTTAGGAATGTTGACGAGAAAATCACGCAATTAATAGGGATTACCTATGAGCAATTTAAACAAATCATTATGATTCCCCAGGGGGAGTTTCGGGAGCTCTTGACCGCGGACAGTACTACCCGGGAGGTCATTCTGCAAAAAATTTTTGGAACCCAAGAATTTAAGTTGATCCAGGAGAGAATCGGGGAAAAAGCGAAGGAACTGGAAAAAGGAGTGGAACTCCTAAAAAAACAAAGAGAAATTAATATTGCCCAGTTTAATGCCGCAGATCATGAGGATTTAGCGGCTTTGCTCACTGCCAAGCCTTATAACATTATGGCCATTACTACTGCTGCTGCAGAGGCCATCTGTAAAGACGAGGAGCAGGAAGAAGAGTATAAGAAGCTAATCCAGAGACTAGAAGAACATGTTGCGGGTAAACAGAAAGAGATCTTCAAAGCTCAAGAAAATAACCGGAAAATAAAAGAGAAAGAAAGAGCCCTGGAAGAAAAGAACAAGCTGGAAGCGCAAAAGCCCTTTTTTATTCAAAAAGAAAAAGCCTTGGAAAAGGCCAGGAAGGCTTTAGCCATTTTACCCCTTGAAGATAATTATCGCAGTCGAGTTGATGAGTATAACCATAAGGCAGCTTTGTTGAAGGAAGCTGAAGAGAATGAAAAAAATGCTCGGTCTCAATTGGCAGCTGCCGAAAAAGCTTTAGCCGAGGAAAAACAAAGGGACACCCAAAGGGAAGGACTAAGTCAAAAGCTTACTCTACTTCAAGAGGCTCGCAAGAAGGTACAAGATTGGCAACATAACCAAAAAGGTCTCCAAGAAGCGGAACTTGCTTTAAAAACCGTTCAGAAAGAGCAAAGGCAACTGGAAGAAGAACTGCAAGAATTAAAAAGAAGGCAAGAATTGAGTGAGCAGTCCTTAAATCAGTCCATGGAAGCCGCCCGGAAGTATATTATTGTATGTAACGAAAAAGAGAGAGTTCAAGCTTTGCATGATACCACTTTAGAACTTCAGAAGGAAAGAGAAAAACTGGGCAAGGACAGGCAGGGACTGGACAACCTTAAAGCCCGCTTGGACGAGCAAGAAAGCGCTTTTCAAGAGCTGGAAAGAAACTACGAAGAGGCTAAGAATAAATATTTTACCGGGTTAGCCGGGGTATTGGCGGAGCAGCTCCAGGAAGGAAAAGCTTGCCCGGTTTGTGGGTCTCTCTTACATCCTAACCCGGCCTCAAAAGCTACAGGGGTATTAAATGAACAGGAACTTAAAGATTTGGAGCAAAGGCATAAAATAGCCCGAGATAAACTTGAAAGCGTTCGCTTGGAGTGGCAAAATGCCAGGGCTAAAGTAGATTTTCAGGAAAAAACAGTCCGGCGTCTGGAACAAGAACTTAGTGAACTAAGTAAAGAAGGAAACTGTGAGGGAGAAAGAGATCTTAGTCTGGATACCAGGCTATTGGAACTGAAAGAAGTTTTAGCTGAATTAGAAGCTGAAATGAAACAATTAGAAGTCTTAAAGGATAAGGAAAATGACCTTCGCCGGCAAATAGTTAAAGATAACAGTCGTTTAACTGATTTAGAAAAGAAACTAAAGGAACTTGCCGGGAAAGAAAAGGATCTTTACTCTAAAGTGGAAATGTTCAAAGGTCTCATTAAGGCCTTGGAAGAGGATTTGCCTGCTGCTGTTCGTACTCCCGCTGACATGGAAAATGAACTGTCTAAAACCCAAAAACTCTATAATGACCTGAAAAGAGCTTTAGAAGAAGCTGAAGAACGCTTGAAGGAATGCCGGGAGGCTCTGCTTACCGCTGACGCCGATAAGAAGCATACTTTGGAGAACATGAAAGAAGCAGAAATTGGAATCCAGAAAGCTCTTGCCGGCTATCAAGAAGCATTGGCCAAAGCCGGTTTTAGTGGTGAAGAAGAGTATCGCTTTGCCAAAATGACGCCAGGTCAAATAGAAGACACGGAAAAAGAGATAAATGAATATAAAGAGTCCCTAAAATCCGCTTCGGACAACCTGGAAAGGCTTCAAAAAGAGGTACAAGGGTTATCTTACATTGATATCAGTGTATTGGAACGGCAATTGTTGGCAATTCAACAAGAAAAACAGAAAGTCACAGACCGAAAAACTTTTGTCCGCTCCCGCCTGGACCATAATCAAAAAATGCTTACGAGCATTATCAATATGAATAAAGATATTGAGGACAAGGAAAGAGAGTATGCCCTGGTTGGGGATTTGGCGAACACCGCCAGGGGTAATAACAGCCAAAAGTTAACTTTTGAACGATATGTCCTAGCGGCTTACTTTAATGACATTATTGCCGCTGCCAATATCCGTCTGCAAAAAATGACTTGCGGCCGATACAAAATGAGCAGGATTGCGGAGAAAGGCAAAGGTGCGGCTCAAAGCGGGTTGGAACTGGAAGTGTTTGACTACTATACCGGTAGAGCACGGCATGTCAAAACCTTATCCGGAGGAGAAAGCTTTAAAGCCTCCCTGGCCTTGGCTTTAGGGTTGGCGGATGTGGTCCAGTCCTATGCGGGAGGAGTGAACCTGGATACAATGTTTGTGGACGAAGGCTTTGGCACTTTGGATCCCGAATCACTGGATAATGCCATTAACTGCCTGATTGAGCTGCAGCAAGCCGGAAGGTTGGTAGGGATTATTTCCCATGTACCGGAGCTTCGAGCCTGTATCGATGCCCGGCTGGAAGTTGAAGCTCATAAGGATGGGAGCACGGCGAAGTTTTATATAGGCTAATTATATTTAGGCTACTATTTTTAGATGAAGTACAATTAAGTTCGCAAAAGTAAAAGGAAAAACCATCGGTAACTCCGAAATTGGTAAGTGAAGAGCAAACCAAGAAGGAGTGTTTACCGATGGTCTACTCTAATACTAACCGAAATT
>DUML01000042.1 GCA_012839895.1 Peptococcaceae bacterium | reverse complement strand
GTATGCTTCTTATTAAGAGCCATAGCAGAAACCTCCGTATGTTGATTGATTGGTCACCAATATCATACTCGGTTTCTTGCTGTGGTTCTATAGTTTATTGTTGCATTTCATTTTACAATGAATCGAAAAATTTAATTAACTAAATATTACTAATTTGATATTTCTTTGAAAAAATATCAATGTTATAATTAAAACGGTCTGGTTGATCGTTAAAGGGGGGGGAAAATGATTAACCGGGAAAAGGAAGATAATTTTTTATTATTTTTTTTAAGCAAATTTAAAGAGACAAGCTTATTGAACAAATTCTTAGCCTTCACTAAAAAAATTTCTTGGAAGTCGCTGAAAACAAGTGGTGTTCTGTTACTAACCTTAGTACTGTTAGGCACAGGGATTTTCTACTTGGCTACTACTACTCCGGCAGTGGCCATTATTGTTAATGGCAATAATTTAGGTTTTGCTCCCAATCTTAATGAAGCTCAGACAATTATTCAGGATGTTTTAAGTAAACAAGGTGAAACAGTTGGTCGTGTAGCCAAAACAAGTGACAATATCGAATATGATAAAGTCAGAATTAAGAAAGAAATTTATGCAAACAATAAAGTTTCTCCGGAAGTGTTGTTTAATTCTATCAAGCCTTATATCGAAGGCGTAGGTATAAACGTCAATGATAAATTTGTAGTAGTTTTAGGAAGCCAGGAAGAAGCAGATTCAGTTTTAGCCAAGTATATTGAACATTTTACCAAACCTTCCGAAAAGAATATTGTGAGTTCTGCGGAATTTAAAGAGAATATCTCCAAGATTTCTGTCCAAGTAAATCCTAATGAAGTTAAAACCATAGATCAAGCTTTCGAAATATTACTTAAAGGTGATGTTGTTGAAAGTATCTATACTGTAGAACCTAATGATTCTTTTTGGTTAATTGCGCGCAAAAATAATATGCTGACTGAAGATGTGATTGCCGGAAATCCTGGTTTTACGGAAAATACAATTATTCAACCCGGCCAGAAAATTAAACTTGTAAAAGTTCAACCTTACCTAACAGTTATAAGTAAAGGAACAAAAATTGTTAATGAAGTGATTCCTTTTGATGTTGTAACTAAAGTTGATTCTAAACTTGCTGCTGGAAAAAGTGTAGTTCAACAGGCAGGCAAAGACGGCGAAAAAATAGTTACATATAACTATGTTGAAGAAAACGGTAAGACAATAACTAAAGAAGTTGTCAAAGAGGAAATAGTAGTCGAGCCTGTTAAACAAATTATTGCCAAAGGACCCAACCCGGCTCCGGTTTATGTTGGGACTTCCCGTGGTTCGGGAAGTATCTCCGGGATGATTTGGCCATTAAGCGGCCCGATAACATCCTATTATGGTTATCGCTGGGGCGGATTCCATACCGGAATTGATATTGATGGAGTGACAGGGCAACCCTATGTAGCTGCAGCTTCCGGAAAAGTTGTTTTTGCCGGCTGGAATGGCGGCTATGGTTATTCAATCTTAATTGACCATGGCAATGGAGTAGTAACCCGTTACGCTCATTCCTCTAAATTAAATGTCAAGGCTGGGCAGAATGTTGAGAAAGGTCAGACTATTGGCTTAGTCGGTTCTACCGGGAGATCTACAGGCTCACATCTCCATTTTGAAGTTATTATTAACGGAAGTACAGTTAACCCTTTGAACTACCTCTAAAAATAAAATTTTAGGCTCTCTGTCAAATGTTGGGGTAACCCTAAAAATGGAGAGTAAATAAACCAGATATTCAAGGAGATGTCTTCATTGGAGGCATCTTCTTTTGTCATTGAACTTGACCAAATACTCCATTCGCACG
>DUML01000041.1 GCA_012839895.1 Peptococcaceae bacterium | reverse complement strand
TTCCCTTCTTTAATGTTTTGGTTCCAATGAAAATGTTGTAGGGAACGAGCTTTTTTCCTTTTCTAAATGACCGGTTTTGCGGGTTTTTCGTGACCATTTATGTCGATTTTATCATGGCCATTAACAAGGAGGTTGTATTATGGATAGTGAAAAGAATATCAAACAAAAACCTGGTATTAGTAGACGAAGTTTTTTAAAGACTGCAGGAGCTATAGGAGCAGTTGGGGCTTTAGCCTCGATGGCTAATATCCCAGGTGTGACTGACCAGAAGGAAGTTTATGCAGTTACTACTCATGACACTTTTCCTGTTGAGTTGTCAGAGGACTTTAAGCGTTTTGACTTTAAAAACGTAGTGTTTATGCGCGGTTTTTGGGATCCCAAGATTCAACCAATAGCTCAAGTACAACAAGCAAAATTTTCAAACCAAATGCCACCGGCGGGGAATCCCGGTTACACGGAGATAGATGCCGCTTTAAACCAAGCAGCATGGGCAATTCATGATTCTGCTTCTCCCAAATCTGCATACGGAATCCCAGCGGCCGGACCATTAATGGCCTGGGATGTCCCTAGCAATAGTCGGAAGTATACTTTTTCCGATCCTGAAGAAGCCAGTCGAATTGTTAAAAGAGCAGCTCGTTTTTTAGGGGCTAGCCTGGTAGGAATTTGTGATTATGACGAACGTTGGGTTTATTCCCATTGGTATAATCCATTTGAAGCCCAGAGCATACCTGTTCAGTTCCCATTTGAGCCCAAAAGTGTAATTGTTATTGCCTTGGAAATGAATTACGAAGGAATTAAAACTGCTCCTTCTTTACTGGAATCAGCTGCAGCCGGAAATGAGTATTCTAATATGTCTGGTGTATCTCATAAAGTGGCAACCTTTTTACGGCAATTAGGTTATAAAGCTGCTAATTGTGGTAATGATACGGCATTAAGCGTTCCCTTGGCAATAGCGGCTGGTTTAGGAGAAATGAGCAGAATGGGGATGGTAATAACCCGGGAATACGGTCCGAGAGTGAGACTATGCAAAGTATTTACAGACTTGGAATTAAAAGCTGATAAACCAATTTCTTTTGGAGTTAAAGAGTTTTGTAAATCGTGTCTGAAATGTGCCGATAGCTGTCCTGGGGAAGCAATTAGTAGAGATAAGGAGCCAAGTTTTGATACTTATAACATATCTAATCATGCCGGAGTTAAGAAATGGTGCGTAGATGCCGAAAAATGCTATCAGTTTTGGGCTGATAATGGCGGGGACTGTGGCAGTTGCATTGCTTCGTGTCCATATAACAAAATTGATGAATGGCATCATAAGTTATCCCGGGCATTTGCAGAAACTCCTGCCAGATCCCTATTAAGGTATTTGGACGATGCATTTGGTTATGGCAAAGTTGGAAATGAACAATTAGCAATAGATTTTTGGAAAAAGTAAAATAAGAAAGGAGGAATTTTCATGTTAGCATGGATTATTTTGGGCGCTTTAATGGCTTCTGCTCTATGGGTTATATATATTAAAATACATTCTGTACGAAAAATGTCTGCAGCCGCATGGATCTTAGCTGTTGTTTCTGTTCTTTGGGCAGGCTTTACACTTGCTTGGACTTTCAGCAGTATTTTAGAAGGGGAAATTCGAGCAGCAGGTATGGGTCTGCTGGTTTTCGGTATTATTTTTATTATTTTTGCGGTATTAACTAGAGTCTTAATTATTGGCAAAAAAACAATGAATACTTCCAAAACAGGTATAGACGCCTAGACCAAAAGAGCACGCTAAATATATTAATATATTAATACTGCGGGAGGTCCAAATTATATGGTTCTCCCGCAGTAATAATTTTTATTTTCGAAGTAGATGTGAAATGATACAATGTAAATAATGATATTGTTAACAATCTTTTAAAGCATACATCTGTAATAAAGAAAGATCATTAATTATATACTTATTACCCTGTACATCAAGTAAGCCCATCATTCTTAGATTTTTAATAATCTTAACGGTTGTTATCCTGTTTATTCCCAACATATTGCTAATAAACTGTTGGCTTGTTCGAAAGGTTATTCTAGGACTATCCTTATCCATTTTTCCTTCATAAAAAGCGAGTTTTATTAACAAATCACAAACCCTTGTTTCGGCATCCTTAAAACAAGTGTCTTCCAGCTGATTTACCAGATTTCTGGCCTTTTTACTTAGTGAAGAAAGAATAAATAAATTAAACTCCGGATATTTTCTCATTGATTCTTGTAGGTCTGCAAAAGTAAGCTTAATAAGCTCTATTGTTTCAATTGCTTCAACATAAAAACCGGCTTCACGCTGCTCAAACATAGAAATATCTCCTATAATATCTCCTGGTTTGAGTATAAACAAGATTCTTTCGCGCCCTTCTTCGGACAATATGTACTGCTTGGCTTTCCCCTTTAGAATAAAGTAAATATCTTTAATCTGCTCATCGGCAAAGATAATAATTTCGTTTTTATTATACCGGACCTTATTACCAACTTGCTCGAAAAAAGCCGGTACTTTCCCAGAATCCAGAAAATGCGAGAAAGGATCGATAATATCCATGCCTTCACCTCAAACAATACGGAAATGACAAGGATGTGCTATTGCCATTGTACCATAGTTTTAATAGGAATAATAGGCATGCTGCAGTTAGGCTTTAGGGAGCAATAAACCCAGTTTGTGTCAATAGGGGTTAGCGAGAGCGGATTATCCAGCGCAAATAACAGTATGTTGGAGGGTGGCTTATGATCATAGAGCATGACACAATGCCTATAGTAATTGCCAATACCTACAAATGCATAGAACAAAAAAATACGATATTTATTCGAGGAATCTGGGATCCGGAATTTATTCCAATTCATAAAAGGTTTAAGGAGGCATTTTCTAATCGGAAATATCCGAAGGGAATAGAAGGCTATACAACTTTAGAATTAGCGTTACAAGCTGCAGCCTGGTCTGTTTGTTGGCAATGCGCACCGGAAAATGAATATGGTTGTGCAAACCAGGGCTTTTATGAATGGAACGGAGAAAAAAGATTAGAAAAGCATACTTTTGCTGATAAAGCGGAAGCTTCTCTAATTATAAAAAATGCTGCGAAGTTTTTCGGAGCAAGCTTGGTTGGCATAGCAGAATATGATTCGAAGTGGGTTTATTCTTCGTGGTACGATTTTTCAAAAAGGCAAAGCATACCCCCGGAGTTCCCTTTTGAAATTGAAAGTGTTATTGTTGTTGCTATAGAGATGGAGCAAGATGCCTGTTTAACGTCACCCTCTCTGATTTCCGGTGCCGCTACAGGATTAGGCTATTCGCAAATGGCCCAAATTAGCAAAAAATTAGCAACTTTTATCCGTATGCTTGGATATAATGCTATTCCCAGCGGGAATGATATGGCGTTAAGTATTCCCATCGCAGTTCAGGCGGGACTTGGTGAAGTTGGCAGAAATGGCATGCTTATTACTCCTCAGTATGGCCCCAGGGTAAGACTTCTGAAAATATTTACGGATATGCCTTTACAGCCTGATAAACCAATTACATTTGGGGTCAGCCAATTTTGTATAAAATGTAGAAAGTGCGCTGATTCCTGTCCTGCTAACGCTATTCCTTCCGAGCCAAAACCGACCATGAAGGGGAATAGCCAATCTAATTGTTCCGGAGTTTTAAAGTGGTATACAGATCCGGAAAAATGTTATAAGTTTTGGGATTTAAATGGAGGGAATTGTAGCAATTGTATCGCTTGTTGTCCCTATAATAAATGGTCCAGTTGGCACCATGGGCTGACGGAAAAGTTGGCCGAAGCTATGGAGCAAAAACCTCTCTTTATCGGCATGCCCAAAAATACGGCCCAGTGCTTAAATCCCAAGCTAATCCTAAAAACTTCTGAAATTGATTCCGGCCAATTAGATTCCAAAAAATCAGCAAAACTTGAGGATAATTCGGAAGAGCCTTCAGTTGGTGATGCCTTGCTCCAAACCTTATGGCTGTATAATTCTTACACCTTTGGAGATGGCCAATTTGGCCTGGCTGATCAAGGCTTTTTTAGGTGGAAAGGCGAGATAAGTAAGCAAAAAACCATTTTTAAAGATACTAAAGAAGCTGCCCGCATAATAAAAAAGGCTGCTAAGTTTTTAGGTGCCGACTTGGTTGGAATAACATATTACGATGAAAAGATTTCAAATTCAGTGCTCTTTAATGCCTCTGGTCAAAAAATTCCTTCTGTTTCTTTTCCAATTGTACCCCGAAGTGTCATTGTACTGGCAATAGAATTGGATTTTGAAGCCTGCCAAACAGAACCATCTCCGCTTGCTTCGGCCGCAATTGCTCTAGGATATTCTCATTTGGCTGAAGTGGCGAAAAAAATGGCTGTTTTTATTAGACAATTGGGCTATCAGGCATTTCCTTGTAGCGATGATACTATTCCAAGTATCCCCTTAGCAGTTCAAGCAGGTATGGGGGAATCTGGCAGAAACGGCCTTTTAATTACTAAGGAATTCGGACCCAGGGTTCAATTGTGCAAAATTTATACCGATTTAGAGTTACAAGAGGATCAACCTTTAGAGTTTGGGGTTCGGGATTTTTGTGCTGAATGCAGAAAATGTGCCGAAGCGTGTCCGGCAGGAGCCATTGATTCTGACCATGCTCCAAAAGAAAAATGGTCTATTGATTCCCGGAAATGCCTGCAGTTTTGGTTGGAGAATTCAACGGATTGCCTAAAATGTATTACCAATTGTGCCTACAATAAACCTGCAAATTGGGATAAGAAGTTTAAGGAGTTTTTAGCAAAACCATTGGCGTCCTTATTATGTAAACATGAATCAACGCCAGGGTCTAAGCAGTTTATTAATAAAGATATCTTGAGGACATGGTGGAAGAAATAAAAAAGCGAATCCCTAAGGATTCACTTTTAATATTATAGGTTAACAGATTAAGGACAATTAGCTCCTAATTTCTTAAAGGTCTTTTCCAATAATCTTTTGTTTCTACTATCTTGCCATAGCCCATCATGTCATCAATGGTTACCAGGGTACCGCCTAAAATGGGAGCTATTTTATTACCCAAAGCGTGGGTCCAATAACCGTCAGGTTTATTATAGGGACAGGTTGCTATGCAACGGATGCAAGTGATGCCTCCGTTTTCATTCCAGAAGAGGCGGCATTTTTCAGCATTCACATACCACTTTTTAATCCCGTGATGATTGGAAATATTAGGGCCTTCTGTAGTCATATCGCCGTAAGGAATGGCTTGCGCGGGGCATTCCCTGGCACATTTTTCACAGCTCTTGCAGAATTCACGCACTCCTAAGTTTATAGGTTTATCGGTAGCAAGTGGCAGATCTGTCATAACTCTGAATATACGTACTCTGGCACCGACCTTACTGATTAACATACCGTTTCTCCCGGCTTCTCCTAAACCGGCTGCAATGGCTTGAGGCACGCAAAGTGCAGTGTCCCCGCCTAAGGGAATGGCATTGTACCCTAGCCCTCGGATGAACTCGGCCATTGTAGCAGCATATAAAGCCATAATCGAATAGCCGAAGCCGGTACCCCCATGGCTAACACCATAAGGAGCCGTGGCCATCATTTCATAGGGCATGCTGGCAAGCATTACTATCACATATTTCATGGAGGAAGGAATAACTCTGGTGCCATCAGGTAATAATTCTGCTTTGGTGGCTGTATCACTTATTTTGATTTCGCCGTACTTTTTAGTTCCTCTATGGAAATAGTGAGAATAAAAGAAGCGGATGTCAACTGTGGTAATCCCGGTAGCTGCGATACCTAGATCTTGAGCATAGAGTTTTATGACATGAGCAGCTTCTTCCGGAGATGCTTGCCAAGGTTCTTGTGGAGGCTTGGTATTTCCTAAGGAAGCCCAGCTGTAAAATCCTTCATCACCGCTGCGCCAACCAAACTGGGTACCAAGAGAGTTGGTTCCTGTCCATCCGGCAAAGCCTGCTGCCTGGTCCAGGACTGAGTAACCGGGCATGCTGGTATTTATTAAGGGTTTTGGTGGGGGCATAAACTTAGGATCCCATTCCATCCTGCAAAACATTTCATTTTTTTGATCAAATCTTTTAAAGTCTTTGGATATTTCATATAAATCATTGATACTATTGGCAGTAGCAGCTTGCACCGTATTATTGCCTGTGAGCGGGAGTTGAGCCATAGCCGCTGTTGCAGCCAGAAGGCCTGCTCCTTTAAAGAAATTTCTGCGGCTTATTCCTTTACTGGTGGTTTTATTGGATTCGTTTGTATCTGGCATTTTTTAGCCTCCTTTAGTTATTTTCCGCTAACTGAGGTTTTTGTTTCTGATTTAAAAGATATTAAAGATATTTTTGAGAATCTTCTCATTAACACAAATAAAATTATTTCTCCGATTCCAAATATTAAAGCTGAAACTGCAGCAGCTTGAGGCATACCTTCTAAAAGTGAAGTAATAACAAAGTCTACTGTGAACACAGTCCAAGCAATAAAGATAATTGCTAAAACACAAGTGTGCCATTTTTGGTAATTTTTTTCTTTAACAAACAACCAGTAGACCATTACAGATGTTAAAACTCCTAAAAAGAATCCGAGAATTCCCATTTGTTGCACCTCCCATTTTAGTATTTAATTTTCATTATATTGAAAATCAAATGTACTAATATGTCATGTACTACAATCTCAATCCATAAAAAAAGAGTGTTAACACTCTCGCAAACTCCTCAAAGTCTTGGCAACTGTTACTCTATGTAAGGCTAAGGCTTCTGAAATTCTCTTTTGGGTAAGTAAAGGCTTGGAGAAGTTGTTTGTTTTACAAAATTGTTTAAACTCCAAAAGAAAATAACTTAGTTTTTCTTCGGCAGATGTAAAACGTAGATTGCTTAGGTGGAAAATCATACTTTTTATCCTTTCGCCAATACAGAAGGATATTTCAAAAAAGAATTCATCATCCTCGTCCATGTAGGAGCAAAAGTCTCTATAAGGCATATACCTTAATTCCAGGTTTGTAATAGCACAGCCGCATAAGAAAGATTTTTTGCTTCCAGAAAGGAGATGGATTTCATTCATTAAAGAATGGCCAGCTTGAAAGACAATTGTTTTTGCACCTTTTTCATTGCGACAATTCAAAGCCATAATACCTTTTTCAATAAGAATAACATCGTTAAGCTCATCGCCTTCAATCAGGAAAAAAGAACCTTTTTTAACCAATTTTTTGGGATATTGTGAAAAATAATGCAATAGAACAGGCAAAGGATTTTTATAAATCAATCCGAATTCATTGATTTCTTTCATAATCACTTGCCTCCTCCCCAATTTAGAAGGAATATGCAAAAAGAGTATTTCAGTCTATATGGTTAAAAAAGCATATTCCACCTATTTTCTTGCATTATACAATACTGCCAAAGGATAAAAGTATGTCAGAAACTACACTGAGAATAAAAATATTGGAAGAGATAATTATCTCTTCCAGGTTTAAAGAATTTAGATATAAGTTACTCTTTTTGAGAATGTATTTTTGCATAGCGATTTACTGTTTCTAGGGAACAACCGCTAAGATCAGCGATTTCTTTTTTGGTTAAATAATATTTGCCTGCTTCTTTTTTGCCAAAGTAAGTAAAATGCTTTTTAGAATCTTCGATAGTTTTTGCTATTCTTTGTTCTGAAGTATACAAGGACAGGCTTTCGATTTGAGTTTTAACCAAACGGGTCATCAAAGCCATATTCCTTAGGAGAAACCTTTTAAAATCTGCAATCCTGTAGAGGTTGGTTTTGTCATTTTGATTAAATAAAAGCAATTTAAGAGTTGTGGCAGCTTCCAGAGTAACTGTGCTGTTGTCACCTCCGCTAGTATAGGCATATTCACCCAGGAAAAAGCCTTTGCCTAGATAACAGATTGTTTGAACTCCTCCTTCAATCGAGAAAAGGGTGTATTTAACAAAACCTTCCTCGATAAAATAGAGGTCATTAAACCACTCACCTTGATGAATTATTATTTCCTTGGGCTTAAAGGTTTTCTGCTTCCCGTATTTTCTAATTTTTGTCAGGAACTGTTGAGGTAAATCAATTTCAGGGAAGAATGAATCCATTTCTACCACCCTTTAATCCGATATTGTAAATAGATTATCCTCAAGTCTTGTTATCATTTTAACAAATAGAATTGAATTATATAATGTTAGGAAAATAAATCCTATAAATTCTAATATAACAATATTTGGTAAATTACAATACTATGTTAGATTATTTCAAAATTTATTTCTTTATTGTAGTTCCACGTATTGAAATTTTTTAACTGGTATGCTATGTCTTTTGATAAGTTTTTTAACTAATGTATTTACATAGAAAGAAGAGGAACTGGGATGAAGAAAAACTATTTGCAAATTGCCTTGTTAATTATCTTAGTTGCCAGCATAGTCTTTTATCATACCCGGGCTGGCGAGGACTATCTGCCTTATATGCAGGAAATGGCCGGTACACATAGTGAAATAACGTTTATTTCCGGACAGGTCTATGAAGCTTCCCAGGATGGTCAAGTTATTGGTTATTTTGACCGCCAAAGTGCTATTGGTTATGCCGGCCCTATTGAAGTCCTTGTATTTGTCGGTGTAGACGGTCTGGTAAAAGATTTAAGAGTTGTCAAACAAATCGAAACTCCTTCATTTTTCCAGAAAGTAATCTCCAAAGGGTTTGTAGATGATCTTTTAGAGAAGGAGGCCAATAGCCCCTTTGAACTAGGGGTAGATTTGGATGCAGTAACTAATGCTACCTATACTTCCAGGGCTATTGCCGAGGCTGTCCGTAAGGCTTCCCATAATATCGCGGTTACCAAGTTAAATATGCAAGTGCCTAAAACCGCGGGTTTTAAGCTTCCCCTGGAGGATTATCTTATTTTGGCTTTACTATTAGCAGTATTTATCTTGCAAAAATTGAAACAGAGCAAACTAAGATATCTAACCCTTTTGGTAGGTTTTTTATTAATAGGTTATTGGCAGAAATCTCTTCTTTCCCTGGCGAATATCTCTTCTGTCCTGGCCGGCAATATCCCTTGGCAGAGTCTTCCCTTCTGGCTAGTGTTATTAGTAGGAGTCCTGTTCTTAATTCTTATAACCGGCCGTAATCTCTATTGCTACTGGATGTGCCCTTTCGGTGCCCTGTCTGAGCTTTTAGGAGCTTTCGGGAAATTTGGGCGGATGAATTATAAGCCTTGTGAGCGCAGTGTGCAGAGGTTTAAAAATCTGCGGCTAATCTTGGCTTGGGCTGCCCTGGTATTTGCCTTTATACTGAATAACCCGAGCATTAGCAGTTATGAAATATTTGCGCCTCTCTTTGCTTGGGAAGGGGCGCCGGTTCAATGGCTTTTATTGCCCATAATGTTATTTGCGGGAGTGTTTGTTCTTCGTTTTTGGTGTAGATTCTTTTGTCCGGTGGGAGGAATTCTGGACTTATTAGTAAAGTGGAGGAGGAGTTGTAGCGAATGTCTGAAAAGCAGAGTGAAGAGAGACAAGTCCAAGGAGTTAAAGCAACTGCCGATGGTTTCAAGTCAGGCAGAGCAAAGCCCACAGCAACAAGCTTGATTTTTGACGGCCTGGTGTTGATTTGTACGGCACTTATTGTTATTGTGATTCTGCAAAATGCAGGGATTATTTAAATATTTATTGGAACATATTTATTGTAGAATTCAAAAAGTGTAGTCTATGCTAACGAATTAACATTTTTTCTATGGTAACATAAAAACAATAATTCGATTCATTGTAAAATGAAATGCAACAATAAACTATAGAACCACAGCAAGAAACCGAGTATGATATTGGTGACCAATCAATCAACATACGGAGGTTTCTGCTATGGCTCTTAATAAGAAGCATAC
>DUML01000040.1 GCA_012839895.1 Peptococcaceae bacterium | reverse complement strand
GAAATTTCGGTTAGTATTAGAGTAGACCATCGGTAAACACTCCTTCTTGGTTTGCTCTTCACTTACCAATTTCGGAGTTACCGATGGTTTTTCCTTTTACTTTTGCGAACTTAATTGTACTTCATCAAAAATAAAAAGGATTTTCGTTTAAAAAAAAGAATTAAATATCAATATATCATTTATTGACGAGAAGGAAGTATTTGCTTGAAAGCAGATTTACATATTCATACCAAGGAATCTGATGGTTGCCTTACAATTGAAGAAGTTCTCGAGACTGCTTTTAATAAGGACATAAGGATTTTGGCAATAACTGACCATGAAACTACTTCCGGTGTTGAAAAAGCACAGAATGCTGCCTTGGCTTATGGTATTAGTGTTATTCCCGGAGTGGAGCTAAGCACAAGCTACCAAGAGGAAGAGATACATATCTTGGGTTATTACAAGAATATAAATAATGACTATCTTCAGCATAAACTCGTACAATTCCGTAAAAACAAAACCAGAACAACCTATCTAATGGTAGAAAAACTAAGACTAAAAGGTTTAAAAATACAATGGGAACAGGTGCTGGAAACAGCAAGTAATGATGGAGCAGTTTGTAAATCCCATATTATGTATGCGCTTAAAAATAACAACTTAGGTTTAGAAAACATTACTTGGACTGATGTCGCTTCATGGTTCAAACCTGGGGGATTGGCTTATGTTCCTTATCAAGGCAATTCTTATCAAGAGGTAATAGATCTTATTTTCGAAACTGGAGGGTTGCCTGTTTTAGCACATCCCGGTTTGATCAAAAACAAAGGGCTAATTAAAGACCTCTTAGCATACAAGCCAATTGGTTTGGAAGTTTATTATGGATATTGGGATCAAAAAAAAGACCTTATAACCTATTTTGAGGCTTTATCGCAAAAAATGGCTTTGCTTTCGACAGGTGGCAGTGATTATCATGGTTTTTTTAGTCCGGTAGGGATCGGTGAAGTACCTATACCGAAGAAATGCCTTAAAGAACTAAAGGAATACTTGCAAATAGAGTGAGACTGATAGTATTTTGAGGAGTGGTTTTTTTGTATATACTTGGAAGAATTCTTTTAAAAAGTCTAGCCTTTCTCTATTTAATTATGTCTATAATAGGTTTTTTAGGCTATTTTAAGCTGGGAACATTTCCAACAAATTTGTTCAGAGTTTTTCAGACCATTTTAGGCTCATATACTTTAGCTTTACCTTTTCTTTGCCTTGTTTTTACCGTAGTATGTTGGAAACTGTCAAGTTTTAACAAAGAAGAAGATAATAGTTATGAGTATGAGGATATAGACGGGGACGAAGAAGATTTATTCAACCAAAGCGCTAAGAATAAGCTGTTAAGAAGAGACAATAACCCCCCTCTTAGGCAAATGAATCCTAATGGTTTTTCCGCCTATTTTGCTCAAAAATTAACAATTAAAAACGAAGATTTCATGCCAAATAAGGATAAATATAAAAAGTTAGGCACTAATTTTTCAACTTATTTTGGTCAAGGCAACCCGAGCATATATTTACCTCCAAAAATTATCAGCCTGCAAGGGTTTAAAGATTATTTCCGTAATCGCAGTTATAACCATAATGAGCCTAAGCAAATTAATCTTAATCATAGTCATACCAGCAAGGAAAAAATCACAGGGAAGAATTTATCAGCGACGAAGCAAGTTAAAATTGAGTCACCTAATAACCAAAAAGAAATTGACTATAAATATAAACAGATTGAACGGCTTGCTAGAGAAGCGAACGGCGTTCAGGAGCAAAATTGGGAAAAAACCAACACTTGGCAGTTGCCGTCATTGGAACTGTTAACACCTTTGGTGAAAAACGATGATAGTCTTGAAAAGCAAAATCCCAAGTTGCTGGAGGATATTTTGAGCACTTTCGGGGTTACTGCCAAAGTAGTAAATATTACAGTCGGCCCGGTAATTACCAGATATGAATTGACGCCGGCTCCAGGTACAAAGATTAGTAAGATTGTCAATTTAGCAGATGATATTGCTTTGGCCTTGGCTTCTAAAGAAATCCGAATCGAAGCGCCAATTCCGGGAAAGGCTGCAATTGGCATCGAAATCCCGCGCCACCACCCTCGAACTGTTTATTTCCGGGAAGTTATTGATACTGAAGATTTTAGGAAATCTAAAGCAAAGCTTAAGGTAGCCTTAGGGAAAGATATTGCTGACTCAGCGGTAATAGGTGAATTGGAGAAAATGCCTCATCTTTTAGTTGCGGGGGCAACAGGCTCAGGCAAGAGTATTTTTATTAATTGTTTAATTAATTCAATCTTATTTAGTAGAACTCCTGAGGAAGTAAAACTTCTATTAATTGATCCCAAGATGGTGGAGTTAAACCAGTACAATGGCATTCCTCATTTATTGGCTCCGGTAGTAACTGATCCTAAGCAAGCCGGAAAATATCTTAAATATATATTAAAGGAAATGGAGACGCGTTATGAATTATTCGCAACTAACGGGGTCAGAGATATCGAACACTATAATCAAATTACCGAAAGAAGAAAATTACCATATATGGTAGTAATTATAGATGAACTCGCTGACTTAATGATGGTAGCTGCCGCAGAAATAGAGGAAACAATCTGCCGCCTAGCACAAATGGCTAGGGCAGCTGGCATTCATTTAGTAATAGCTACCCAAAGACCTTCAGTCAATGTTATTACCGGTTTGATTAAAGCTAATATCCCTAGCAGGATTTCTTTTGCCGTATCTTCGCAAATAGATTCCCGTACAATCTTAGACATGAGTGGCGCAGAAAAGCTCCTTGGAAAAGGGGATATGCTGTATTCCCCCTTAGGATTAAACAAACCAATCAGAGTTCATGGTTGTTTTATTAACGAACAAGATATTAAAAGGGTTATAGCTCATTGGCAAAAGCAAGGCAATGCCTTTTATCTAATTAGCGAAGAACAACTGGAGGAATTGAATACTCCCACCAAAACAGAAGATTATGACGAGCGTTTTGTAGAAGCTGCCAAACTTGTTATTACCAGTGGGATAGCCTCTGTTTCTTTTTTGCAAAGGCGCCTAAGGATAGGATATTCCCGCGCGGCGCGGTTGATGGATATGTTACAAGAGGCCGGTGTAGTTGGTGAAAATGAAGGAAATAAACCGCGAAAGATTCTTATGTCCTTGGAAGCTTTCAGTAATAAGCACTGTTCCTAAAATTTTATTCTTTTAATTTTTAGTAAGCTCTTATTTAAATAAGTAAGGTTCTTTGTCAAATGTTGGGGTGGCAGGTATTCAGTCGAATACTTGCCACTTTTAATTTATGAGCAACAATGTAAGATACGGGTTCTAAAACGGGTAAATTTCCTGAAACCATAAGCATTACGT
>DUML01000039.1 GCA_012839895.1 Peptococcaceae bacterium | reverse complement strand
ATGCAGTTGCTGGTTATGAACCTGGAGCACAGACTCCGGATTCTTATACTTTATTTTATAAAAGGCTATTTCAGACTGATCAGACTAGCTTAATTGATAAAGATCAAATCTGTTCAG
Organism: Peptococcaceae bacterium; assembly: GCA_012839895.1. Taxonomy (GTDB): domain Bacteria; phylum Bacillota; class Desulfitobacteriia; order Desulfitobacteriales; family Syntrophobotulaceae; genus DUML01. The sequence continues at coordinate 4,660 of DUML01000039.1, read as the reverse complement.
CAATCCCTACTTATTGCTCAACCTTTTCTTTAGATAATGAGGGAGAAGCTTCGCTTAAATATTTAAATAACGATAACAATTATAACTATTTTATAACCAGTCCTGAAGTAGAATGTACAGCGATCAATTGTGAATATAACCAAGGAGAAATATGTTATGCGCCTCATGTAAAAATAGTTAGCGCCATAGCAACTGCTCCGATTCAAACCGAATGCCAGACCTTCATACCTAGGGAAGGTTTATATTCTGCGGAGGATGTTTCGTATACATTCGATGATGTCCATGATGATTTAAAACATGATTATGACCAGACGTACAACCCAGAATAAAAGGAAAATATTTTTCAAAAAACAGAAGGGGCCGAAAAGCAGTCGCCCCTTCAAATTTATTAAATATACAAAAATATACAAAAGCCAAGTTTATTCTTTTAGCTGATCAATGTTCAAAAAGGGAATGGCCCCCGTTCCGGTAACCGAAGGAAGTTTTCCATCCCATTTTTTTATTGCTTCCAACTGAGCTTCAATTCTACGAAGTTCAACCAATTCAGGAGTAATTTGATCTTTTTGCAATTTTAAGGCTTCTGCTTCAGCTCTTGCTTGTTCAATCTTTTGTTTAGCTTCAATCTCAATTCGCTGTAAATCAAGATTGGCTTTAAGGGCTTGCTGTTCCGCAATTTGTTTTTGCTCGATAGCTTCATTAAATTCAGGGCTAAATTTGAATTCTGTAATGTTAATTTCGTCTAAAATCATATAATAATTAGCAAGTTTTTCGCCTAAGGTTTCTTTAACCTTATGGCTTACTTCAGACCTTTTGGAAATCAATTCTTCAGCGGTATATTGGGCAGTGACCGCTTTTAAGGATTCACCTATAGCGGGGTCGACAATCTTTTCCTTATAAGACAGCCCCACTTCTTGATAGAGTAAATTCACGCGATCAGGATCGAGACGATAATTAACAGCTATTATGGTGTTAACTACTTGTAAATCTTTAGAAGAAGTTGTTTCCTCTGACTGGGCTTTTTGAACCCGGACTTCTATAGGGACAATCTCTTGAATAAAAGGAATTTTAAAATGTAATCCCTCACTAAGAACAGTAGGTTGGACAGCCCCAAGCTGGACTACTACACCTCTATGGCCTGGGTCAATAATAACATAAGCTTTGAAGACAATTAATGCTGTAACAAGCCCTGCGATAAGCAGGAAGGGAATAATTTTCAATAAAGTATTTCTTGATTTTTGAGTTACATTGTTGCTATCCATAGGATCTCCTCTCTTAAACGGTCAAAAATAGTTACTATTATCTTAACACAAGATTAGACCTAAAGCCAGAAAGCTCCATTTTCACACATTTAATTATTAGTAAATATTAAAAATATTTAACTCAGAATTATGAAATAAGAAAAGACTTTAAATTTTCCGATAATATGTTTATCATTAAAATATTAAGTAGAAAACTATTTACTATTGTCGACAAGGGTATTAAATTATATAGTATGTAACTAAAATTATTTGTACAATTTACTGAAGGGTCGTGGAAACAAGAAATGCCTGCCAAAAAGATACCCCCTGTTTTAGAAATACTTCGGGATAATATAATGAACTATGGTAACCCATTGGCTCTAAAACCGAAAGAAAATGCTACTTGGGCTAAAGATTTATTGCTACCTACCAAAGGAGAAATTCTTTTTTATTCAGGTGGTGAGTACCAACTCCTTCCTTATATAGATTCTCTAGTCAAAACGATTACATATGTTGATTCAACTAGCAAAATTTTTTCTTGGTTAATGGAAGCCCGAAAAATCGTCAACTTAACTGGTATTAATGCTGAAAAAATCTATGCTTCATTATTAGCAAAGGACAAGGCAAGATTCTATTCAATTAACTATAAAGCAGTGGTTATTTTACAAAAACTAGGTTATGAAGTTTGCTATGACAGCCAAAGCGACCTTTACAGTGGAGCACTTCTTTACGAGTTGGGTTTTTGGCGAGATTTAAAGAACTATGCCTCGAGACTAACTGAAATCATCCGTAAAACCCAAGCAAAAACCCTAGTCTGCATTTCGCCACATGCAGCTGAGATGTTTAAATTAATTTATCCCCAGCTTATTGATTTTCCACAAATTGAAGTTATAACTTTTATAGAATTGGTTTGGAGAAAAAGGGAGTTTTTGCCACCGCTAAATTTTGATAATCCGGTAGTTATTCATGATTCTTGCCGTTTAGCTAGGGAACTTGGTGTCTCACAAGAATTAAGGGATATCTTAAGTTCGGTTAATGTTAAAAGCGTAGAACCATTTAGAAATAGAGAATGGACCACTTGTTGCGGAGGACCCAGCAAAATGTTGTTTCCGCAAATATCTAAGATAGTAGCCGGAAGAAGAATCGCAGAACTGGCAGAAACCGGCGCTCGAACAGTATTGACTTCCTGTCCCTATTGTTTATCGGCACTTCAGAGCGGGGTAGACAATAGCAGTGAAATAATGCTGGAGGATTTTGTTGAATTTTTGTATAGGGGGTTTGAAAAATAATGGTAGATTTAAATAAAGAATTCGGTGCGTACTCAAAAAACTTAAACAAAGCCAGTAAAGATTCGAATATTAATAACGCTATGACTCGAGCTGTTAAATCTTACCGGGAAAATGTAGCTACTGCCATGGAAAGATATCCTCACACCCCTGAGCTTGCTAAAGAAGTAAGGAAAATAAAAGAATATTCCATTGAGAATAATGAAATGCTTTTAGCTCAAGCTATGGACGCCATTGAAAAGAATAAAGGAAAAGCTTTTTTTGCTACTGACAGGGCAGATGCCTTAAGAATTTTAAGAGATTTAATCGGCACTGGGAAAACTGTAGTTAAAGGAAAAAGCATGTTAGGTGAAGAGCTACAAGTACGTCACAATCTCGAAGAAGCTGGCAATGAAGTTTGGGAAACGGATTTAGGCGAATTTATTCTTCAGTTGAAAAATGATCGTCCTATGCATATTCTTTCACCGGCAATTCATGTCCCGAGAGAACAAGTAGCAGAGATATTTTCAGAGTTTTTCCAAAAAGAAGTTCCTCCGGTAATTTCCGAAGAAGTAGGGATAGTAAGAGAATTTTTGCGGGAAAAGTATTTTAATGCTGATGTAGGAATTAGCGGCGCTAATGTTGTTGCAGCAGATACCGGGCAGGTAGTTATTATTGAAAATGAAGGTAATGTAAGGCTTTGTACTGGAGCCCCGCCAGTACACATAGTTTTGGTTGGTATTGAAAAGTTAGTACCTACTTTCTTAGATGCTATGAAGGTGTCAGAAGTAACTTGGAGATATGCCAATTATACAGCGCCAAGTTATCTAAATGTAATTAGCGGTCCCAGTAAAACAGGGGATATTGAAAAGGTTACAACCTATGGTGCCCATGGGCCGAAAGAATTCTATGTAATATTTGTTGATAATGGCCGGAGCGATATGATGAAAGAGGAAAGCTTTAAACAAGCTCTTTATTGTTTGCGCTGTGGCGGTTGTATGTATGAATGTCCGGTTTTTCAAGTAACTGCAGGCTATTATGGACGCACTTATCTAAGCGGGATTGGCTCAGTATGGACGACATTTGTTGACGGAGGAGTGGAAAAGGCTGCCCCTATGCTCTATACCTGTCTAAGATGTGGACGGTGTGTGGAACGTTGTCCAATGCATATTGATGTCCCTTTAATGGTTGGAAAACTTAGGAGTAAGGTAATCGAAGCAACGGATTAATTCAAGAATTATTTTATTAGAGTCTCAATTCCGACAAGGAAAATGATTTATTATTTTTTATAACATGTACAACGGAGTATGGTTAAGCCTTCTTTTGGCATATTCCGGAGTGGTTATATTGGAAAGGAAGATTGAAGTGTCTACTATTACTTGTTTATTCTGTCCTCCAGGTAAAAAACCTGAGTTGCGCCAAATTAGTAATAAAGTGGAGGATATTGAAGTATTGCTGGAAGGCCCTTTAGGAATAATAGAGTTGGAGGAAGACGGTCTTTGTTTGCTGTTTAACGACATTGGTGAGAAAAAAGCTTTGGATCTTAACAGAGTAATAAAAGGCGATCCAATTTTTGGTTCTTGTATCTTTTGCCGCAAAGTTGGCGATCAGCTAAATTCTTTAACCGAGGAAGAAATTCAAGAGTTAGAATACTTGCTTAGCTAATGGGAAAGTAATTAATTGGCAATTTTTTTAATGGTGCCTAACCTTGACTTTTAAAACCTTTAATAATAAACTGAAAGTGTAGAATAAGTTTCCCGCAAAGCTCCTCCAAATAATTAGTTGACCATAGTTTCCAAATGCTAGTCAATTAGTTCCAAGTGGTTTGAGTTTACGGGTTCAATTCTAGCTTCACAGGCTTTTGCAATGCGCATGAGATTCTCTCAAAACTTTTAAGATCAAAGTAGGTGACTCTCGTTAGTTTTCTAGACACAGTGTTTCAGGAGGACTTTGCGGGATTATATATTGTAGCGAATACCCCTTGGATTGTAACCAAGGGGTTTTTTTAATAGTATCGGGAATATGTAAAAAAGGTTCTTTGTCAAATGTTGGGGTGGCAGGTATTCAGTCGAATACTTGCCACTTTTAATTTATGAGCAACAATGTAAGATACGGGTTCTAAAACGGGTAAATTTCCTGAAACCATAAGCATTACGT
>DUML01000038.1 GCA_012839895.1 Peptococcaceae bacterium | reverse complement strand
TGGGCGACTCTCTCTTAGTAGACTGGCCATGGGGCCCCATGGCCAGTCTACTAAGAGATAAAATAAAGATATACAAGAAAAATTACCAAGCAGAAAAACAAATTTGCGAAAGATTATTGACAGTACCTTTTAGTGTAATACCGCAATTAAATAAAAATACTTGAATATTAGAGTAAAACTGCTGTATCATGATGAGCGTTGAGAAAAAATAAAAGGCTTTTTAAGCCTTATATACAGAAAAGGGGTTATATTATAATGAGCCAAGAAATCATAGATAAGCAAAAAATGATTAATACCTGTCAAGCCATCCTGGAATCATGTGCTAAACCCTTTGTCTGGGAAGAACAAGATAGTTTTGAACATGAATCCTATTAAAAACCCTTCAATCTTTGCCTGCCTCATCCCCAGATAGAAAAAGAATTATTGGCTTTATTTGAGAAGTTTTCCGGTTCCCAGTATTTATATGATCAGATCTCAGCAACCTGTACACTGGTGGAACAGTGGTTTGAAGAAGGTACTTATGGTTTGGATAGAAATATTAATATCTACTTTACCAAATATCTCCTAAAAACGGAATATGTTAAGGAAGTGCAAGAATATTTTAGTAAGAGGTTGCAAGAGTTAATGACAGAATGAAAATTCTTCTGGGTCTATAGGATGAATTACCTTTATTATTATCTAGTTTAATTTCTCTAATTTTTTCTTTATTTACCTTGGTAGCTTTCCCAACTAACAATTTCTGTTATACTTTTGCGGTTTTTTGTTGGTTCTACTTCTTCAGCTGGATAACCAAGGGGAAGAAGAGCAATTACCTCCAAATTTCCCGGCAAGCCTAGTATTTCATGACATTTAGCTGCATCGAAAGCGCAAACCCAACAAGTTCCAAGACCTAGCTCAACGGCTGCCAATGTCATATGATCAATAGCTATGGCAAGGTCAATGTCGCAATGGTCCTTTCCGTCTTTTCTTTTCCATGATTGGGAATGATCGCCACAAGCAACAATTATTGCTGGAGCCTTCGCCAACCATTTGCCCGAATAAGTCTGGCTCACTTTTTCGATCATCTTACGCTCAGTAAGGACAATAAAATGCCAGGGCTGGTAATTGACCGCTGAAGGGGCAATTCTTCCTGCTTCCAAGATTTGAAGTATTTTGTCTTTGTCTACAGGAATTTCTTTATACTTCCGTACAGAATATCTTTTCCTGGCAACTTCCATAAATGTCATAATAAACCCCACCTTAATCAGGAATTTCCAAACTTATCTTATCACAATTGTGGCTTGCCTGCCATGTCCAGAAATTAAATCTTGACTTTTAGCCTAAAAACAAAAATCCTCGCAATGTTTTGCGAGGAGCGAATTTCAAATTGGCAGGGGATGCAGGAGTCGAACCCACACCAACGGTTTTGGAGACCGCTGTTCTACCATTAAACTAATCCCCTTTAAAATATTATTACATTACTTAATACTAGCGACGAATGCTATTATAACTAAATTCTAAGAATGTGTCAATGATAATAATTAAACATACTATAGAATTTATTACCGATTTGTTATCTTACCTTGGCCTAGTTATTAAATTTTAACAAATAGCCATTTTATAACTACTGACTAACACTTCCCCAGATAGCGTAAGGAGAAAAAATTAGATCTAAATAGGAATAAAATAGGATAGGCTTTGTCAATCCTATTTTATTCCTGCATTTATTATTAAATTTATTTATTATAACCGTTAATAGATACTCGGTCAAAGCCAAGCTCATCATCTTTTTTGGCAGGCTTTCTTTCCAGAGGATAACCGAGGGATATAATACATAGCACTTTAAGGTTTTCAGGAAAACCTAATATATTGCGAATATATTCTTCTGCGCTTACTTCCTCATTATGTTGCCTATTTCTGATTTGGATCCAGCAGGAACCCAATCCCAAAGACTCAGCGGCTAATTGAATTATAATAGCAGCTAAAGAAGTATCTTCTACCCACACATCCGAGACACTGCTATCTCCTATAACAACTATACCTAAAGTCGCGTCTTTAAGGAAAGAGGATGCTCCTGCCCTGACCTTCGCTAGCTTGTCTAATAATACAGGATCATCAACTACAATGAACCTTTGGGACATAGCACTTCTTGCCGACGGAGCCAGCAAAGCGGCTTTAATTAGTTGATCAACTTTTTCTTTTTCAATTGGCTTTTTTTCGTACTTGCGGATGCTCCTTCTTTGGTATAGAATATCAAGCATTTCGAAACCCCCTATCTTTGAATTAGAACAAAGGTAAATTAGTTCTTTAAAAAACTATAAACAGGATAAAACTAAAAGAGCCGGCTAATTAGTTATTTAGCAATTAGTTCATAGTTTTTAATATCTTGCCTTACTTTTTCCATAAATAATTCATACAAACGTTGAGTTAGAGCTCCAGGTTTCCCGCTTCCTACCGGTTCTCCGTCCAGATTGGTAACAGCCAGCACTTCTGCCCCTGTATTAGTGACAAATACCTCGCGTGCTTGCTTTAATTGCTGGACGGTGAAATACTCCTCTTTAAATTTAAGATTATTCTCAGCTATTATTTTTATTAGTACTTGCCTACTGATTCCCCCCAGGATCTTTCCATCCAGAGGTGCTGTAATAATTGTATCATCATCCAACACTGCAAAGACATTACTGCTGGCAGCTTCGCTGATGTAGCCGTTTTCTCTCACCAAAATTGCTTCATAGGCATCATGTTCTTCGGCAATTTGCTTAGCTAAAACATTAGGCAACAGGTTTAAGGTCTTAATATAAGGGTGAGCCCAACGATCATCTTTAAGGATTACCGCTTTCACGCCAAATTGACGGTATTTTTCGGGAACTGGCGGGAGGTAAGAAATAAACATGGTTAAAAACGGTTTAGCATTTTTTAAAATCCCATGACTTCGAGGCGCCACTCCTCGGGTAACCTGCATATAAACCATAGCGTCCTGTAAGCCCGATTTAAGAATTAAATCATTAACTATGGCCTTAAGGTCTGATCTGGTAAAATCGGGTTGAATCCGTATTTCTTTCATACTGCGGTCAAACCGGTCCATGTGTTCTTCAAAAGCAAATGGTTTTCCTTCATAAACTTTTAAAGCTTCATAGACACCATAGCCAAAAAAATAGCCATGATCTAAGAAAGGAACCTTTGCTTCATTCAAATCACAAATTTCTCCATTAATCCAAGCTAAATCTGCCATTCTTTTCCCTCTTTCTTGCTATATAATATATAGTAATTTTTATAAATACTCTCGGTAATATTGGTGGCCAAACAAGATATCATACTGCAACAGCCAATAATCTCTTTCTAAAGCCTTAAGTTCATCAGGTAAAACCTCTGAAATTAAGCCTGCTTGATTTATGTTAACAGTTTTTTCATAAACAGGCAACTTCTCTGCCAAATCATTCAAGAAATTATTAATGAAAGTTCCTTGCAATCCGGCAAGATCGAGAAGGTAATTACCAATATATTTGGCGCTTAATCTATCCCACTTCGGCATATCTGTTGCATAGTTTGACCAAATAGCAATTGGTATTGATCTCATTTTTAGAGTATCATCGGCTGTCCATTTATGTTCACTTTCTTGAATATATCCAGTTTCTTTGTAAACTAAATAATCCTTACCAAGGTAAGGCAAATGGTCACCCATAAATACTACGACAGTAGGCTCGTTTATATTCTTTAAAGAATTAATCAAATAAGCAAGGGCTTGATCCGCATCATACACTCCTTGAACATAGGTTTCCAAAATTGCGCGTCCTTCAGGGGAAAGATTCCCCTGAGCCTTTATAACTTGCTCCATATAACGGTTTTTGGGATAGGGTCCATGGTTTTGCATGGTAATAGCAAAAATAAAAGCAGGTTCCTTTACTTTGTATAATTCATTAAGAATTTTTTTACTTACTTCCAGGTCACTAATATATTCGCCTTTTATTTCGGCTGTTGGAAAATCCTTTAGGCTATAAAAATTCTCAAAACCCAAATAAGGAAATACTTTGTCCCTTTTATAAAACCAAGCATGATAAGGATGAATGGCAGTTGTAACATAGCCATTGTTTTTAAAAATCTGTGCAATTGAAGGTATTGGACGTTCAATGTATTGCTGGTAAGCGATAACGCCCTGGGGAAGAAAAGTGGTGCTTAGACCCGTTAAGATTTCAAATTCCACGTTGGCCGTACTTCCGCCAAAAACAGGTGAAACCATTGTTCCGGAATGAAGATTATTACGAAGTTCCTGAAAAAATGGAAGAGGATTTTGCGAATAACTGACCTGTGGTAAAACGGTAGGGTCCCAAAATGCTTCGTTAAGAATAAAAACAACATTTGGTTTAGAATCAAGCTGGGCTTTGCCAACTGCGAAAGCCGGGGCGCTGGGGGTATTTTCCTCTATAATCCGTTTAATTTCGTCTTGATTGTAACCTTCCGGCTCAACTATCATTATACTTTCCAGGTTCATTACAAATCCCAATAAAAAACCGTTTTTTAGGCTGTTTTCACTCTGAGCCCAGTATATGTGTTCAATATTTGCTTGCTTAAGTATTCTCTCCAAAGGAGTATGTCGATAAAAAACTATCATAGGAACTATGATTACAATTGCAAATGACAAACAGCATCGCAAAAGCCAACTGGCTTTATACCTTGGAATTAAAAACCTCGCAGCTCCTATCAACCCTAAAATAATTATGGCCAAAAAGAGTAAGATCAGGGTTATTTCTCCAGAATACTGCGGCAAGAGATTCCAAACTTGATCAAGACGTGAAAAATCCCAAGGGAAAAGCGGGTCGCCAAGAAATTGTTTTTTGACTAAACTTGCTAAAGCCAATAAAACCCAAATTAGTGTAGAAATAATAAAGGTTATTGACAATCTGCCGGTTAATACCAATATTAAGAAAAAAGTAAGCAGAGTCAGGAAATAATTTATAACGAAAATTAGTGGATAGGCAGCCAGCCAATATACCATAGAGATAATACTACCTCTTTGCAAAATTTCAATTAAAATTGTTTGACAAAGGGTAAGCACTAGTGCCAGTCTAAAGACTTTAGCAAATCCTTGGCAAACCTTCGCTATATAGGACATCAATTATCCTTCTTCCTCCTAACCTGGTTTTAAGTGTCACTAAATATCTCCCTGTGTCTATAATATGACCGATAATCCGGGCATTCGCACCAAGTTTTGTGTTCTTTAAGATTTCTAGAGCTTTTTCTTCATCTTCTTTGGCCACTATACACATAAACTTACCTTCATTAGCCATGTACAAAGGATCAAGGCCTAGGATATCACAAAAAGATTGAACCTCAGAGTGAACAGGTATACTTTCTTCTTCGATTTCCATTGTTACTTGCTTAGCTTCAGCTATTTCATTTAATACCGTACCTAAACCGCCACGGGTGATATCTCGCATTATACGGACTCTAATTCCTTGTTCCAATAATGCGCGAACAGCAGGACCAAGGTTAGCGCAATCACTTTGAATAGAGTTCTTGATTTCCATCCTCTGCGACATAATACAAGCATGGTGGTCACCAAGATTACCGCTGACAATAATAGCATCATTTTTTTGGACAGTTTGCCCATCAGTTAGTTGCTGGAATTTTTTAAACCCAAGTCCGGTTGTATTAATATACATACCGCCGTTTCCCTGCACAACTTTAGTATCACCGGCAACAATATATATTCCTGCTTCTTGGGCAGCTAGGCTTAAAGATTTTACTATTCTTTCCAAAAGTTCTAAATCCAAGCCCTCTTCCAGAATAAAACCAGCCGTGAGATATTGCGGTTCAGCCCCTACCATCCATAAATCATTAACAGTGCCGCATACCGCTAATTTGCCAATATCACCGCCTGGAAATTCCAATGGTGTTACTACAAATGTATCCGTTGTTAAAGCCAAAGAAAATTCTGATTTCGGCAAAGATGCAGAGTCTTCCATTTTGTCCAGGTAAGCATTGGAGAGATATTTTTGAAAAAGATTTCTGATCAATTCTCTGGTAGCGTTACCACCACTGCCGTGAGCCATTACTATCTTCAATTATTTCACCTGCTTTCTACAACAAGTACTGACACTAATATTTTTTAAAAGCCTATTTCTTTTCACGCTGAGAAAACCTGTACCAAATCCCGCAGGTTCCCTCTGTAGAGACCATACAAGGACCTTTAGGCTTAATTGGCGTGCATATTTTACCAAACATAGGACATTGCTCAGGATTAATTTTACCTATAATAACTTCCCCACAACGGCATTTTGAATTTAATTGTTTATCTTCAGCAGGAAGTTCTCGAGAGCCTGCGTCATATTTCAAATACTCATCCCTCAAATAGAAACCGGATTCGGGGATATCACCTATCCCCCGCCAATTTGCTGAATCGGGAATAAAGTATTTGTTAATAATTTTCAGTGCAGCTATATTTCCTTCTGGTTGGACAACAGAAGGATACAAATTATGCACTTCGTATTTCCCTGTCTCTATTTGCCTAAGCAAATCATAAATAGCAATCAAAATATGCTCTGCCTCGAATCCAGCAACCGCAAATGGCTTGTGATATTTAGCCGCAAGTTCCTGATAAGCATTGGAGCCCAAAATAGTACTGGCATGTCCAGGTGCGAGGAAAGCTACAATTTCACTCTCGGTTGCACAGATATAATCCAAGGCAGGTATAATCCGACGCAAAGCTGTAAGAAATTTTACATTTGAAATGTTATTCTCTAACAATTGCTCCAGCAGCAGGGAATAAATAGGAATAGTTGTTTCAAAGCCAACACTGGCAATAATGTAAGTAATACCTGGATTCTGCCGAGCCTTTTTTAGCACTTCCTGGGGAGAATACATTATCTCTACCCTAGCTCCCTCTGCTTTGGCTTCGCTTAAGGATTTTTGTATTCCAGGTACTTTCATCATATCTCCGAATGTTAACAATATACAATTAGGCTTTAGGGACCATTCGATTGCTTTGTCAATATAGGAAGGAGGTGTTACACAGACCGGGCATCCTGGACCGGAGATTAGTTCAATGGTCGATGGCAGGAAACTTCTAATTCCGTTTTTAAAAATAGTTACGGTATGGGTTCCGCATACTTCCATTATTTTAAGTTTGGAGCCTTGATAATCGCCAATTTTTTTAATGATTGTTTCTAAATTCATTAAACCATAGACTCCAATTCTTGAAATAAATCAATAATTTCCTGCGCCTTATCTTTCTTCAGAACCTCTATTGCACAACCGGCATGAACTAAAACGTAATCTCCAATCTTGGCATCCACAATCCCCAAATTTACATCAACAATATTGCCTTGAAAATCGACTTTACCAAATAACCCATCTGTTGCAATCACCTTACCCGGAAGAGCAACGCACATCTCTATTCACCACCATATTTAACTTAATTCAAAAATAATCGGCTTTTCTAATTAGGTCCTCGGGCTACCCACTATTTAATTCTAGTACTAGTTAAGAAAAAATGCAAATAAAACAGAAAAAGCGTGGGATTGAAAAATATCATTGCCACGCTTTATCCCTTATTATCAGAGTGAAACTTTCAATGGCTCTTATGCTTGAGCCACTCGGCAACAGCTGAGAACCCTTGCCCTGTTTTGGCATTAACTTCAAAAACCGGCACGGATTTATTAAGTCCTCTAATCCCTTTAAGAAAGAAATCATCATTAAAATCAACGTATTCTTTAAGATCGCATTTCGTAAGAAGAATAACGTCTGCTTTTTCAAAAGCTAAAGGGTATTTATAAGGCTTATCGCTGCCTTCAGCAGCAGAACAAATAAGCATCTTAATGTGTTCACCAATTTGGAATTCGGCCGGACAAACCAGATTGCCAATATTTTCAATAAAAAGTATCCCTGGCTGGCTGAACTCCAAATTTTGCAGAGCATTTTTAATTGTCGGGGCATCAAGATGACAGGCGCCGCCTGTATTAATTTGAATAGTATTAATTCCCAGGTCTTTAAGCTTTACAGTATCAAGATCAGATTCTATATCTCCTTCAATAACATAGATCTTCTCTTCAGGAAGATTCCTAATAATATTTATAATGCTTGAGGTTTTGCCTGCCCCCGGTGCACCCATAACGTTAACAACGAAAATTCCAAGTTCTTCGAGGCTTGCTTTAGTTTCTAAAGCAATTTTATCATTTTCATCATAAATATTTTGAACTACTTCGATTTCTTTGCCCGACATAAAATCACCTCCCATATTTTAAGTTTCAACTTCTATATTTTTGACGTAAAACTCTTTGCCAATACTTGTTGGTTCGCCGTCTTTGCCACATTGAGGGCAAGCAAAAGAAAACGGCTGGCGGAGGTAATAAATATCACACGCCGGGCAATACCATTTGGCTTTAATTTTTTCTATTTCCAAAAAGGCCCCTTCGCAAATAGTGCCCTTGGATATTATATCAAAGTACATTTGGATTGATTCCCCAATAAAACCCGAATATTCACCGACAACCAAGGCAATGCGCGTAACTTTACGCGCATTGTTTTCCTTGGCTTTGTCAGAAGCTATTTTTACAATTTGTTCAGTAATGGGATACTCATGCATTTTCTTGGACTTTTTCTTTAACCGGTTCTTCTTTTTCTCCGTAAAGAGTTGTAATTCGCTTAGATTTATCGGTCATTGGGGTTGTGTAATGCCTTTCAGTGCTTAAGGCATTTCTGGCGCAGACCTGAACGCAAAAATTACAAACAATGCATCTGGTGCGATCAATTTCCCATTTTTTCTCTGGTTTGCTAACCTCAATAGCGCCTGCGGGACATCTTCTGCCGCAAAGACCACAATAATTGCATAGAGTTATATCGTTTTCAATTCTACCCCTAGTATTGGGATAAAATTCATTTTTTACAATAGGATACATAGCTGTAGCAGGTTTGCCGAACAAACTCTTCATAATGGTTTTACCAATTACATTAAAACCCATCGTTTCTCACCTTACCTTTCCGTACAGCTAATGCAGGGATCAATTGTTAAGGCGAGAATAGGAACGTCTGCCAAATCAGATCCCGGAAGCATTTTTAAAAGTGGAGCAATGTTAGCAAAGGTTGGAGTTCTAACTCTGAATCTATCTAAGTATTTAGTGCCATTACCTTTGGCGTAATAAATAACTTGACCACGCGGTTGTTCCAGTCTAGAAATAAACTCACCAGCAGGCGGATTTCCTCTGACTTTGGTAGCAATCTCGCCATCCGGAATCTTATTTACTGCTTGATAGATCAAATCCAAAGACTGGAATACTTCCCGCACCCTCACCAAAGTACGTGCGTAGCAGTCGCCGTCTTTTTCTACGATTGGTTCAAAATCAAGTTCACCATAGGCGGCATAGCCAAGTTTACGCATATCCATAGGAACACCGCTACCCCTAAGAGTAGGACCGACAGCACCCAGGTCAATGGCTTCCTGATAAGTTAATACACCTACTCCTCTGGTTCTTTTTTGCACGGTATAGTCTTTGATGAAGACATCGGAAAGTTCTTTAATTTCTTTTTCAACATCTTTGAGAACAGTAACTATTCTCTTTAAGGTATCGTTATCGATATCTTTCCAGACACCGCCTACCCGGCAGACACTGAAAATTACCCTGCCGCCGGTAGTCTCTTCAAAAATATCCAGTACTTTTTCACGCACCCGCCAGCAGTGCATAAACAAGCTTTCAAATCCGTAGGCATCAGCCATAAGTCCTAACCAGAGAATATGACTATGAACACGGGACAGTTCGGCCCAGATAGTGCGTAAATACTTGGCTCTTTCCGGAATTTCAATACCCATTAAACCTTCAACAGTTTGGCAATAGCCCTGACCATGAATAAAGCTGCAGATTCCACAAACACGTTCAATAACATACACCATTTCGTGGAAATCTCTTTTTTCAACTAATTTTTCCAAGCCTCTGTGCACAAACCCAATAGAAGGGACGGCACCAACCACTTTTTCATCTTCCAATATTAAATCTAGATGGAGCGGTTCGGGTAGTACCGGATGCTGAGGCCCAAATGGAATTATTGTACGTTCACCCATATTACCATACCCCTTCTATTCTTTGTTGTCGGCACCAGTTTGAGCAAATGCCTGTTTAACCGAAGTTTCATAAAACGTACCTTTGAAATCGACTGCCAAATCGGAAAAATTAACTCCATAAAGGTCATGAATTTCATTTTCATAGAGTACAGCACCGAAAAATACTCCACTAATACTTGGGACTGTATCCCCTACTTGCACATCCATTTTGAGATTTTCACAGGAAAGATCTATTTTTTCGAATGTGTAGATAATAAACATTTCTTGAGGAGTTTTGGTACAGTGGATTTGAATAAGCCGATAACCATCTTTAGCATACTGCTTGGTCTTTTCTACAATTTCAGCTGCAGTAACCGGCTTGAAAGTCTGTCCAGTCATTTATTTCGCCACCTTCCCCATGTTCTTATATTTTTCTTCGAGGACACCTAAAGCTTGAACAACACCATCGATTATCGCTTCAGGCCTAGCGGCACACCCTGGAACATAAACATCAACAGGGATAACTTTATCTACTCCGCCTTGAACATTGTAACACTCCCTGAATACTCCGCCCGAAGTAGCGCAGGCTCCAACGGCTACCACAACTTTAGGATCGGCCATTTGATCATAAATGTTCTTAATAACGGATTTATTTTGTTCATTAACGGATCCAGTTACAACAAAAATATCAGCATGTTTTGGATTTCCAATATTGAGGACTCCAAAACGTTCCACGTCATATAATGGCGTCAGACAAGCAAGTACTTCTATGTCACAGCCATTACAACTGGATGCATCATAATGAACTAGCCAAGGAGATTTTGGCAAGTAAGACATTTATTTCACCCCAATCGCTAATGATGAATAATTAGGTCCATTTGTCTCTCTTACAGTAAGGCAAGAAAAGCAATATTACCTACTCCGAGAATAAGGGCAACAATCCAAGCACTGCCTAATGTTGACTGCCATTTGAGACGTGAATTGTTGTTATCAATAAAGATTTCTAAGAAATAAGTCAGAAGAGCCAGGATAATCGCAATTATCGGGTTAGAAGCAAAGAACAAGCAGACTATTCCCAAGAGGAACACATTCTCATACCAGTGAGCAATTTCAATCATCGCTAATTCTTTGCCGGAAAACTCAGTAATAACTCCCCGGACAATTTCCTGATGAGCATGATGAGACATGGAAATATCAAAGGGTGACTTGCGGAACTTTATTGTTAAGATAAAGAGGAATCCAAGGAAAATCCCCGGCAGGCTAAAGAGCAATGGTTGATCATAAGTTGCAATATCAATAACATTGAAGCTTTTGGTAACCATATACATGCCTACAACTGTAAGAATTACCATAGGCTCGTAAGCCATTATTTGGAGCATTTCTCTTTCCGCACCGATATAAGCATAAGGTGAATAGGTGGAGTAAGCGGCAACGATAAAGAATACACTGGCTAAAGTCAAGGCAAATATGGCCAGCAATAAATCTCCACCGGCAAAGAAGATTGCTCCGGTAATAATAACAAAGATTAAGAAACATAAAATGTAAAATTTTTGGTGTTTGTTAACGACTATATTTTGTTTGGCCATTAACTTAAAAACATCATAGAAGGGCTGCAGAATTGGGGGGCCGTACCTGCCCTGCATCCTAGCCGAAATTTTACGATCCACCCCCGATATTAATCCACCAATTATCGGGGCAAGAACAATATAGAGAATTACAGCCAGCAAAGCATTCATTCCACTCATTACATTCCCACTCCAAACATTATGATAATTAGAACAATACTGGAAACCACACCAAGTTTAAATAGTTTGTCTTCCCCGAAAATATTGTTAAGATAGAAACTCTTCATTGTAACTTGTCTGGTCAAGCCTAGAGAACCATAGAATTTCTCTTTCTCCACGTTGGCCCCCGCCAGATATTGAGGTTTATAATTTAATTCGCCATAGGTTAAAAGACGTAAAGGCAGTACTAAAATTAACCCCATCATGATGAGTAAAATTGCCACATTGCTTTGGTCAAGCAGGTAAGCGTGTCCATATATGGAAGTAATGAAAGGTTCTAAGGAATACTTGGAGATTAGTGGGAAAATCAGACAAACAGCAATGGTTAAGAAGGCCAATGATGTTAGAGTAAATGTCTCCGAAGCAGGAACTTTAGCTACAAAATCGGCCGGTTTTTCCTTAATCATTGTGAGCTTACCAAGCCATTTAGTCCAGAAGAACATAGTTGCTGCACTACCAAAAGCAACAAAGACCGCTAAAATTGGATTAGCTGCCACTAAACCTTCTAAAGCAGCCCATTTACTAATTAGCATACCAAAAGGAGCTAAAAACATTCCAGATATGCCAATTACCATGCCAACAGCAACTTTAGGCATCTTAGTAATTAAACCATCCATGGATTCAATAATTCTGTCTCCAAGATTATGTTCAACGGTTCCGACTGACAAGAAGAGAAGAGATTTAGCTATAGCATGGAATATTACGAGCATTATTCCAGCCCACATTAATTCATAACTACCAACACCGGCACAAAGGACAATTAAACCAAGGTTGGCGATTGTCGAATAAGCCAGAACTCTCTTGGCATCCATTTGGGAGATGGCCATAAAAGATGTCAACAAGAAAGTAACAGCCCCGACCATAGCAACGAAAAGACCGACGGTAGCTCCACCTTCCACAAAAGCAAAGACCGGGGAAAGTCTTAAGATCAAATATACTCCGGCCTTAACCATGGTACTGGAGTGAAGCAGTGCTGAAACTGGAGTTGGAGCAACCATTGCCCCTAATAACCAAGATGAAAACGGCATCTGAGCTGATTTGGTAATACCGGCAAAAGCTAACAGGGCAACAGGCAATAAAACAACTGTTGAGGCTAAGGTAGGTAATTGATTTAACTCTACGGTATGAGCGTTAACAAACAGGTAGATAATTGCTGCAGAAAAGCCCAGACCGCCAAGAAGATTCATTTTTAGCGCTCTAAAAGCGTTTCGAGTGGCGATTTCATCACGACTATATCCAATCAGGAAGAATGAACAGAAAGTTGTGATTTCCCAGAAGAAAAATAACCAGATTAGGTTATTAGCAAAAACAAGGCCGTTCATGGCGCCTAAGAAAACATAAATTATAAAGAAGAAAAACGGAACTCTATTCTTAACATTATGGTGATGATGGTGATAATCTTCCATATAGCCTAGGGCGAATAAGGCTATTAAACTACCGATAATTCCGATAATTAGAGCCATGATTAATGAAAGGTTATCAACAAACAAATTATTTGTAGCATGAATTTGGCCGCCGTAAGCCAATTCAAACCATGTTGTCATTACAGCACCGATGAGCATTAAAAGTGCCGCCAAGAATTGCTTATGTTTAAGAGAAATATAGATTATTATTGCGGCTAAAGCAATCTCCAAAATAAATATACCTATATCCAGAGCATGGGAACCAAATTCAAAGAAAACAGCCCCAGTGCTAAAATATTGAACAACTAGGTATAAAGATGCTACAGTTAAAATTACTGTCGATGCCACAACAATAAATTTCCTTACAGCAAGCTGCGGCAGAACGAGTAAGAGAAACGCTACAATAACAGGGTATAAAATTAAAAATAGCACAGTGTTCATGTTGGCATCCTCATTCCCCTCAAGTTATTTGCAAAAAACAAAATGGGAACATCTTGAAAGTTCCTGGATTCTAGCACAAATCCAAAAAAAATATTTCACTCCTTTCCATAGTCAATACTATTTTACCCCTCCTTTACCAATATTATTTGTAATATTTGTAAATTTTAATTTAACTAAACGTATCAATTCCATGTTAATTATAATTATAAATATCCATAATAGCAACTAATATGTGCAAACTTTCTCTATTATTCGCTCTCCTGTTGCGAATTAAAGTTTTTCCAAAGCCTCCTTAATTCTTGTGATAGCCTTTTCTATGTTTTCCAGAGAATTAGCATAAGAAAGCCGGAGATAACCTTCGCCAAAGGCGCCGAAAGAACTACCGTTAAGTGTTGCTACTCCTGCGTTATACAATAGATAATCAGCCATTTCCATACTCGACATACCAAATTCTTTAATATTCGGAAAGACATAAAATGAGCCGTGGGGTTTCAAACAAGTTATACCCTTGATGGAATTTAAACCATCAACTATCCTGTCTCTTCTCAGCCTAAATTGTTCCACTCTGGCTCTAACCTCTTCTTGTGGCCCGGTTAAAGCTTCGATGCAAGCCATTTGGGTAAATCCAGCCAAACAGGAAGTACTGTTTGTAACCAGTTTTGTAATATGTTTAGCTATCTCTTTGGGCATCACACCGTAACCTGCCCTCCAACCGGTCATGGCATAAGTTTTGGAAAAACCATTTAAAATTATAGTTTTTTCTCTCATTCCTGGAAAAGAAGTAATAGAAAAAGAGCGACCTTCATAGACAATATTTTCATAAATCTCATCAGATAATATAGTAATTTCCTTATCCAGCAGGATTTCGGCTAATCTCTCCAAGTCTTCTTTTGTCAGCATGCTTCCAGTAGGATTATGTGGAGAATTAATAATCAGCATTTTGGTCTTGGGAGTAATTAATGCTTCAAGTTCCTCGATATCCATTCGAAATTCATTTTCTTCCCTTAAAGGAATGGGAACCGGAATACCCCCGGCAAAATTAATAACCGACTCATAAATCGGAAAACCTGGGTTGGGATAAATTACCTCGTCACCTGGATCGACAACAGCTAAAATGGCATAAAACATAATTGGTTTACCACCGGCAGTCATGACCACTTCGTCGGGGTCAACGGTATAACCCCTCGTACGTCCGATATAATCGGCAATAACTTGTCTAGCTTCAATGAGTCCTGCTGAAGGGGTGTATTTTGTCATTCCAGCCAGCATAGCTTCCCTACCCTTTTCAATAATATTTAAGGGTGTAGGAAAATCGGGCTCACCAATTTCTAAGTGAATTATCTCCCTGCCCTGAGCTTCCAAAGCCTTAGCTTTAGCCAGCATCTCAAAAGCTGTTTCATTACCTAATTTTCTCATCCGTTTGGCTAGGGTAATTGGCATAAGTTTCCTTCCTCCTTGTCTTATACTTAACTTCAAAGGGTCATAGTTAGGCAATATCCCGTACAGTATGTTTGTACGGGATATATTTTTTCTAATAATTAAAGTCTGGAATTATTCTTGTTGTTGAGCCTTAAGTTGGGCTACCAAAGCCTCTGCAAGTCTTGCCGGCACTTCTTCATAACCAATAAATTTTGTTGAAAAAGTGCCTCGGCCCTGGGTCATAGCCTTAAGGTCAATAGCATATCTCATCATCTCTGATTGCGGAACTTGGGCTTTAATTACTTGTAATTTACCATCAGGTTCCATTCCAAGAACCCGGCCTCGCTTACTGTTAAGGTCACCGATAACATCTCCCATAAATGCTTCCGGAACCCGGACTTCAACCTCAACAATTGGTTCCAGGAGCACAGGATTAGCTTGCTCAGCACCTTTTTTGAAAGCCAAAATAGCCGCTAATTTAAAAGCCATTTCTGAGGAGTCTACACTGTGATAAGAACCATCATATAAAGTAAATTTAACATTTGTCATAGGATAGCCGGCCAGGAAACCCTCAGCTACAGCCTCCCGTAATCCTTTTTCTATTGCCGGGAAGAAGTTCTTAGGAACAGCGCCACCGAATATCTCCTCGGTGAATTCAAATTCCGAATCAGGGTTGGGACCCATCCTGATCCAGACATGCCCATATTGTCCGTGTCCGCCACTTTGTTTTTTATGTTTTCCTTCCACCTGAACTGTCTTCTTAATTGTCTCCCTATAAGGTACTTTCGGAATAGATGTCTCAACAGCAACCCCGAACTTTCTGGCTAACTTTTCACCAATTATATCCAGCTGCATTTCACCCAAACCGCTAAGAATTGTTTGTTTGGTCTCGATATTTTTGCTGACACTTATTGTTGGATCTTCGTCAACTAATCTGGATAGTGCTGCTCCAAGTTTATCTTCATCACCTTTGCTCTTAGGTTTAACAGCTACTGGTAAACAAGGAGATGGGAATTTTATACCTTCCAGAACAACAGGCTTATCCTTGGCACATAAAGTATCACCTGTTTTGGTTTCTTGCAATTTGGCCACAACAGCAATATCCCCAGCTTGTACATTAGAGGTATTATCTTGGTTCTTACCACGCAAATAGAATACTTGACCAAATTTTTCTTCAACTTCCCTGGTAGAATTGTAAACAACAGAATCTCCGGTAAAAGTGCCTCCATAAACCCTAAAGAAGGTCATTTTCCCAAGATAGGGATCTGCTAAAGTTTTGAAGACAAGAGCTGCTTTGTTTTCTAATGGTGTTGGCGCAGGTACATTTTCCGCAATAAACTGAATTAATTCCTTAACGCCAATGTTTTTTTCTGTAGAACCAAAGAGAACTGGAACTATCATATTTTGAGCCAACGCTTTTTTCGTAATCTCTTTTAATTCATTATCAGTAAGAGGCTCTCCCTCCAAGTATTTCATCAATACATCATCATCGGCTTCTGCCGCAGCCTCAGTTAAACTTTCTTTCAGCATTGCGACATTATCTTTGTATTGGTCTGGTATGTTGCTTTGGAAAATATCTAAAACGCCCTCGAAACTTTCTTCTTTGCCAAGCGGTATTTGCATTTGGACAAAGCGAGCGTTAGGGAAAACAGATTTAAGCTGATCCATCACTTTTTCAGCACTGGAGTTTTCTCTATCCAGCTTGTTAATATAGACAATTCTGGGAAGTTGTTTTTCATCCATCATATCCCAGATTATTTCCGCCTGGACTTCTACTCCTCCTACGCCACAAAGGACTAACACACCACACTCCACTACCCGCAGAGCACTGATTACCTCACCGATAAAATCCGAATATCCCGGGGTATCCAGAATGTTAACTTTAATACCGTTATGTTCAATAGGTATTAGAGAAGTGCTGATCGAAATATGTCTCTGGATTTCTTCCTGTAAGTAATCCGAAACGGTGTTACCATCAGTTACTTTACCAATTCGATTGGTAGCGCCGGAATTGAATAACATAGTCTCAGCTAGTGAAGTTTTACCTGAGCCTCCATGCCCAACAAAACAAACATTACGAATACTCTTGGTGTCGTAGCTTTTCAAGAAAATCTCCCCTTTGTTTATTTACTTTAAAAAATCAACCTCAAATTGATAACTATTATAACATTACTTAATTCTCTGTAGTTTTGTCAAATCCTTTATCTAAATACCCTACTAAAAATAAAAACTTAGAGCATGACAATATTTTCTGGCGCATAAATTTAATTGAAATGAATGTGCCAGGAGGAAGAAATGCCTTATAATAAGTTAGTTTTAGGTGCCATTATTCTTTTTGTTGCTAATCTTATCAATCGGATCCTTGGTTTTATTTACCAATACCTTATTATGCATTATATTGGCAGTGAAGCTTATGGCTTATTTCATATGGTTTTCCCAGTCTATATGACAGCCTTAGTTTTTACAACAGCGGGAATTCCCTTGGCAGTTTCTAAGATGGTTTCCGAAAAAGCTGCCGCAGGTTATTACGCTGATGCCCAAAAGACCTTCTGTTTGGCATTAATCACTTTATTTTTTTCGGGTTTGTTTGTTTCACTCATACTCTTCATTAATGCCGCTTGGATTGTAGGGCGATTTTTTGCTGACAAGCGTGTTTTGGTTGTCTTTCAAATTTGTATCCCGGCAATATTTGTAGTTGCTATTGCTTCAGCCTTTCGCGGTTACTTTCAAGGACTGCAGAATATGATTCCCTCCGCTCTAAGTCAAATCTCCGAACAAATTTTCCGAGTAATTGTAGGTTTTACCCTTTCTCTAAAACTTTTAGCCAAGGGCATAGAATGGGCTGCTGCCGGACTTGCCGCCGGAATGCTTGGCGGAGAAATGATTGGGTTAATAATAATCTTTGCTCAATACCTACTAGGAAAAGACAATTATAATTTTAGAAAATTAAGAAGCCGCCAGTCCGCTAGAACTCTCCTGCGTGGTCTAATAACTTTATCACTGCCGGTTACAGGTAGCCGTTTAATGGCATCGGCCATTTCTGCTTTGGAAGCTATTATTATTCCCAGACAATTACAAGTGGCAGGCTTCTCTGCTCGAGCAGCCACCTCCCTCTTTGGTCAATTAAGCGGTACGGCTATGACCCTCCTTACCTTTCCCAGTGTTTTTACTTTTGCTCTCTCAACCTCGCTCGTTCCGGCCATCTCCGAAGCAATTGGCAAAAAAGACTACAAATTGGCTAAAAGCAGATGCATTGATGCTATTAGGTATACTGTTATTTTAGGTTTACCGTGCGTAATTGCTTTATATTATTTTTCCGAACCTTTTACAGCGATTTTTAATAGCAAAGACGTAGCAGGCGTTTTAAAAATCCTGGCTTTGGGAGGATTGTTTACCTATGTTCAACAAACAACGACCGGCATCTTACAGGGTTTAGGGAAAACTTATCTCCCATTACTTCATTCTATAATAACCGCCTTCTTTCGCCTCCCTCTCTTGTTCTATTTAACAGGGCTGCCAAAATGGGGTTTACTCGGATGTTCATTTACTTATGTTCTCGGTTATTTTTGTATGGCAACGTTAAATCTAATGGCCATTAAAAGAAATATTGGTATGACTTTTAATTGGAAAACATTTTTATTCCAACCCTTTACAGCTGGATTGGGTATGCTGGGAGTTTTAAAAGTTGGCTCAGATTATGTGCCTATTACCCCTTTTACCTGTTTAGTATTTACAGGCCTTGGTTTTATTGTCTATCTTTTTATTCTTTTTTTAAATGGCGGCCTTTGTTCGAAAGACTTGAAAAAAATCTCGTTACTGAGAAGAATGGATAATTAGTATTTATGAAAACCATTTGCGAATTCGCTCCCCCCAGTGCCAGTAAGTAAGTAGGAACAAGATGACAGCAAAAAGGATGAGTATAAGTTTATAAATAA
This sequence comes from Peptococcaceae bacterium, assembly GCA_012839895.1. Classification (GTDB taxonomy): domain Bacteria; phylum Bacillota; class Desulfitobacteriia; order Desulfitobacteriales; family Syntrophobotulaceae; genus DUML01. Next base: position 4,201 of record DUML01000038.1, on the reverse strand, counting down.
AATATACCTTCAACAGTGATAAAAAAACCATAATAAAAGCCAAAATGGCAGGGAGCAAAAAGATTCGTTTATAATTAAATTTTTCTCCCTTTTTACGGCTACTTATAAATAGAAATGAAAAAACTAAAAAATAAAAGACAAAAATCGCAATTACCATTATTTTCCCTCAGCATTAGGCTATACGTTTTTTTCCTCAGCATAAGAAAATACGTTGCAATTCTTCGATCCTTTTATAATCCGTTAGATCGCTATGAAGAGGTGTTATGGAAACATACCAATCTTTAATTGCTTTTAAATCTGTATTATCTTCATCATCATAGACTACTTTACCTGTAATCCAATAATATTCTCGACCAAAAGGCGCTTGGCGGTTTTCAAAAGCGTTATCGTAAACGGACTTACCTAGTTTGGTTATTTTAACCCCTTGCCAAAAACATTGATCAGATCCTGGAATATTAATGTTCAAAAGACTATCCTTGGTATTTAGTATTTCCCTATGTTTATCGATAAAATCACTAATAAAAAGGGCACTTGGTAAATAGTTTTCATAATCATAACTCGCTAGAGATACAGCCAGCGAAGGAATCCCCAAAAGAGTCCCTTCCATGGCAGCGGCCACAGTACCGGAATAAAACACGTCTGTTCCCAGATTTGGACCGTCATTTATCCCGGAAATTATTAAGTCAGGTTTGTTCGGCAAAACATTACCTTGAATAGCCAGTTTGACACAGTCCGTAGGGGTTCCATTTACGGCTAAAGCGATATTATTTCCTTTTAACTTGTGTTTGGTTACAAACAAAGGTTTATAAATAGTAATAGATCTCCCCACAGCAGAACGTTGTCCTTCCGGGGCAACGATGTAAATCTCATGTTCATTCCTTTCTGCTAAAACATTGTATAAGGCAGTAATACCAGGCGCAAAAATACCATCATCATTAGTCAGAAGAATTCTCATGTGAAGTTATAGCCCCCAAATTATTCAACTTCATAGACTGAAATTATCATAGAATTCTCACTTTTGGTTAAACCAAAAAGAATATTATGCCCTTTTAAACTACGATTTAAAAAATCAATTATTCTGTACATTTCCGGATTAATCGCAAACCTTTGGGTTGCTATTAATTCCATTTTTCCAGGCTTTAAGTTATCCGACACGTTTTCATTAATCTTCTTATCCATTGTTATCCTCTTTCTTTGATTTTTTGGGTTTATTTTAATTCAATGACTATGCCCCATTATTAAAGAGAAAGCCTCAGCGCGAGTAGCAGCATTGGTTTGGAAGATTCCTCGAACGGCTGAAGTTACTGTTCGCGAGCCCGGTTTTTTAATCCCTCTAATAGTCATACACATATGTTCTGCTTCAATAACTACCAATACACCTTGAGCATTCAGGATATTTTTAATAGTATCAGCAATCTGAGTTGTTAAACGTTCTTGAAGTTGAGGCCGTCGGGCAAAGCCCTCCGCAACCCTAGCCAGCTTGGATAGTCCCGTGACCCGCCCATTACGAGGAATATAGGCAATATGGGCGAATCCTACGAAAGGGAGAAGATGATGTTCGCACATCGAATAAATTGGGATGTCCTTAACAATAACCATTTCTTCATGATTTTCAGAAAACAAGACAGTTAAGTTGTCACTGGGATCTTCATGAATTCCAGAAAATATTTCCTGGTAAAACTTAGCAACTCTATGAGGTGTGTCTTTCAACCCTTCCCGCTCCGGATCTTCACCAATTGCTTCCAAAATGTTTCTAACTGCCTTTTCAATCTTTTCAAGATCAATTGTCATTTTTCCTACCTCCAGAGTCAAGGATGAATTTAGTAATTTCGGAGAATTGTTTTTTTAAGTATTCTATTTATGTTGTATTTTATCACTGAAATGATTCAACTCCAAACCATTTTACATAATTCTAATAAAAAAACAACCTTAGTCCATAAACTTTAAGACTAAGGTTGTTTATGTTTTTGCTGGCCTGAAAACTTCATTAGAAGCACTTTTAGGCCAATTTCAAAGCTTTGTTAAAACAATCCACCGCTAATTTAGGTTTAGCCAATTGTTCATAAACATTACCCAGTAAGGTCCAGGCAGTAGTGTTATCGTTATTAAGTCGAACAATTTTTTCTAAAGTTGCCCTGGATTCTTCCCAAAATCCTTTCTCATAATAGCAGACACTTAAATTATATAAAATAGTTTCGTCTTCAGGGTTAAGAGTCAAAGCCTGGTTAAAATATTCAACGGCTTTGCGGAAACGTCCTAAACGCGCACAAACATACCCTAAATTATTTAAAAGTATTGCATCATTGCAATTCTGTAAGTAAGCTCTTTTTAACAACCTATATGCTTGTTCGTCTTTGCCAAGCTTATGGTAAATACCCCCGAGATTACATAAGGCATCATAATCATCCGGCTCAAGTTTCAATACCTTATGTAAAATTTTTTTAGCTTTTTTAAAATCTCCGCATTCTGCATAACAGTAAGCCAACCTTGCCAATAAATTGGTACTACCTCCATACCTGATCGCTTTTTGAAAGCATTCCATTGCGGCTTTAACTTGGTTAAGCTTAAGATGTATCTCTGCTTTGATTTCCCAATAATAAGGGTCAAATGGTTTTAACTTGCAACAACCACTGAAGCAATTTAAAGCTTCACCATACTCACCGTGGAAGAGAAAGATACTGCCAAGGCGATAAATAATATTTACATCTCTGGGAGATGAGCGTAAAGACTTATTTAAACAAGCCACCGCTTCTTCCCATTCACCAAGCTCCAAGAGACAATCTGCTTTTAAGTTCCAGTATTCACTTTTACTGGGCTCGACTTCTAAAGAATTTGCCAGATGATGCAGTGCATTCTCCAAATCCCCTAAACCTTGATAACAACGAGCTAGTAAATAATGGATTTGACCATAATCAGCTGCTGGTAATGAGTGTGCTAGGGCTTCCTCAAGATAATCCCGTGTTTGCTGATAAACTCCCAGATCTATCAAATTTTTAGCTTCTTCTAAATTTATTTTATGGGGTAATGAATCTTTATTTAAAGTTACAAGGAGTTTTTCAATAACCTTTTGGTCCTTTCCTTGAGCAAGCCACCGGTTAAAGCGAAACTTAGCAGAAACCAATGGATTATTCACACTAAACACCCCTCAAATAATTGGTAATATATGGATTATCTATTCTCTTTTGTTTCTTTTTTTCCTTTTGCCAAGTACCTAAACTCGTCACTAAATTCTTACCGTAAACGAGATTATAAAAAAAAGTTATTTTTAGTTCGTTATTTTTCAGCAAAAAATGTATAATAAAAGAAAATACTCTTCTTATTATCTTAAACCTGTATAGTGAAAATTAGGGTCAATACAAAGGTGTTAGTATGCTGTCCAAAAAACTATTTATTTTGTTTATTGTCATATCTTCGCTATTTATTTCCGGCTGTAATAATAATTTGCTACCTTTTTTCCAGGAAGAAAAAACAGAAATAGTGTCCAATTTGACAGCCAGTTCAATATTGTTAAATTCCAATGAAATACGCTCTCAAACTATTCAACTCATCAACAATGCTAAAAAGGCAATTTTCATTCAGCTTTCAGCCTTAAGTGATCAGGAGATAATTGACTTGCTTATTAATAAATCCCATTCCGGTGTTGAAGTCAGAATTTTACTTGATCAATGGTTGCGAGATAATTCTGTTACTGTTAAAAAACTGAAAAACCAAAATGTCTCTGTTCAGTATTATCCAGCCCAAAAAGGCCAATACCACCGTGTTCGCTATCTTGTAATTGATCACCAGGTTAGTGTCTTTTACTCCCAGGATTTGACCAGCAAAGGATTTAATGCCCATGGGATAGCAATTAAATTAACAGGAGATACTGCCTGGACAATGGCCAAATCCTTTAAAAACGAATGGGAATATACAACTACCTTAACCCTAAATCTGCCCGAAAAAATTGACCTACCGGAAGATAATATTACTTTTACAGTCAATGCCGGAGTCAAACAACAAGTTTTACGCGCTATAAACTCAGCAACTTCAGAAATAATGATACTAACTGAGCAACTAAGTGATCCGGATACAGTTCAAGCTTTAAAAGAAGCCAAAGCAAGAGGATGTAACATTCAGCTAATTCTTAGTCCATCATGCGCTACAGCAACACCAAATACTATTAAAGAATTTCAAAATAACAAAATTGAATTTAGATATTTTA
>DUML01000037.1 GCA_012839895.1 Peptococcaceae bacterium | reverse complement strand
CAAACTGAGTATTTGGGCAAGTTTGATAAATAAGGAAGATGTCTTCAAGAATGAAGACACCTTCAACAAGTGCTTGGTTTATTTACTCTCTGTTTTCGGGCTTAACCCCAACATTTGACAGAGAGCCAAAGTTTGAACGGCAGCTTTATTATTTTATCACTTCTTTTCCATTTTATTTTGTTTATTTAGGCAGTATCATTTTGTGCTCCTAAAGTAAGCATAAGTCATTGGTTCCCCGCTGTCAAAGTATTCGCCGGCAATGACTCTTCCTATAAAGAGAGTATGCGTACCGCAATCCAACTGATTGACAACTTCTGCTTCCAGACAGGCTAAAACACCGTCGGGAAGTAATACTCCGGACTGCCCGCGGTGACATGTTAAGCCTGCAAATTTATCTACCTCCCTGCCGGACCTGTAACCGAACCTTCTGGCTAAATCATGCCCATTACGATCAAGGATTGAGACGCCAAATTTACCACTTTTCTGGATAAATTCGTGCGTAAGATTGTTTTTATTTATACCTATTGCCACTTGGACAGGCTCGGAGGTTATTTGAAAACAAGTATTAGCAGTTTGACCGTTATCCCTACCTTGGTAATGGGCAGTGATAATAAATAAACCGTAAGAAATGGAACGAATAGCTTTAGTGAGAGCTTCCTCCGGAGTAAATATTTTTTTATTTTCTTTTTCGGCACGCGGTTCTGGCTTGTATTCTACTGAGGCTTTGGAATCACTGTCTTGGTCTTCAATTTTTTCAAAATTACTGGCATCAACGCCGCAGACCGGACAAAATTCCGGTGGCTCCTCTCCTTCATGGATATAACCGCAAACAATACATTTCCACTTCATAAAATAATTTCACTCCTCTTTTTATTTTTAAAATAAAATATCTAATTGATTCGTTATCTTGGCAAATACAGTCTTACCTTTTGTTAAATTGAACATAGGCTTTTTTAAGAAAGGGCAAATTTATTTCCGGCTGTCTTTCGCGCATAGCCTTAGCCCGGACGAAATTCTTAAACCTGCCCAGGCTAGCCCCGCTAAGGCCTTGATTGGCAGCAAAATCCTGTAAGAGGTACCAATTGAATTTTGATAAGGTTTCTTTTTGCCAAAGCGCAACATTAATTAATTCTGCCTGTATTTCTTCAAATAGCTTTATTTGGGCTTCTGTATGGACTTTACCGGCCATAAAATCGGCTCGCCAGAGGACAACGAAATCATGGATATTTTGCACTTCAAAGATCCTACCGTCCCAGCACAGTTTCCATACCAGTTCCGCGGCCCGCTCCTCAAAAGGATTTTTGGCTTTTCCTCCTCTAAATTCAGGCATAAAAGTTAAAGTAGCCTGCATATGGTTCTCCACAAGCTTTAAAAGGTCATCCTGTCTCTTTTGTCCTCCGCCTGCAAAATGCATTGTAAAGGTATATCTTTGCAAAATCTCCGCTAAGAGCCTGGCACTGGCTTTCTCATGATTCAAAAAATGCCTTTTGCCCTTTTCAACATAGGAAATGCCTTTTTTAAGATCTTCGCCAAGCAACAGCCTTTTAAATTGGACAATATCCGGGTATTCATCCAGCCTTGCACCTAAAATTTTGATTTCCTTGCCGATTAGAGGGCGGAGTTTACTGTCCAGTTCCCCTTTACCTCTCGTACCGATAATTACATACTTATCAATCCGGTATTTATTTTCGCTATACTCCAACTTTCCTGACAAAAAGCATTCTCTGCTTGCTGTTTCCCACTTGCCGATATCGTGAAACAAAGCCGCCAAGCGCAAGAAAAGATCAGGCGGGGTATTCCGGAAAACGGCCATGGTATGTTCCCAAACATCCAAGGAATGGTATTCGTTCTGCACTATTCCCTGCAGCCTGGCTAGTTCCGGTACAAATACATCCCAATAGCCAACTTCGGCTAAAAGCCTGGCAGCCTTTTCCGCTTCTTCCAACACCAAAATCTCGGCAAGCTCGGCAGTTATTCTTTCCTTGGATACATTAGCCAGTAAATCAAGGAGTTTGCGGGCTTCCTCCCAGGTTTTTTCTTCAATCTTCATTTGGTATTTTACAGCAAATTTAACCATTCTCAGGATGCGCAGAGGATCCTCCCTGAATCTATCTTCCGGGGTGCCACAACATTTTAAGACCTTGTCCTCTAAATCTTTTCTCCCGTCAAAAGGATCAAAAATCTCTCCACTGTTAGGTTCCAAGTAAATAGCGTTAATGGTAAAATCCCTGCCCATGGCATCCTGAAACAGGTTTTCGGCATAAACCAAATCAATCCGCTTGTTTTCGGTAAATAAAGTTAAAGTATTGAAGTTTTTGCCCAGCCTCAGCGGTTCAAAATTATTCTTCCGTAATATTTCTTCAGCTTTTTCGGGTTGAAGTGGGCTAACCAAATCTATATCCTGCGAAGGCATACCTAAGAGTTGATCTCGGACAACCCCGCCTACTAGCCAAATTGGAGCGTGCTCTTTGAGGATTGCAATAACTTGTTGCTGAAAATCATTCATATTGCCCTCCGGATATAATTCGCATTTTTTTTGGTATATTGTACCAAGCTGGAGGTGAAATCTTCCCACATCCGTTTTTAAACCTGTATGGCGCTTACTTCAAATTCTCCGGATTTAAACCCTGAAGAGCGGAGGGAACAAACCTTCCGTCTTTACGGATTAATTCGCCGTCAAAATAAATTTCCCCGCCGCCGTATTCCGGTCTTTGAATACAAACTAAGTCCCAATGGACAGCCGATCTATTGCCATTATCACATTCATCATAAGCAGAACCCGGGGTAAAATGAAAACTGCCGTCAATTTTTTCATCAAAAAGGGTATCTTTCATTGGCTTTTGAATATAAGGATTAAAGCCTAAGGAGAACTCCCCAATGAATCTGGCTCCATCATCGGTATCTAAAATCTTATTTAATTTTTCCGTATTATTGGCTGTAGCTTTAATTATCTTGCCATTTTTAAACTCCAAGACAATCGATTCGTAAGTGAACCCTTGGTAAACCGCCGGGGTATTAAAAGTGATTTTACCGTTAACCGAATCTTTGACAGGAGCGGTAAAAAGCTCTCCGTCAGGAATATTCATTTTACCGTCACATTTGATCGCCGGCATTCCTTGAATCGAGAATTCCAAATCAGTACCCGGCCCGGTTATCCTAACCATATTGGCCTTTTCCATGTATTCCTGCAAAGGATCCATAGCTTTGGACATTTTGGCATAATCCAGATTACAAACATTAAAATAAAAATCTTCAAAACCTTCAATACTCATCTCAGCTAACTGGGCCATAGAGGCATTGGGATAACGAAGCACACACCAGCGGGTATTTTTGACACGCTGCTCGGTATGGACAGGCTTGGAATAATGGGTCATATAAATTTGCATTTTCTCACTGGGAACATCGGCAAGTTCATTAATGTTCTCCCCGGCCCGAATTCCAACATAAGCTTGCATTTCTTTCATCCGGGCAAGATCCCAGGCCGCCATAGCCTGAGCTTGTTCCACGGACAGACCTTTTAATATCTCTCTTTGTAAGGTATGATTAGTAATGCTAAGGAATGGCGAAGCTCCTACCCGATAGGCTTCCTTGATAAGCTCCCGGGCTAAAGGTATTTCCAAGCCGGCTATTTCAATCAGGATTTTTTCCCCCGCTTTTAACTCCACCGAATAATTAATAATATTGCGCGCCAATTGTTCAACTCTTTCATCACGCATTTAGTTTACCTCTTTCCCTTAATATTTTAGCAGCTAAATATTTCTACCCTAAATTATGTAACCTAATAATAAATTCTTTTTAATTATTATTTTTCCTGTTTTCCCCTAAATAATTTATGACAAAACAAAAAAGAAAACTGAAAAGAGTTGAATAGTATCAAAATGGATAACCCTAAACTCTTTGTTTATACCTTAAAAGCTGAAGACGAAGGCAAAAAATATGAAGATATTCTCTCCCGGCGTTTTCATTTTTCCCGCAAGGTACTTCAAAAACTAAAACTTGGTGAAAACGTCCGGGCTGACGGTAAATTTGTTTTTTTATCGAGCAGGGGCCGCGCCGGGCAAACCCTGACTGTCGATCTCACTGAAGAAGAAACCTCCACTATTAAAGGAGAAAACCTACCCCTTGACATCTTGTACGAAGATGACTTCTTCTTGGCTGTCAATAAACCCCCAGGACAGGTTGTCCATCCTACGGCCAGGTATCAATCCGGAACATTAGCCAATGCAGTAGTAGGTTATTGGGAGCAAAAAGGCGAGTTCCGGCCTTTTCGACCTGTCTCCCGCATAGATCGCAACACTTCCGGGATTGTGCTCATTGCCAAAAACAGGTATGCTCATCAACAGTTAGCCTGGCTTTCAGCTCATAACAGAGTACTAAAAAAATATTGGGGGTTGGTGGAAGGTTTTTTCCCTTGGGACGAAGGTGAGTTTAGCGGCTCAATCCGCCTTAAACCCGGCAGTAAAATAGTCCGGGAAATCCATCCTGAAGGCTTGCCTTCTTTAACTATTTATAGAACTCTTAAACGCTTGCCTAACTATTCTTTATTGGAATTCACCCTGGTCACCGGCCGGACTCACCAAATTAGGGTTCACTGCCAAGGAGCCGGTTACCCTTTACTCGGCGATGAGCTTTACGGTGGGGATCAAACTTATATCGCCAGACAGGCCTTGCATTGCCGGAGCTATGCCTTCCGTCACCCTTTTAGCGATGAGGAGATAAAAATAGAAGCCCCTTTGCCGTATGACATGAGGCTTCTATTGTAACAAATAATTTTGTAACAAATAATCAGAGTATTTTCGTAAATAATTATCATTCGTTAATAATTATTCATTAATTTCTATTCGCTAATATTGTTATTCGAAATAATTAACCAAAGTATCTCTTCAGCAAACCTTCAAAAGCACAACCATGCCTGGCTTCGTCTTTGGCCATTTCGTGAACAGTGTCGTGGATAGCGTCAAGGTTTTGCTTTTTGGCCAGAGCGGCTAATTCTTTCTTCCCGGCACAGGCTCCGCATTCAGCAGCAACTCTTAACTCTAGATTTTTCTTGGTGGAATCGGTCACAACTTCCCCTAAAAGTTCAGCAAATTTTGCAGCGTGTTCAGCTTCTTCATAAGCAATTCTCTTATAAGCCTCGGCAATTTCGGGGAAACCTTCCCGATCGGCAACTCTGCTCATGGCCAGATACATACCAACTTCTGTGCATTCGCCCATAAAGTTTTCTCTTAAGCCGGCAATAATTTCCGGATCTGCACCGGTGGCAATACCTACAACATGTTGATCAGCCCAGAATGTTTTTTCCCCTTGGTATGCTTCAAATTTTGATTGGGGAGCCTTGCATTGCGGGCAAATTTCCGGAGCCTCCAATCCTTCGTAAGTATACCCACACACTTTACAAATCCATTTTGACATGTTTTCTACCTCCACATTATTATAATTCCTTGTTTATAATTATTATAATTATAAACAAGGAATTTGGCAAGAGGGTTTTAAAAATTTTTAATTCTATACTTTTAAATCAATGTGCTGAATAGTTCCTGCTTGTCCGTTTTCTTTGATAAAAAGACCTGTGGCTTGAATCTTGCCCAAAGTATTATTGTCGCTGTCTTTCAGGGCAAAGGCGGTGGCGACATTCCCCAGATATATAGCCCCTATCCCCAATTGACCTAAAGCAAGAAGTTGATCATTGTCCCGCTGCTCCATACCTTCAAGGTCTCCTTCATTGTGCTTTTCTGCTTGAAATGACATTCTCCATAAAGATTAATTGCGGAACTTGTAACCTTCATAATCATCCCTCCCTGGATAATAGGTTTTATACTACTATCGACCAAGGAAACATAATTCTAAAGGCATTTATTTTGACAAAATATTACTATTTAGATCCCTTAAACTTGTTTCCATAATTTCCATCTCCGGAAGTTCATTATCACAGCTTATCCCTAGCTCCCCAAACTTCCTGACAGTCACTAAGACACGGCTTTCATAGGATCCGACTGCTTTATTGTAAGCTTGGACTGCTTGCTGTAACCCTTTCCGAATATCCAAAAGGTGCTCGGTTAGAACACAAATCCTTTCATATAATTGCTTGCCTAATTCACTGATCTGCCTGGCATTTTCATTAATCTGTTCCTGTTGCCAGCCGTAGGCTACAGCTTTGAGCAAAGCAATCAATGTAGTGGGAGTAGCAATTATGACCCGTTGCTCCGCTCCGAATTCGATAAGTCCCGGATCTGCTTGAAGAGCCGCACTAAAAAATGTTTCGCCAGGCAAAAACATAATAACGAATTCCGGGGTAAAATCGAACTGGTTCCAATAGGCTTTGCCGGCTAACTTCATGATATGATTTTTGACTTGCCTGGCGTGGCCCAACATTTTTTGTTTGCGCAGATTTTCATCAGTGGCCTCTATCGCTTCTAGGTAATCGTTTAAAGGTGCCTTGGAATCCACCACAACAACCTTTTTCCCAGGCAGCCTGATAATCATATCGGGCCTTTGCCGGCCATATTCACTGTTTACTTCTTCCTGCTGGAAAAAATCGCAGTATTCCACCATTCCGGCAACTTCCACTACCCTTTTCAGTTGGATCTCTCCCCACCGTCCCCGGACAGTAGGGGTTTTAAGTGCTGAAATTAACTTGACCGTCTCCTGGCGCAGCTTTTCCTGATCGGAAGCCATGGATTCAATTTGCCTGAGAAGCCCTTCATAAGCGCCTTCTCTCTTTTGTTCCAGTTCATTGATTTTAGAATCTACTCTATCCAAAGATTCTTTTAAAGGTTTAACAAGTTGGTCGATGGAAGATTGTCTTCTTTCTAAATCATGGGCTGCTTGCACTTGGAATTTTTCCAAGGTAGCTTTTGCTAACTCTAAAAATGACTGATTGTTGTGGCGAAGCGCCTCGGAAGAAAGAGCTTTGAAGCCAATAGCCAACTCTTCTTTGGCTTTATTCAACAAATCTATTTTTTCTTCATTAAGTGCCTGTTCCATTTTCAGTCTTGTCTGCAAATGGGAAATCTCCGCAACTGCTTCCACCCTTTTTTCAACCTCACGCTGAAGTTCAGCTTTTAAAGAAGAATTCTCCTGGAGCAACAACCTGACCCTTTCAGTGCTTACTTTGTTTCTAAGGTTACCAAACAGGTACCCTCCCAGAAACCCTAGAAGTAACCCAACTAAGCCAATCAGCCCTAAGACAGTAGGTTCCATCTCTTTACCCCCTTAATCATTCATTACTTGCCAATTTACCAGCCAAAAGCGCTAAAAAAGCGCTAAAAAATATTACTCAGTATTTAAGCCTTTATTTCGTAATAAAGCATTTCCACGTCCTTATGGATAACACGGCATAAAGACTTTTGGTATTTCCCAAGCTAAAAGCACAAATTTTCTTCCTTCTATAAATTGAAAAAAGTATAATAATTTAAGTAATTAAAAAACAGCAATAACAAAAAGTTAAAGAATCCCCACCAAGGAGGTTGGTTTAGTGAATTCCAACGAAATCCACGTTATTTACGGAACAAACCCCATCCCAATGGTCCAGGAACTGTTGGATAAATCCCAAGTAATAAAAAATATCGACCCGGGAATGAATGTTGCTCTTAAACCGAACTTAGTGGTAGCAAAGCCCTCCAGCTCCGGCGCAACCACCACTCCCCTGCTAGTGGAAGGAATTATTCAATATCTTTTCTCTCACAACATTAAAAAAATTTCTATTATTGAGGGGTCCTGGGTCGGTGACAGCACAGCCCGTGCTTTTGAGGTCTGCGGTTATAAAGAGATATCCCGTAAATATAACGTTCCTCTGGTAGATTTGCAAAAAGATGCAGCGGAAAATGTATTAGTAAATAACCTCTCATTAAAGATATGTAAAAAAGCTTTGGAAGCAGATTACCTGATTAATCTTCCGGTGCTGAAAGCCCACTGCCAAACCCTATTCACTTGTGCCTTGAAAAACCTCAAAGGTTGCATTCCCAATAGCGAGAAAAAAAGATATCATACTCTTGGCTTGCATAAGCCGATTGCTTATCTGGCCAAAGCGCTTCCGGTCAGTCTCAATATCGTCGATGCCCTTAACGGCGATTTATCCTTTGAAGAAGGCGGGAACCCGGTAAGAATGGACCGCCTGATCTTAGGTCAAGACCCTGTTTTGGTGGATACCTATTGTGCTTCTCTTCTGGGTTATCAGAAGGAAGATATTGCTTATATTAAGCTTGCTGAACAATTAGGGGTAGGACAAGGCGACCTTTCTAAAGCTAAAATAATAGAACATGCAGCAGAACTTAAAAAAGCCACTGCCTTAAAGCCAACCAATAAAGCAGCTAGGCTGGCAAAAAGAATTGAGGCTCAAGACGCTTGCTCGGCTTGCTTTGGGGGATTAATTCATGCACTTAACAGGTTGGAGGAGAGCGGCCAACTTTCTAAACTAAAAGACAAAATATTTATCGGTCAAGGTTATAAAGGTCAAAAGCTGGAAGGACTAGGCATTGGCAGCTGTACTTCCGGCTGCTCCAAGCATTTGCCGGGCTGCCCGCCCAGTGCTTTAAGTATTGTCAAATTCCTCGAATCTCAATGCAGGTAAGTCATTTTAAACACAGCAAGACCTTAGCTTAGACCCTTCAGTGGTTCTCACGTCAATCCTTCCTCCTTCAGGATGACATAAAGAGCAGTCATCTAGAGCGCAGCGAAGGATCTTTTTTATTCTAATTTTTAGATCCTTCAGCTGCTCCTCCTTCAGGATGACATTATAGAACAGTCGTTTCTCCTTCAAGATGACATGTGGTGCTCCGCAAGCAAATGATTAATAAACTGTCTGGCTGTTCGCCCTGAACGGCCATTATGCATCAGTACCCACTGCAGAGCTCTTTTCCGCAACTCTTCTTTTTCCAAGGTTATTCCATTTTGCACCGCTAAACCTTCCACGATCTTTAAGAAGGTTTCTTGGTCAGGGGAAAGGAAAGTAACAGTTATCCCGAATCTATCTGCTAAAGACAGCTTTTCCTCCATCGTATCCTGAGCATGAACATCATCTGTCCGCCTGCCAGCAAATGATTCCCTTATCAAATGCTTGCGATTGGAAGTAGCATAAACTAAGACATTGGCCGGACGGGATTCTACTCCGCCTTCCAGAAGGGATTTTAAGTTTTTATAATCATTTTCTTCCTCATTAAAGGATAGATCATCAATAAAAATAATAAATTTAAGGGGTATTTTAGCAAGCTTGGCAATTAAGCCCGGGAAAAGGTTTATTCTGTTTTTCGGCAGTTGGACAAGCCTTAAGCCCCGGGAGATATATTCATTCAAGAGAGCTTTTACTAATGAAGATTTTCCTGTTCCTCTATTGCCGTAAAGGATGATATTATTAGCCGGATAACCTTGTAAAAAAGCTTCAGTATTGCGCAGGACAATTGCTTGCTCCCGTTCCTGGCAAATAAGATTATCAATTCTGATAGGATCGTTTTTCGCAATGCCTTCCAGCCACTGACCATGCTCCTGGACATTAAAGGCTGCATAGCGGGCAAAAATTCCAAAACCAACCCAATGATAATAATCGGCCAATAAAGAAACATTCTCCGTCCAATTTTCAGCGGCTACGAACCTTTCATAAAACTCCCGCCTTACTGTTTCCAACCATTCGGTTGCCGACATAAATTCTTTTTTATTACCTGTGTTCGCTGTTTTCGCCTTAATAGGGGTTACCTGCCAAACCGGCCAGTTTTCAGGGCTAAGCTCTGCACTGAATATTTCCTTGTCAATCTCCGTCATTTCCTTGACAAAGCGCTTAGCCACCAATGCGAGAATATCTTGCGCAGTTATTTTGGCCAAGTCCTGAAAAATCTTTAAGTCACTTGCCACATGCTCCTGCATAAGAGAATCGACACCTTCTAAACCCTGAGCCGCAGCTTGAACAGTAAAAGCATTTTGCGACTTAAATAAGAGGTTGACAAGGTACTCACTCCAGGTAAGGCCAAGTAGAGATTTATAAAATTTTTGGTACTGGATATAAATATCTTCACACTTTATTTCTTTAGCTGTAAGTTGATCCAAAAGCAAGCAAAAATTAGCCCCTATCTCGTCCTTCAAAATATCATCAAAATATACCAAGCCGGCCAAGGCGAGCTTTATTTTTCGTAATGCGGCAATTTCTTTCATATCCAACATCCTCATAATTTCATTGATTAAATACAATACAATATATCTACCTACGCCCGGTATTGTTTAAATCCTTTCTACAGCCCGACCCAAACGCTTAATACCTTCTTCAATCACCTCAGGGGATGAGCAAGAATAGTTAATCCTCATTTCATTAGACCTTCTGCCATCCGGATAAAAAAAAGTTCCCGGGACATAAATAACCTTTTCGGCCTGAGCATAATTTAAAAATTCCAAGCTGTCCTTGGTCTTTAGAATTTTCGCCCAAATAAATAAACCCCCTTTAGGAGTTTCGACTTGAACATCGCTTCCTAAATAATCTTTAAAGGCCTGAAGCATGGTATCCCTTCGCTCACAGTATACTTTTCTTAACTTTAAGATATGCTCTTTAAAATTTCGGCTTGTTATATATTTATAAACCGCTCGCTGGGTTAGGTTATTAGAGAAAAGATCTACCCCTTCTTTGGCCCTCTCGATATAGCTTACCGTCTTTTGGTCCGCAACCAGGAACCCCACTCTTAACCCCGGAGAAAGGATCTTGGAAAAGGAGCCCAGGTAAATTACATTTTCATATAAATCCCTTAAATCCGGCAAAGCCTCGCCTTCAAACCTTAACTCGCCGTAAGGGTTATCTTCCAGAATCAAAAGGTTAAACCTCCGGGCTATTTCTATGATCTCCAACCTGCGCGCCAAGCTAAGTTGTCTACCGGTTGGATTTTGGTAATTAGGTATTACATATAAATATTTTGGCTGACACTTGGTTAAAATCTCAGCCAATTCCTCCGGTATTATTCCTTCTTCATCACAAGGAACCATTACAAACCGAGGACGATAGCCCTGAAAAGCCTGCAAAGCACCTAAATAAGTCGGAGATTCAACCAAAACAATATCCCCCGGGTCTAGAAACGTTTGGGCAACAAGGCTCAAACCCTGTTGGCTCCCGGTTGTGATAATAATTTCGCTGGTTGTTTTCAGCTTACTGCGAGTATTAATCCGGTCATAAATCCATTGCCTTAAAGGCTCATAACCACGCGCCTCGGCATATTGTAAAGCTATGGGCCCATCTTCCTCAAATACTTGATTAAAGCACTCTTTTAGCTCTTGATTTGGAAACAGCTCCTGGGCCGGCAACCCCCCGGCAAAAGATATAGTTTCAGTATAACTGGCAGTTTTCAAAATTTCGCCTAGAAAACTTTGTCTCAGATCGTTAGTCCAACTAGCGTATTTCATTGTTCTCCCTCCTCTGCGAAATAATCCTCCGGCGGTGCCGTTAATCGTCCAATTTTATCCAGTGGCCAGTATCTTACCAATACTCTACCAAGAATTTTATCTTCAGGCAGAAAGCCCCATATATGGCTATCCTTACTCTCCCGGCGATTATCCCCGAGCATAAAGTAAGAATTGGGTGGCACAGTAACAGGACCGTATTCATAATCCGGAGTTTCTCGAATATAAGGCTCATAAAGAGGCCGATCATTAATAAATACTTTACCGTTTTTAATTTCAACTTTCTCTCCGGGTAAGCCTATCAGCCTTTTAACCAGATCTAAATCTTCCATAGCACTTTCGGGTGCTTCAAAAACAAGTATATCGCCCCTTTTAAAGGTATCAAATTTATAGAAGATACGATCAACGATAAGCCTGTCTTGCAGTTGAATAGTGGGTAACATAGAACCAGTGGGAACTATCCTTGTATCAATAACAAAATTCCTTATTACAAGGGAAAGAACAAAAGCAACTGCAATAATTACAACCCATTCCATCATTGATTTCATGAACCTTTTCAACTAAGATCACCTTCCATATCTTCTATAAATTTAGTGTCAAAATCTTTCTCAGTGTTTTCCATTTTTTAACCTATTTTCTTTACAAGTTATTATTATATCATATAATACCAACAAAATTGGCGTAAGCAAAAGGAAAAAGCAGAAAACAAAATAAAGTTTTCTGCTTTTTATAACAAAAACATTTAACAAAGAACCTTTTATTTAGTCAAAATTTCCGATTTAGTCGTAACCCTTTTGTTCCAGTATTTTGTCAAAGCCGTAGATTTCTAAAGTAGTCTTGCCTGCTTTCAATAATTCTTTAATTTCCATTTCTTTGGCAGCCAAGGCTTTAGTTTTTTCTAATACTTCATAGGCCTTTTCAGCTGGAACAACTACGACTCCATCCCTGTCACCCACAATAATATCACCGGGATTTACGACGATACCACCACAGACAATTGGTTTATTGATTGTACCGATAGATTCCTTAAGTGTACCCCCTGGGTTTAATGCTCTGCAGAAAACAGGGAATCCCATTTCCTGCATATCCTCAGCATCACGGCAAGCTCCGTCAATGACGACCCCGGCTATTCCGCGTTCTTGACAGGCACAGGCCATAATATCTCCGAAAGGACCAGCGCCTACATAACCCCCGATGCTGTATACAATTACGTCTCCAGGTTTTGCCTCATAGATCGCTTTATGCATAATGAGGTTATCCCTGGGATTACATTGAACAGTTACTGCTCTACCAACTAATTTGCATTTTGGGTCTATCGGTTTGATAGCCGGATCCATGTTGCCAACTTTGCCATTACAATCACAAATGTTGCCTGTTGAATAGTTATAAAATTCTTTGAGTTGTTCATCTGTTACCTTCATGTTCTTTCTCTCCTCCTAAACTCTAAAATTAGCTTCATATAATCAAAACTGATCTATCAAAAACATCAGCAGATTAAGAAAATGATAACATATCAAATAAGTATTTATTAATCAACTAATTTTTACATACTAGAAGGAATCGCTGGCCCAAGCTGTCCTTCAAAGGTTTATGCGACAATTGGGGGTTCTAAGGAAAAAGCAGAAAACTAATAAGGTTTTCTGCTTTTCTGTTATTAATCTAACTGATCTTCGCTGGAAGCATTCAACTTGGCTATAAAATTACAGTCTAACATTTTAAAGAAAGGCCTGTTTTAATAAGTCTAAAGGCCCTTTCCGTGGCTTGAACAACAAGATCATAAGCATCCGCCACAGCCTCATCCAAAGTCATTGTTCTATTCGTGATAGGAATGATTGCTTCGATGCCAAACTGGTGCATAATTTCCGCCCCTGGACCAACGGAACCTACAATAGCTATGGCCGGTTTACCGTGGCTCTTAGCCCTTACTCCAACCCCTTTGGGAACCTTGCCGTAGGCTGATTGAGCATCAATCCGGCCTTCACCGGTAACCACAATATCATAGTCTTGAACCATCTCGTCAAATTTAATGGTTTCGAGCACCGCTTCCGTACCGGATTTAAGCTCGGCGTTAGTAAAAGCCAAAAGCCCTCCACCAAGGCCTCCGGCAGCACCAGCTCCTGGGATATTCAAAATATCAACACCCAGTTGTTCCTTGATTATTTGAGCATAATGAGCCAAACAGCGGTCTAAGTGCTCCACCATCTCCGGAGTAGCTCCTTTTTGCGGTCCATAAACGGCAGAGGCACCGCGTTCGCCACAAAGAGGGTTATCAACATCACAGATAACCGTAACCGGTACGCTATTGAGCCTGGGGTCCATTCCGGTAGTATCAATTTTGGCAAGTTTGGCCAAATGGGTGCCACCAGGGGGGAGCTCCTGCCCTGAGCTATCCAAAAGTTTCACCCCAAGAGCCTGGGCTGCTCCTGCTCCGCCATCATTGGTTGCACTGCCCCCAATCCCAATTAGTATTTTCTCGGCGCCTTCGTTTAAGGCTTCTTTAATCAATTCTCCGGTTCCTCTGGTTGTAGTGAATAAGGGATTTCTTTGACTGGCGGGAACTAAAGGCAACCCGGAGGCGGCAGCCATCTCAATTACTGCGGTGTTATCGGGTAGCATCCCCATCAAGGCTTCGATGGGCTCATTTAAAGGAGAGGTCACGGTTTTTTTCAGGTATTTTCCGCCGCAAGCCGTTACTAAAGCTTCAACCGTTCCTTCCCCGCCGTCAGCAATAGAAATAATTGTCGTAACCGCTTCAGGAAAAACTTTTTTAACCCCTGCGCTGACAGCTTCACCCACTTTAAAACTGCTCAGACTACCCTTAAAAGAATCCGAAGCAATCAATACCCTCATCCCATTTTCCCCACTCTTCCTTTTCTTCTATTGACGCTCTACCAAAATATTGGCTAATTTTTCGTAGAAGAGAACCAGGCTGCCATGGTCCTTATCGCCGTGGCCGTCAACTTTTAAAGCTTGCATCATTTCCATTACTGCGGCACTTAGAGGCAAAGGAACTCCGACACCATGGCCGGTTTCCAAGACATTATTTAAATCTTTGATATGCAAGTTAATACGGAACCCGGGATCAAATTTTCTGTCTAGAATTAATGGAGCCTTGGCATCGAGAACCGTGCTACCGGCCAGTCCTCCTCTAATTGCCTGATATACTTTCTCCGGATCGACCCCTGCCTTGGTGGCCAGAACCAGAGCTTCTGACATTGCTGCAATATTGACAGCAACAATGATTTGATTAGCAAGTTTGGTTACATTTCCTGCGCCGACCTCACCACAAAGAACCGCAGAAGATCCCATGCTTTTAAGGATAGGCAAACTCTCGTTAAAATCTGCTTCGCTGCCCCCCACCATGATCGAAAGGGTGCCATCAATAGCTTTAGGCTGGCCGCCGCTGACCGGAGCGTCTAAGAACCGAATTTTTCGTGCTGCAAGCTTTTCTGCTACTTCTCTGCTTACCAAGGGAGCAATAGAACTCATGTCGATGACCAGAGCGCCCTCTTTAGCGCCTTCTATGACACCATTGGTACCCAGGATAACTTCTTTAACCTCAGGTGAGTTAGGGAGCATGGTGATAATTACTTCCGTCTTTGAGGCCACATCTTTTGGGGAAGTACCGGCTGTCGCACCGGCCTCAACTACTTCTTTCACACTTGCTTCGTTAATATCATATACTACCAACTCATAACCAGCTTTAAGCAAATTTTTGCTCATTGGTTTTCCCATGATTCCTAAACCAATAAAGCCAATTTTTTTCATAATTTTAGCCTCCTTCAATATTTAAGAATTTTTGTTTCCTCAATCTTTATAGATTGCCAAAGAACGTATCAAAAGCCTATAAGCTATAACCATATTCCTTTACCCAGCTTAAAGACTCTAAAGTGCTACCGGTTGGTTTATATTCCATCCCGACAAAACCCTTATAACCCTTTTGGTCTAAGATATCAAAAATATCCCTGATTTTAACCACTCCTGTACCGGGCTCATTTCTCCCGGGATTATCGGCGACCTGGACGTGGCCTATATAGGGAAAATATTGGGCGAGGATCATTTCATGTTTTTCACCCTCCCGTTCAGCATGATAGATGTCATACTGAAGGAACAGGTTTGGTCTATTTGCCTTTTGGATTATTTCTATTACTTGTGTAGTTGTATTCAGATAAAAACCAGGCATGTCAAAATGGTTAATAGGTTCAATCATTAGCTCCAGTCCGGCTTGATGGAATTCGTCGGCTGCGTAGCAAACATTAGCAAGAATATTGTCCAGGATTTCAGCCTCTTCATAAGTCCCTGCTACCTTACCTACCAAGCAGTTTAATCTGTTTACTCCTAAAAGACGTGCGGATTCAATTGCTTGGCTGACACCTTTTTTAAACTCTTCCTTTCTAGCCGGATCAGCGGCCAATCCCCTGTCTCCTGCCCCCCAATCGCCTGCCGGAAGATTGCATAAGACTAGCTTAAGGTTATAAGCTTCAAGCTTCCGTTTGATTTCCTGTTGGTCATAATCATAGGGAAACATGAATTCAACATACTTAAATCCGGCCTGAGCAGCTTCAGCAAACCTGTCCATAAAAGGAACTTCATTAAAAAGAAAGTTTAGATTAGCACTAAAAGACGGCATAATACCCCTCCTTTAAGATTTTAATTGTTTATTAAAGTTAATTTAGTATGCCCATTTTTGTTCTTACAGGTACCTAAAACTATGCAAGCCCTAAATTTGCTTTCATTGTTCTGATGTTGACTGAAATCGCTTCCCTGGCTCTCTTTACGTCCTTATCCCTAATTGCCTCCAGTATAGCCTGATGTTCTTTAAAAGTTAGCTCATTTTTCATTTTCGGCTGTTCTTTTTTCTCCATTGCCCTGGCAATGCGCATGAAATCTTCGATCTCACCGAGAAATTCTATTAATTTTTTGTTGTTGGATATCTGAGCAATTTCCTGATGAAATTTGCTATCTAAACTATTGCATTTTTTAAAATTATTTTCAGCCAAAGCAGATTTAAAGTCCATTTGGATCTTCTCTAAGGCCTTTAGCTCGCGTTCAGTAATATTACTAATACATTTTTCTATTGCTAAAGCCTCCAAGGCTTCTCGAATATCCAGAAAGTCACTTATTTCCTGGGGTGTAAGCTGAATAACAAAAATCCCTCGACGAGGAATATTGTTTACTAATCCCTCGGCAGACAATTGGTTAATAGCTTCTCTGACCGGAGTACGACTCATTGATATTTCCTGCGCCAAAAGATCTTCTCGCAAACGGCTTCCAGGCTCAAATTCCAGGTTAAGCAGTTTTTCTTTGATTATTTTGTAAGCACTTTCCTTAAGGCTTAAATGCTCCATTTTAAAAACCCCGTTTATGTATTATATAACTTTATAAATTATAATTTATATTATATTAAGACTATACCACTTTGTTCCTCGCCTGGCAAGTGGCTAAGAGACTTTTATTAGCTAAATTTAATAAAAATTACTTTATCTGTGAATGAAAATTAATTTTACCAGTGCTTTATTAGCCTGAATTCCATTACTTTTTGTTGACAAGTAAATATACGTCAAATATAATGTTATCTGTGAATGCGGTCGTGGCGGAACTGGCAGACGCGCTAGATTCAGGTTCTAGTGCTCGCAAGGGCATGGAGGTTCAAGTCCTCTCGACCGCACCAAAATTTGTCTGAAAACCCGTATGAATTGCGGGTTTTTTTGATTTTATATTACGCCTTCATTGCCTCTATTAACTTCTTGGCACCGACCATATTTATGGCTCGCCTTAAAAAAGACTATAAACTAACGCCAGAGCAAAAAGATATCGTGAGAAAAGCCTAAAGTACAGTACAGAAAAGACCTAAATAGCCGGAGCTACAACCCCGGGCTATTTTTTCATTTATTAAGTTAAAAAGTTATTCCGAACAAGCGCAAAAATAACCGAATAAAAAATAGTATTAATACAATTGTTCCCATAACAAAAAAACCAGGTATTAATACAAGCGGTGAAAATCTGCCGTCTACCACATCTTTAACCACCTTTCAGCAGCTTGTCTCATTTATTTTATGCTCCCAAATTATAGGTTGTCCCCTTCTTTTTTTAATTGCCTTGAGCACCAAATCCAAATAAAAGACGTAAGATATTACAAACAATTTGAAGGAGTTGTTTACGATAACACCTCTATCCCTGGTTTTGCTTATTTTTTGGTTATCTGTTTTGGGCATGATTTTGGGAAATGCTCTTATTAGCGCTATTTGCCAGTATATTTTTTACTTTGCAGCCCCAGCGGCAGTTATTCTTGGTATCAAGGGGATTATCGAAATTAATGCTGAGAACAAAAAACAAATTAAAGAAGACAAAGAACATTTTTAGGATTAGAATAGCATGCATTTGTTCTATTACTATGTTTGTTGCAATCTAATTTCAAAGAAACTATAATACCTCCTAAAGATAATTGGGAGGTTTGTTTAATGCCCAAAGGAGAGATCCTGATTCACGCCTGTTGTGCTACTTGTGCAGGTTATGTTCTGCACAAAACTGCGCAGGAAGGTTATATTCCCGTGATTTACTATTATAACCCCAATATCTTTCCTCTGGCCGAGTATAAACTACGCCGAGATGAATTAAAAAACTATGCCCAAAAGCAAAAGATACGATTTATAGAAGAAAACTATAACCCCGAGGAATGGTCTGATTTTATAAAAGGGTTGGAAAGTGAACCGGAAAGAGGCCTGCGCTGTAATAAATGCTTCGAATTAAGATTATCGAAAACGGCGGATTTTGCCTTGAAAAACAATATTAAAATTTTTACTACTACGCTATCTATTAGTCCTCATAAAAACAGCAAAATAATTTTAAGCACCGGAACTAAGATAGCTGAGGAACGAGATTTAATTTTTTTAGCTGAGGATTTTAAAAAACAGGATGGCTTTAAAAAAACAATGGAAATCGCTAAAATAGAAGGTTTTTACCGGCAAAATTACTGTGGCTGCTTCTATTCCCTAAGATGAATACTGTCGTCTTTTTGCCAAACTGCTAGAAAGCAAGTTCACCGTAAATTCCGAAAAATAGACTCTAATCTCTTCTGCCTATCTAATTTCGTCAGTTTAATGAAGTTATTTCAGTAGTTTTATACTTCGGAAAAACTGACAATACCCAAAACTTAACTTTAGATTTTTACTCATAAACGTTGACTTTAGCGCTTTTCCATGGTAATTTTTTAGTGAAGAGTCTCTAGATAATTAATGTCTAGGTTATAAAATCTAGTCGCGATTATCTTGGACTTGCGCAAAGAAGTCCCCGGACGCGGGGACTTCTCCATTTTTTTCGGGATATTTTTTAGCAATACACAATTCAATTGCCATTTACATATATTACATTGTATTCCATTTTATTCTAATTTTCAGGAGGTGTCTCACTATTATGGCTTTTGAAGGCGCTGGTGGAGGCGTTTGCTGCCCAAATCTCTGTGGAATTGCAATCGTAACTGTTATTATTTTACTTCTCATCGCTATGGGTATTTTATTCTAGGGAAATAACTTGTTAATAGAATCTTCTGAGTTGAAACAAATAATTTAATAGAACTAGAAAAAGGAGTGAAACAGATAATGTACGGTTTTGGTGGATGCTGCAGACCTGTTGCTCCGGTCTACCCGGTTATGCCTTGTACTCCCGGTGTTGGAGTTGGGGTTGGTATTATTGCAATTGCGATTCTTATCCTCATTGCTCTCGGCGTAATTTTCTAAGAAAAAAAGGAAAAAAGTAATAATAAGCCCCTCAGCGGGCTTATTTTTTTACATTGACTTTTCTTGCAAAGAATGTTTTAATTTTCTATGGCCGTTATGCCCCAGAAAAAAGTTTGAAGAGGTTGTCTCTATGAACATAGCTTTTTTCCTAATTCCTAAGAAAGACGTTGTCTATCTTAATATCAATGCTACTATGCGCCAAGCCTTGGAGCGAATGGAGTACCACGGCTATTCTGCTGTTCCCCTTATCGATTCAAAAGGGCATTATGCAGGCACTCTAACCGAAGGGGATCTCTTATGGAAACTAAAAAACACGCCTAACCTCACCTTTAGCAATACAGAAAAAATTCTTCTCTCTGAAATTGAACAAAGAACTCAAAATACTCCCGTATCCATTAATGCCCGAATCGATGACCTCATCTCCAGAGCGATTCAACAAAATTTCGTTCCGGTAATAGATGATCAGGGCGTTTTTATTGGTATTGTCCGCAGAAGAGAAATAATTGAATACTGTGCTAGCTTACTTAATAACCAAAATAAATAAATCTTGAGGTGAAGTCGCTGTAGCGCAAGTGAATAGCTTCAGCGCGTAGTGGTCTGGTAATGCGCAAAATATATTAAATAAAGAAATTCAAAAGGGCCATTGCAATTTTCAATGGCCCCTTTAACTTCTAGTATACTTTTAAATAAATGCTCCCCCATCGACAACAATAGTTTGCCCGGTAACAAATCCGGCGTGAGCGATTACTCCATAAACCACCTCAGCTACATCTTCCGGTACTGCAACCCTTTTCATGGGAGTTGTTCCAGCCAAACGTTCAATGTGATCATCCTGCCCTTCAACCCATCTAGTAATTACCACTCCAGGGGCTACACTAATTACTCTAACCTCAGGAGCGCAAACTCTGGCCAAGGATTTAGTCACACTTATTGCCGCTGCTTTAGAAGCCGCGTAAGCAATAGAACTGCCTAAGCCAGTCAAACCGGCGATCGAGGTAATATTGACAATAACTCCTTTGGTCTTTTTAAGCTCTGGTACAGCCGCCCTGCAGCAGAAGAACAGCCCTTTGACGTTAACGGCAAAAATTTCATCCCAGTATTCATCTTTCATTCCTTCAAGATCAGCATGTTTCACAAAACGAGTAGTTCCGGCGTTATTAACTAGAATATCTAACCCCCCAAAGTCTTTGACCACTTGCGCTATCATTTCCCTTACTTCCCGGTCCAAGGCAACATTGGCTTTGTAGATTTTACATTTTACACCTAAAGCCTCAACATCTTTTTTGGTAGCTAGAGCGTCCTGTTCCGAACGGGAATAGTTAATAGCAATATGGACTTTTTCCTTAGCTAGCCTTAAAGCCACCGCCCGGCCAATCCCTGTTCCTCCACCCGTGATCAAAGCAACTTTATTTTCTAGCATTTAGATCCTCCTTTAAACCTCATCCTCTTATTTAGGTCTTTAGTCCAAGATTTGGGAAGAGGTCTAGTATAATTACAAAATTATCCTAACCCAGAAAGGGAGAAATTGCAACAATTATCACCGGCAATGATGGCTTGATAAATAAGGTACAGCTCCCAAATCGTTTCCCATAATTCCCCCGAGGCTTCGGTGACGCAAAGCCCCATTTCTTTGGCTTCTTTTCTTCCAATAGGATAGCCGTGAGAAAAATAACCGTTAGTAAGAGTATGAGTGACTGCTTTCACTTTTTCTCGGTCATTCTTAAGCATATATTTATTTAATAAAGACTCTGCGTACTGTCGCGATGCTTTCAAAGCTTTCTCATAATCGCCTATTAACCAGGGATCTAATTTATTTAGTACTGCATTAATAATGATTTCAGAGACTTCGGGATTTGAGCTGTTATAAATCATTTCTTCGATATACTCGAAACAACACCTTAAAGCCTGGACCGGAATCCAAAAGTCTTTATAGCAGGGGTGTTTAACCAAAGGATCAATTGGCCCCAACTCAGAGATTGGGCCCATAACTACTTCATCCGCTCCCAAGACAATCATCGAGGCGGCAGATTTGGCTGAGAAAGGCACAATAACTGAAAACTCTTCACAAAACTCTCTAATCAGCATTACCACTTTATAAGGAGTATCAACCGCCCCTCCATAACTATGCAGGAAAAGATCAATTTTCTTTGTCTTGCCAATATTAGACAACTCCCGATAAAGGGGAACAAGTATTTTATCATCGAGTGGGGTATAGGAAAAATACACAATGACTTTAGAATGACGCATAGCTTCCAGCTTTTCTAATAGTTCTTTCCTTTTTTTCTCATCCAAGAAGAGCACCTCTATCTATTAGTTTTTTTTGTATATTATAGTATTTTATGGAAGCCGCTAATGTGTTAATTTAATACTTTTCCAATAAAAAAAGCCGTTTTATTAACAGCTTTTTGAAGTCTTAATATCAATTGTGGAAGCCTTAATACTTTTGGTTCTAAAATAAATGTTGGGGTGGCAGGAAAAAGAAAAGCATTTGGTCGAATACGTTAGTCGCCAAACCAACCCTCCAAGGAGGTCGTATTCGCCAAATGCATAATCAGTTTATCAAAAATTTT
>DUML01000036.1 GCA_012839895.1 Peptococcaceae bacterium | reverse complement strand
TTTATTGCAACTTCTCGACAGCTCAAATATTTGTCTAAAAAAAAGGAACAATTGAATCACTTTAAAATCTTTGACTTGGTTGTACCTTCCATATTAATTTCTTAAATTAATTGTCTAAAATAAAAAAATATGAAATTAATAATTTAATCCAGTAATTTGACAAAAAAAGAATAGCCAAAATAGCTACTCTTTCCAAGAAAAACAAGTGTATTTACTTAATTATTAGAGCCTCACTTATAGCAAAGCAGGAGATATTAGGAAGCCTGAGTAATCTGTTTGATAAGCACTTTTTCCAGTCCGGTTAAATGATTATACATACTTTCACGAGCTTTATTCGCATTTCTTTCTTTTAAAGCATAATAAATATCCAAGTGTTCTTGATGTAATATTTCCGGAGTATACTCTTCGACATAAGGTAAAGGGCTAAAAATCCTGACTTGGTTCTCCAAGTAAGAAGCAATCTGGTCCATTAAATTTACCGCCAATTGATTGTTAGTTGCTTTAGCAATATCAAAATGAAAAGAATAATTTAGTCTTTCCCAGGTTGTTCCGGGGTTATTAATGTTTTGCATCATGCCATTGAGTTCTTCCTCCAATTGCTGTAAATCATCCTTAGTTACACGTTTAGCTGCATAGCCTACTGCTTCAACTTCCAGCATTTTTCTTACTTCTAAAAAATCCAGAAATGTTGCTTTATCAATTGGGTGTATTATGGTAAAATTATTATTTGTGGGTTCTGGCTTTGCACGGACATATGATCCTTCCCCTGTACGGACCTCAATTAAACCCATCATTTCCAGGGCACTAAAGGCTTCCCTGATGGACGCCCTGCTTACTTTAAACCTTGCTACAAGTTCTCTTTCAGAAGGAAGTTTTTCTCCGGGTAAAAGATAACCTTCTTCAATATGCTGCTTTATCTGGTCAACTATTTCCTCATATTTTTTTCTGGTTTTGATAGGTTTAACATATAGTCCCAAAGCACTCACCCCTTATATATTACCAGAATTATGTATAATTTTACTTCTTACCGGTTAAAAAGTAAATAATTTTTGAAATTAATGAACTTAAAGATTCCCTATCTATATGTTATATGAATAAAGCAATCACATTATGTCTCAAATAAATCTAGGTATTTAGAAGTTTGGGAAAGGCTTTAAGCCTTTCCCAAACAAAGATTTTAATAGATTTATTTAGATTTTGTATATAACAAAATTGATAGGTTAAGTTGCTTACTTCGCTGCTACACTGCTTTCCAGCTTTTTCAGCCTAGCATTATTGGTAGCCAGAACGTAGATTAAGGCAGCATAGAAGAGGATAATTATAATTGTCCCAAGGTTTAAGAAACCTTTCGACTGCCAGTAGAGGTACGAATAGCCAAAGGAGCCCGGAATGAGAGCATAATACAGGAAGACAAGGAAGGTCTTGCGGATAACAATACCTTCGCGGCCTAGGAAGCCAACCACCGCGGCTGCAGCAACAACGTTATGGATACAAATAATATTACCGGCAGCACCACCGATAGCTTGGAGGGCAACAACCCAAACCGGCCATTCAGCCCACATGGGAGCTAAAGCAGGATTACCTTCAACAATCAATTGAGCTGTCTTAAACTGGAAGAGAGCGAAGGTCATATTGGATACTGTATTGGATCCGGCAATAAATGCGCCGAGACCACCGATAATCGGAGCAAAGATAGGCCATAAGCCACCGGTTAACTGGTAAGTAGCTTCTGCCAATACATAAGGCATTTTGTCAAAACCTGCAGCTCCGCCACCAGAGTTAATAAAGACCTGGACCATAGGCACGGTAAAGATAAGAGCCGAGCCAGCGCCAAGCATGGTTTTTAAAGAACGTTTCCAAGCATTGGCATAAGCCTCAGCTTTCATACCGTGGACTAAGAAGGTAAGTAAAGAAACGATAATAAAGATTGTTCCCGGGGAATAGAGAATATCCCAAGTAGGAGTAATACCGCCGATGGTCGGGAACTTAATTTTCGCGCCGGTTAAGAAAACCGTAACCGGTTTAACAAGACGGGTGAAGAGAATGAGGGCAGCAACAAAGATGTAGGGCAACCAAGCCACTAAGGTACTCATACCGCCGGGTTTTTCTACGTACTTAACTTCAATTGTACCCTTCCATTCAGGATCCCATTCTTTTTCATCAATGAAGTCCCAAGATTTCTTCGGCATCAGAATACCGGCTCTGGCGGAAGCAGTAACAAGAACCAGACCGGTTAAAGCACCAAGCATAGATGTAAGCTCATAGCTGATAAATTCGTTGATGAGCCTCATGGGGATAACGTTACAGAAAGCCGCATAAATAGCAAACGGCCAAACAGCAAGTCCTTCCGAATAGGATTTGTTCTTACCAAACAAGCGGGTCATAAAAGCTACTAAGAATAAAGGAATCAATATACCGCCGATGAAGTGGAGAATGGAGGTTTTCTTGGCAATCAACCAGATTAATTGATCATAAACAGCAGTATCTAAAACCCCATCCGGGCCAACAATCGGTAAACCGATTTTAGCGGCAAATTCATTGACCATCTGGTCAGTTCCTTGACCCAAACCGGTACCAACTCCAACACGCATCGGTGTACCTACAGCACCGAAAGATACCGGAGTACTTTGGATGATCATCCCGGAAATAACCGCTGCAAATGCCGGGAAACCAAGTCCGAGCATTAAAGGACACCCAACAGCTGCCGGAGTACCAAAACCGGAAGAACCTTCAATGAAGGAGGCGAAACACCAAGCTACAATAATAACCTGGATACGTCTGTCCGTGGTTATGCTACTTAAGCTCTGGCGAATCTGGTGCAAGCCGCCGCTTTCCATAATGGTGTAAAGGACAAGAATGGAACCAAAAATAATGTACAACAGGGTTATACAAACAACAATACCGTTAAAGGTACCGCCAATAATTTGAATAACAGGCAGTTTCCATACAAAATAAGCAATAATTACAACGGCAATATAAGAAAGAGGCATTGCTCTACTCGCCGGCCATTTCAAACCGACCAAGAAGACAGCCACGATTAAAATCGGGAACAAGGCCAAAAAACCTTGCATATAAATACTCATGAGTTTCCCTCCTTGTTATTGCACCTTCCCAGATTAGTAAAATATTATCTAGCCTTAATTGCAAAAGTTCATTGAATTAGTTTATTAAGAATTATTTTATTAATGCCAAAATTCTGAAATTTATGGGCATTAATTCACAGGTTCATGTATGTTCATATAATAATTGTCGCATAAATTCACATTTAGTAGTACCAAAATTTTTATGCATAATTAGTCCAAATAAAAAATCTTAAGTATTTCCTTTTTCCATCACCCTCCTTAAGTTTATTTTTTAAGAAATCACCTCCTACCTTTTATAGTGGTCTTACCATCAACATGGACTAACCATTATTATTGTAGAACAACATTACTTAAATTTACAGCTATTGTGAAAGTACTAACTATCACGATATTCCAAAAATTATATTTATTTTTACCTTTATCGACATATTTATGCGTATTATGACATATTTTATCTTGCTGTTTTCGTTATATTGTCTTCTTATGTAAAATTTTTTTGATTAAAATTTTATTTCACAAAGCTCCCTGTAAAAAAATAAACCCGTTCTGTACCAGAAAAACGGGTTAAGAGTATTGTCTTTTTTGGCTTTATGAAATCATTTATTTAAAAATCTTTTAAATATTCTTCTTCTACCCCGCTAAGGTGCGCCAGCATGAGCTTACAGGCTTCTTGGGGAGATCTGGCTTCAATAGCCTGGTAAATTTCAGCATGTTCATGATACAAACGCTCCGGTATTCCTTCGCTTTCATATAGTTTAGCGCGGCTGGTTTTTAAAGTCTGATGCATTGTATCGGAGATAGCATTCATCAGGCGGATAAGAATTTTATTTTTTGTTCCCCTAGCTATAGCATAATGAAAATTTAAATCGGGTGTATCACCTAAGCGCCCTGTTTTTAAATCCATTTTCATTTCTTCCAGCGCTTCCCGCATATCGTTTAATTCTTCGGCTTCTGCTCTTACCGCCGCCAACATTGCGGCTTGAGTCTCCAGGATCTTCCTAACTTCCAGCAATTCTAAGACAGTATCTTTTTCCATGGAAAGCACCCAGGCTAAAGGTGCTACAAGAGAGTCAATATTGACTTGTTTAATATATGTACCTTCTCCACTTCGAATTTCCAAAAGACCCATCATTTCCAAAGCGCTTAGAGCTTCTCGTACCGAAGCCCTGCTTACCTGCAACCTTTCTGCCAAATCCCTTTCCGAGGGTAGCCTGTCTCCTGCCTTAAGTTGCCCTTCGGAAATTAACATTCTTATTTGCTCGACGATTTCTTCATATATCCTCTTGGTCTTAACCGGTTTTAATTTCATATTAGCTTCATCCCTTTCTAATCCAGCAAAATTCTATTAAGATTAAGGCCTTAAGGCAAGATTTTTAAGTTCTTGCTTGAAGTTTTTATATAGCGAATAAAGGAGCCGCTCTAATTCCAATCGTTCAATAGTGATACTTTCCGGTTCAAGTACTTCAATTTTTTTAAATTCCGGCCGCAAAAGCAGAGGGAAAATGTCCTCTAAATTATTAGCACTGACCGTTACAAGCAAAGGAGCATAGGCTACCTCTTTTTTCCTGCTCAGATCCCCTTCATTAACCAAATAAATATCCATACTGGCATCAAAATCTTCAAAAGTTAAACCTTGGAGAGGGACATTTTTTAGGATCCCCATCTGTTGTTCTCTTACAGCTTCAGCCATTACTTCACTGCTTTTACCTCCGAAGAAAAAACGGCCACTCTTTTCTTCAGCTCTGAAATCCAGCCTTAAGCGGAACTTTATCTTACCGGAAATTGTCTCATCGTTTATTTTTATTTTTACCAATCTCATTCACCCTCACTCAGAAAGACCTACTTCTCTTTTTAGAGCACTTATTTCGGAATTGCTAAGCAAGCGGAATTCTCCAGGCTGCAAATTATTATCAAGTTTTATAGGCCCAAATGCTATTCTTTGCAAAGAAACAAGCGGAAAGCCTACCTTCTCGAACATCCTTCTTACCTGTCGGTTCTTGCCTTCATGAATTGATATTTCTACGACAAAAAAGGTTTTTCCTTTTTTCTTAATACTAGTTACACAGTTTATTTTAGCCGGTGAAGTCATCCCGTCTTCTAAAAAGACTCCTTCCTCCAAAGTCTGCAAGGCTTCCCGGCTAATTTTTGTATTAAGCCATACGCGGTATTTCTTTTCCACTCCAAAACTTGGATGGGTAAGCCTATAAGTAAGTTCACCGTCATTCGTGAGAATTATTATTCCCGAGGTATCATAATCCAGCCTGCCCACAGGATAGACCCTTTCTTTAATTTTCGGGCGTACTAAGTCAATTACGGTCTTCCTTTTTTGAGGGTCGGTAACGCTGGAAATCACTCCCTCCGGCTTATGCAAAAGGATATATACAAAATTCTTCTTTTGAACAGGCAAAAAACTGTTTCGCCCAACCTCAATCAAATCGGACTCACTTACTTTCCTGCCAAGTTCCCTTACAATCTCTCCATTGACCTTTACTAGCCCTTTTTGAATTAATTCTTCGGCATGACGGCGGGAAGCAATTCCCAGCCTGGCTATTGCCTTTTGTAGTCTTTCCTGCTTCTGTCCAGCCTCATTCATAGCTACCACCAATTTTACTTTACAAAAATATCTAAAGCAATTGTAGCAAAATTTCTTATAATTAATCAATTTTAGAACTTTACTGCACCCAGGAGGGTATAAAGATTCGCGGGCCGATAAGTATTTAAGAAAAGACTTAAGAAAAGACCTGGGATACAATCCAAATTGAAGCAATTAGGCCGGTAATATCAGCTAAAAGGCCCACCTTAATCGCATAGCGGCATTTTTTAATCCCTACCGAACCGAAGTAAACCGCCAGTACAAAGAAAGTAGTATCTGTACTGCCCTGCAAGGTTGAAGCAAGCCTACCTAGAAATGAGTCCGGACCGTATTGGTCAATAATCTGGGTAGCAACACCCAAAGAACCAGAACCGCTCAAAGGTCTCATTATTGCTAGAGGAATAATCGATAATAAATCGGAATTCCAACCCATTCTTTCGAAAACCGGGCTTAGAAAATCTGCTGCTATGTCTAAAGCCCCAGAATCAACAAAGACCCTGACTGAAACAAGCATCCCAATTAAAAAGGGAATTATTTTTACAGCCGTTTTGAAGCCATTTTCTGCACCTTCTACAAAAGTTTCATAGACAGGTACTCGGCGCAAAAAGCCATAGAGAGGTACAGTAAATAAGATAAAAGGAATAGCCCATCTGGCTATTTCGCTAATAATCATCATAATTTATTCCTCTTTCGGAAGAGATAATCGAAGATCACGGCAGCAACCATGGCACATCCTGTAGCAAAAATAGTAGTTCCGATAATCTCGGTTGGATTCTCAGAACCTGCCTTCATCCTAACTGCAATTATTGAGGCCGGAATTAGCGTAAGACAGGAAGTATTCAAAGCCAAAAAAGTTATCATAGCCGGACTTGCCGTATCCGGATGAGGGTTCTCCTTTTGGAGCTCCTGCATAGCTTTAAGGCCAAAGGGGGTGGCAGCGTTACCAAGTCCTAAAATATTGGCACATAAGTTCATTATAATCGGGCCAAAGGCTGGGCTATCCGTCCTTAAAGACGGAAACAACTTCCGGACTAAAGGCCCGCTTATTTTTGCTAAAGCCTGAATAAGGCCCGCTTTTTCAGCAATATGCATTATTCCCATCCACAGGCTCATAACGCCCATTAATTGAATAGCAACTTCAATCCCTAATTCTGCCGCTTTAAGAGCCGATTCGGTAACTTGCTCGATATTACCTTTGACAGCAGCTGTTATTATTCCACAAATCAACATAATCAGCCATATTATATTTACCATATAACTAATCCCCCTGCCTAAGTGTATGTCTTAAGCAGAGGGAATAGAATAACGAGAAGTCTAACTATGTTCGGAAATTAGCATCTTTCATCTAAATAATTTCCTGCGAACTTTTACGTCTATTGATCAAGTGAGAAACTTTATCAATCAGATTGGGCATTTCATCAATCAGCCGTTCAGCAAGCATATTTCCCTCGACAGGAAGAAGCCTTATCTGATCCTGGCTTACTACCAAAAAACCAACCGGTTTAACAGACACACCACCGCCGCTGCCTCCGCCAAAAGGCATCTTTGAACCTTCTTCTTCATTCTTAGCTTCATTCCCTGACTCCCCTTCCATCGGCGAGAATTCGCTGCCGCCTGCCGCAAATCCACAGGATACTTTAGAAACAGGTATTATAACTGAACCGGTGGGAGTTTCCACAGGATCGCCGATCACAGTGTTGACGTTTATCATTTTCTGGATACTTTCCATGGCTGTTTTCATCAAAGTTTCAATCGGATGCTCTTGCATAATTCCTGATCCTCCTGTTTTTTATGATAAAAAGTAGGAACTTATAGGCTGTAAAAATAATATGGCATATTTTAAGGCTTAATATACAATTCAACCGGCATAAAAAAGTTGCCTCATTGAAATGAGGAATAACATTATAACTGATTTCATTACGAGATACAGTTACGGTACGGTGAAGCCTGGCTGTCATTTGTCCGAAAAAAGCCCAGCAAACACCTGTTAATAAACCTGTGGTACAGGCATCTTTTCCCCCTATTTCCACAACAGCCTGAAAAGAATGAAGTTTAACCTTCTTATAAAAATATCTTTTTAGCCGCATAAGTTGTCTGCTTACCCAGATAAAACGAGCCCAAGAAAAAACATAATGTTTTAAAAGTTCTCGTAATGAGTTTTTTAAGAATTTATAGCGCCTTACTTTTTTCCCTCCACCTCGGTCTTGGTGTATTACAGTTTCCGGTCGTTCATCCCCTTCAAAGTTTTCAGTGAAATCCTCTACAACATTGCTTAAGGCATTTTTAATTCCATTTGCTAACATATCCTGGGGAATATCCAACTCAATTTTCAAATGGGAAAAGAGAACTTTTAATTGGACTGAAAGTTTGCTTCCTGAAGCCTGATAACAATAATTAATCTTTAGATAAATGCTTAACAAAAAAACTAAAAAAAGCCAGCAAATAATAACCAGTGCTAAAGCCAATAATTTCATTATTAGTTCAACCTCTTTGGCCCCAATCGCTTAAAAGCCGTAATATCTATTACGGTTAATGTAATAATCATTTATAACAATTCCCTTAAATTTTCTTTTTATGACTATTTTTTTATGAATATTAGTTAAAAAAACAGAAAAAGGAAAAATACTAATAAATATATACACTTAGGTAAATATTATTGCTTGAGTCTTTAGTTTTTGGTATAAAGGAAACAAAAGGTAAAGAGTACCTCTTCTTAAGGGGGTAATGGTTCCGATGATCTCCCTTGCGGACCTTAGTTCTCACCTTGGGACAGCTCTTTATATCATTAATATCATCTTAGCTTTCACTGTCATTTTTTTGGAAAGAAAAAACCCTACTTCTACTTTAGTTTGGATTCTTGTTCTCTTTTTGCTGCCTGCCGTTGGAGCAATTTTTTATATTCTCTTTTCGCAAAACCTTACCCGAAAAAAAATGTTCGGGCTGGAAACCGGTAAACAACAGTTATATGCTTCTTTACTGAAAAAAGAGATTCAAGACCTGCAAGAAGGAAGGGTAGTCTTTAATGACCCGGAAATGGAAAACTATAAAGACTTGATTCTCTTACACCATATCCAAGGCAAGGCCATTTACTCCCAGGATAACACGGTTGAAGTATTCACAGACGGAACCGAAAAATTCAAGGAATTATTCGAGTGTATCCTTAACGCCCGGGATCATATTCATATCCTTTACTTCATAGTTAAAAGGGATTCCTTAGGTAAACAACTGCTGAAAATCCTAACTGAAAAGGCTCAAGAAGGTGTCGAAGTAAGGTTTTTAGTAGACGCCCTTGGCAACCGCCTGCATGACAGTGATTTTGAGCCCTTGCTTCAAGCTGGAGGCAAGGTAAAAAAGTTTTTCCCCTCCATTTTAAGTTATATTAACTTAAGGCTTAATTATCGCAATCACCGAAAATTAGTTATTATTGACGGTCAGATCGGCTTTATCGGCGGATTCAATGTAGGGAATGAATATCTTGGCCTAAAAAAAAAGATGGGGTATTGGCGAGATACCCATCTAAAAATAACCGGAACTGCTGTACATGATATGCAAACCAGATTTCTTCTTGATTGGCGGTCAGCTTCCCAGGAAGAAGTACTAGATTCTAAATATTATCCCAAGCCCCAAATCCAGGGTACTTCCGGGATTCAGATTGTCTCCAGCGGTCCTGACTCCCCTCAAGAAGAAATTAAACAAGGCTATCTTAAAATGATTAATTCGGCAAAAAAATGCATTTATATCCAAACACCCTACTTCGTACCTGACGACAGCATCCAAGAAGCCCTGAAGATCGCTGCTCTTTCAGGGGTTGATGTACGAATTATGATCCCTAATAAACCCGACCATATTTTTGTTTATTGGGCTACCTATTCTTTCATAGGCGACTTACTTAATACCGGAGTAAGAGCCTTTACTTACAATAAAGGATTTTTACACTCCAAATCTATCGTTGTTGATCAAAAAATTGCCTCTGTGGGTACTGCCAATTTCGATATCCGAAGTTTTAGACTAAATTTTGAAGTCAATGCCTTTATTTATGATGTCAAAGTCGCTCAACAACTTCACGATGCCTTTGAGCAGGATCTCCAATTCTGCGAAGAGCTCACCCTGGAAAAATATAGAAAAAGGCCCAATATTATTAAGTTCAAAGAATCCATCTCCCGCTTATTAACTCCGATTCTTTAAACCAGGTCTGCATACTTGGCACCGGTAAGGTTTACTAAGTCCAACGGGCTGAGTTTAACCTGAAGCCCGATCTTTCCTGCGCTCACCACAATATAATCGTATTCTGAAGCTATTTCTTCCAAAAAGGTAGGATAAGCCTTTTTCATGCCAATCGGTGAACACCCGCCATGAATATATCCGGTTAAAGGCAGGAGGTCTTTCGACTTAACCATTTCAATATTTTTATCTCCGGCTGCTTCAGCAGCTTTTTTTAAATTTAACTCACAATTGCCTGGAATAACAAAAATATTGACACCACTCTTCTTGCCAACAGTGACCAAAGTCTTAAAAACCCGATCCGGATCAAAACCTGTCTTTTGAGCAACCGACACCGCATCAAGCAAGCCGTCTTCAACTGAATACTCGAATAACTCGTATGCTATCCCTTGAGCCTCAATGATTCGTACCGCATTAGTTTTCTGCTTGGTAATCATAACTGCGCCTCCTCCAAAAGTTTTAACCTTATAACTATTTCCTATGCTCAAGTTTAACGCTGTAAAAGCTGTGCTCACAACGCTTAGCTGCTTTAACGGTTGGCTAAGTAACGCAAAAAATTAAAGATACTATAAAATTTTAAGGGGCCAATGCAACGGCCCCAGGTTTTAATCTTTAATTTAACAATTGTATATAGAAGTCCCTAGGATTCTGGTTCATCCTGTTTTGACCCAGCCATTTTTTCCTGGCATTTTGCGCAATAACCGTAAAACTTCACCCGGTGGTTCATTACTTTAAAGTTATGTTTGTGAGAGATTGCTTCTTCAATTGTGCCTAACAAATCTTCCTGGACTTCCCGTATTGAGCCGCATTCAATGCATATCAAGTGATGATGCCTATGCTCTTCATTGTCATTAGCAAGCTCATATCTCCGAAATCCGTCTTCAAAATCAACGCCATAAATTAATCCCATATCTTCCAGCAAGGCTAAAGTACGATAGACTGTTGCAACCCCAATATCCGGGTATTTTTTGCGGACATGTTCATATATCTCCAGGCTGTTAAGGTGGTTCCCTTCATTTTCGCTTACAACTTCAAAAACCCGTTGCCTTTGATTGGTTAATTTATAACCTCTTTCTTTCAACATTTTATTTAAGTCTTTCAGCTTACTCATAACCTTAATATAGCTCCTAAAAAATAATCCGTTTTATTAATTTTACCATATACTGTTAGGTTTTTAAACAAATTTGATAAAAATTACCCTTTGGCCGTAACACCAATTAATAAAAAAACCGGGATTAACCGGTTAATATCTGATAAATTGGCAATTTAATGTCTCCGAGCTTTAAGGGATATTTTTGTTTTGAGATAGGCGAATGTCCAAGCTCGGACAGAGTACTCCAAAAGGGCTAACCCTTTATCGGCAAAGGATGTAATCCAAGCTTCATAACACCTAGGTAAGCCCACCGGAAACATGTGGTTAATAATTATATCGATTTCTTTCTCATTTAAATTAAAATACTTTAAAGCATTTTCTTTAGCGATCTTAGGATGATTACGAGAGTGTCTATAACCTTCAGCCAAAAGATTTTTTTTCTCTCTTTTTTTAAATTTGTAAAGATAAAAATCATGCAACAACGCTCCCCTGATCGTAGATACTACGTCCAGACGGCACCACAGAGCGATCTTATAAGAAAGGTAAGCCACTCTCACACAATGTTCAAAAACCGAACCGTTATGATGGGGAATATATTTCATTTTTTGATATTCTTCGTGTTCAATAATTGGTTTAGCGGTTTTGAGAAAAAATTCATCATATTTTGTTAATATTTTCTCCATCCTTTTACTCCCTCTAATGCAAACTTACCTCAAATTATATTACAAATAGTTCGGTTAAGACAATATCCAAATTTTTAAAATCTTTTACAAAACTTGTATTTAAAAAACTTGAATTTTAGGAAAGGATCTCCAAATTATCAAAATATCTTAAGGCTATATTTAAAAATAAAAGACAAGCAGCCAGCCAAATTACTAAAATCACAAAAGGAGATAGTAGAGGTTCTATAGCTAAAACCGGAGAAAGAGAAACGCTTCCGGCCAAATTTAGAAAATAAGCGAAAACAGTGTAAAGATGGGTATTTAGATCCAAGTAACTAAAATATATAAGCCAATTCCCCCAACTGTATTCAATCGGTATATGGAGAATGTACTCGGCAATTAATCTTAATCCCGGGAGAATAAGATAAAGGATTAAAATTAAACAAAGAAGGCCTCCCCTTATTTTCTTTCTTGGTTTATTCCAAACTGAGAGGCCGGTGGAGAGAATGGAATAACAAACTGTAATGAACAATAAATACAAGCTTAAATAGGGAAAGTATTTCAAAATCATAAAGGTAATCTGATCATCCGGAAAAATAAAAAGTGTCATACTCATTAAGGATAAAAAAAGAGTACATTCCCCTAAAAGGGGAGCGGAAAGAAGAAGCGCAAGAAGTTTTGCCCAAAGAATTTGCTTTCTGGTTAAGGGTTTGCTTAACAATAACAGCAGTGTCCCTTCTTCTTTTTCCCCGGCAATAAGCCCCACTCCCTGCCAACAGATCCAAAGAACCAGGGGAAGACCTAGAATCCAAAAAAAACTCAAACCTACAAAAAAACTGGTATAAGTAATGATTTGCCCTTGCAAATTGGAACTTCCAAAAAGATATTTGATTAACAATGCAGCCAGTGCCGAAACCAAGGATACTGCCAGAAGGTAGATAATTACTTTTCGTGGATTTAAAAGTTTGTATAAAGTTGCAATAAAAATCGCTCCCAATGTTTACACTCCTTCCGGTCTGAACAGATAATTGGAAAGGTTTTCTTCAGTAAGTTCTATCTGCTCAAAAGTCAAAAGCTCTTGATCCAACTTATAAATAACACCGGGAAGATCTTTACGAAAGCGTTCAATTTCTTCAGTTATAACGAGGAGAGAGCCTTGTTTGGTCCTGGTTATTTGCTGAAGATAACTCATCCTTTTAAGGACATCAAATGTTTTACTATTGTCCGTTGTGTCCAGAGCAAAAACCCCCTGCTCAAAAATCGATTTAACAACCGGTGTATCTGCGCTAAGAAGTACACGCCCTTGGTTCAGAATAGTGATTTTATCAACAATACTTGCAACATCAGCCCAGTGTTCGGCAGTAATAACAACAGTAACTTCTTCTTCTCCAGCCAAGCCCTTAAGCAGTTCTAAAATGGACATTTTGGCAACCGGTTCCAAACCGCTAACCGGTTCATCCAGCAAAAGGAGAAGCGGTTCAGCCAGCAGGCTTTGAGCAAGAGCAATTTTTATTTTCATACCCTGGGTTAAATCTACTGGTTTTTTCCAACGAAAACTATAAAGATCTATTCTTTTCAATAAAGTTTTAGCCCGGGATATTGCCACTGTCTGGTTCAAACCGGAAATCATCCCCATATATACTAAGTAGTCCACTAGATTAAGAGAAGAGTAAAAAGCCGGTTGAGCCGGAACATATCCAATAACTTTTTTAGCTTCCAAGCTACCCAAACGGTAGGAAAATATCTTACAGCTTCCATTGGTGGGCCTGATTATTCCAGCCAAAATATTAAGCAAGGTAGTCTTTCCTGAACCTGCATTTCCTACTAAAGCATGGATTTCACCCGCAGGAACTTTCCAGTTAAAATCATTTAGAACCATTTTATTGCCGTATTTCTTATATAAGTTATTAACATTTACTGCATAATTAGCCACGTTTAACACCTGCCCTGATACGTTGCCGTAAATAGGCTGGAACACCAAATACCAAACCTAACAATACTATTGTTAAAACGGTAGTAATATTCCTACCCACATTGCCGGCTGCAATTTCAACTGGTATATTCTGATAGGTATGCTCACCCAGTAAATCATATTGAGCAATACCCAGCAGATGTTTTCCGGAGGTAATCTCCAATTCCGCTGTGTCTGCCAAGGTTTCCAAAGCAAGTATATTATCTATGTAAATTTTAGTCCTCGCAAAAGTATCGCCACTTCTTAATTTAAATCTTAACGGGGAGCGGTTAGAGTCACCAATAAGCTCAATTTCTCCTTGGCCTACCGGCAAATGCCAAAAACTAACCTTTTTTTCCAGATCTTCTATAACCAAGCTGTCTCCCCTTACGGCTATAGCCCTGGCAGAGACAGGGTAAAAGCCAAGGACTTTTTCTTCTTTATAATCGTAAAGGAGGAGGTTTAACCCCACGTCACTTCCATCTAATCTTCCCGTTACAGCAAGATATTTTTCAGCATACAGGCCTACCGTTTCTAAATTAAAACCCCAAACCCAGGACCTGTTTACTTTTGGATAAGCCCCAGCCTGTATTTGAAGAGTTTTATAAGGCTCCGCCCATCCCCCTGCAACATCATATATATCGATAAATAGCCCTCTTCCTGAAACAGCAGCTTTTAAGATAGCCAATTCAGGCATGCCATCCCCATTTAAATCATCAACAAAGCAACTTGGAGACATTTCAGCAAAATTCAATCCCTCCTCGGCTGGAAAACCCGGGGAGGTCCAAATTGTCTTACCGTCAAGGCCGTCGATTAATTGCAAAGTCACGACCCTGTCAGGATTAACCTGATAACTTAAAATGTCAAGAACTTGGTTGTTGTTAAAATCTACCCCAGTTGATTTTAGAATCGGTTTCGAACCTTTAATCTCAACCATAAGCTCCCCGTCTGCTCCGGAAATAATCATCTTGACTTTCTGCTCCCCTATTTCTTGGGTCAGCAGCAATTCCGGAATCCCGTCCATATTCAGGTCATCAAAAGAAAAGGACTCTTCCAGGTTAAACTCTCCCTGGGAAGCAACTGTTAACTCTTTATAATAAAAATCCAAGCCTTCAACCCTATTGGATAAGCCTAACCTTACTTCCAGAGACGAAAGAACAAAAAGGTCAGTTAGATTATCCTTATTAACATCCCCTGCGGGAATAAGAAGCACCTCTTGCTCCAGTCCTTTGGTAGGTTCAAAATACCCATCTTTTTGAGAATTAAAATAAATCCAGTCTCTAATTATTTTTCCCTCGGCGCCGTCTAGTAGATAAGCGTTACTAATAGTACCAACAAAGACTTCCGGCACTCCATCATTATTTATGTCCTGGTAGGGAATGAGCGCCGAAATTTTAGTAGGGTGAATTAAATTGCCTTCCCAGATAATTTCGCCAGAATGACCGCTAATAGCAATTACTTTGGCCGGTAAACCGCTTTCAGCGCTTGCGGCTGGAGATAAAGCTCCCAGAATATCGCTAACCCCATCCTGGTTGAAATCCCCTCCAATTTGGATCAGTTCCATTCCCTGATAGTCGGCAAGGAAAGATGATTCAAGTCCATATTCCCAAATCAACTCGCCTTGATTAGTGACTTTTTGGATTAAGCCCTGTTTTTTAATTCCAGCATCCTGCCCCATTGCATAAAGCAAAATAAGATCATTACTTCCGTCTGACAAACCTAGATACCCATTGGTTTGGAATTTCGGCAAAGACCAGACCTTGGTAGTGAGTTCCTTATCAAGCAATGCAACCTCGGAAGGCAGATCGGTTCTCAAAACTCGCCCTTTACTGTCAGTTATCCACACATTTTTAGCCATATTCTGAAATTGGCCCGCAGGTTGGCGCTTTATCTCTTTCCCCGCCTGGCTGTCTATGGTTACATCCTCACCGCGAACATTGAAAAGAGTAATGTACCCAGGTGACTTACCGCTTAAATCTGCATCTGTTGAAATTGCTATAATTTTTCCAGGCTCCCTGTGTTCCCAGAGTACTCCACCATTAAAAACTGAGAGCTTATACAATGAATACCCTGCTGAAAGGTACAAAACTTGCTCATTACTATCCGGAAAACAGATAATTCCGGTTATCTCCGGTTGGTAATCAAGCCGGCCATAGCCTTCTTTATATATTTTATTAACTGGGGAGAAACGCCAAATTATTGTTCCCTTCTCACTGCTCAAAGCCAGAACATTAGGCAACAATTCTTCTTTGAGCCCGACTACTAAATCCTTTTGGCCGTCTCGATCCAGGTCGGGTAAAACTGCTAAAGCCATTACTTCTTGGCCAGGGCAAAAATGCTTTTGAATTTGCCCGTCTTTTACCAAATACAACCCGGCTTTAGTGGGCAGAAGAAGAACTTCTCCCTGACCCGCGAGTTCGACAAACATAGGCTGGGCAGTCATTTCACCTATAATGCCTTTTAAGGAGGGCGGCAATGTTTGCGCAGAGAGAACTCTCTCCGGGAAAAGAACAAAAACAAAATAAAAAACTAAGCTACAAACAATAATCTTTTGGCCTATTTTGGTACCCATTTTAATACTCCTCAATTTATACGTAATAATGGTAATTACTTAAGAAAGTCACAAATAACTAATAACAAAAAAAATTATAATAATAATGAGCCCGTTAAGAGCTCATTATTGTTTTGCAAAAAATACAATCTCCAAATTTATATTAACAAAAAAATGACAAAATGTTAACATCTTTCTTGTTATTCTACAATCCTTGAAAAATTAAACAGTTTTATTGCCTATGACATAACCGGCAATATTGACGGAATGATCGCCTATCCTTTCCAAGTTACTAAGGATGTCAAGATATACTGCCCCAACGTTACCACTGCAAGTACGGGCATTTACTCTGGCAATATGAGCTTTACGCAGTTCTTTTTCAATCTCATCAATTACATCATCTTTTTCAATAACTTCTTTGGCAAGCTTTTTATCTTCTTTTTCAAGGGCTTGCAGAGAAAGTAGAATGATCTCTTTGACTTTCTCAACCAATTTTTCTAAATCATTCAAAGCATTATCAGAGAAAGTTAAACCATGGGTAGTAGCATAATCGGCAAGTTCAACAATGTTGTCGGAATGATCCGCCATCCTTTCAATATCTCCGACTGCTTGCAGAATGGTATGGCTTTTTTGGGATAAAGCATCCGGGAGGTTCTTGCCGGATATGGCTTTAACTACATAGGTTTCTATTTCATTCTGCAGCTTATCCACTATTGCTTCGCAAGTCCTAGCTGCATTTTGGTTTTCCTCTTTCCTGGTGAAAAAGTATTCTATGGCATTACTGAGAGTATCATAGGCAATGTTGCCCATCCTTAACAGCTCATGTTTGGCGTTATTTAAGGCTACAGGCAGATTATGTAAAAGCCTGGGTTCCAAGTAGCGAGGGGCCAAATCGATTTCTTCAGCCTTCGCAGGGATTAGTTTAGTAACAAGCGCTGCCAAGGCAGATACAAAAGGAATCAGGAGAATTGTATTGGAAATATTAAAAGCGCCATGGAATTGAGCTATTTGCATCATGGGGTTCAATGATTCCCAATTTCCTTCAACACCTGGCAGCAGCAAGTAAATGCCATTTGTAAAATGTTTGACAAAAATTAAGAACAAACCGCTAATAAACAATGGCAAGAAAATCAAGGTCCCAAGAACATTAAACAAGAAATGGGACAAGGCGGCACGGCGGGCGGCTACACTTGTTCCAATAGCAGCCAAAAGGGCTGTGGCAGTTGTTCCGATATTCATGCCAAAAAGAATAGGTATAGCTTGGCTGATAGTAACCGCCCCTTGGTTAGCCAGCTCTTGCAGAATACCAATGGTAGCGCTGCTGCTTTGTACTATACCGGTAAAAATAGTTCCGATAAGAACACCAAGGAGAGCATTGTTTTCAACATTAACCATTAAGTTAATAAAAAAGTCCGATGACCTTAAAGGCTGCATTCCCTGACCCATGATTTCCATGCCGAAAAACAGCAGGCCAAAACCGAATATTACCTGGCCAATATAATGGTATTTCTTTTTCTTGGTAAAAAAGATTAATAAGACACCTATGGCAATAATCGGCAGAGCATAGTCTTTCAGGTTAAAACCGATTAGATAAGCTGTAATTGTCGTACCGATATTCGATCCCATTATGACACCAATGGCCTGTCTTAAGGTTAGTAACCCGGCATTAACCAAACCGACAACAATTACTGTGGTACCACTGCTACTTTGGATTAGTGCCGTTACTAAAGTGCCCGTTAAAACTCCTCGAATCGGAGAGCTTGTCCCCTTTTCTAAGATAACGCGCAGTTTATCACCGGCTACTGACTGAAGCCCGTCGGACATGGCCTTGATCCCATAAAGGAATAAACCCAAACCACCGAAAAAAGTAAATAAAATTAGACTAATGTCCATTTTTCTCCCCCAATTTAGTTAGTTCCTGCAAAGACCTTACAATGTTTAAACAAATATTTAACGTCAATATCTTACCACAAAAAGGAGAAAAGTAAAAATTTTAGAAAAATCAGTAAATACTTGATAATAACTCTGTTTTTTTATTTCATTATAAATAATTATGACCTAATTTGTTATAAATAATTATAATCTATTTTTTAATATAAATAATTCCGGTAGTTTTTTCACCGCAATGACAAGATATCACACAACCAGCCAAGCCGACAATTATTTCTGTGTCAACTAAAACTTTACTAAGGCAGTCTTTTATATACACCGCCTCTTCTTCTCCCCCTAAAGAGCTTATAACAAATACTTGATTAAAATCTATCTCCTGCTTATCTTGAAGGGCCCAATCAATAATTTGATTCAAGGCTTTCTTTTTATCCCCCCGTGTTTTCCCGGCAACCAGCATACAGCCATCTTTTACACCGATGATTGGCCTGATTTTTAAAGCAGTCCCCAATAAATTC
Source organism: Peptococcaceae bacterium (assembly GCA_012839895.1). Classification (GTDB taxonomy): domain Bacteria; phylum Bacillota; class Desulfitobacteriia; order Desulfitobacteriales; family Syntrophobotulaceae; genus DUML01. Next base: position 38,010 of record DUML01000036.1, on the reverse strand, counting down.
TGCAGCGCACTGCATCTGCCGCCCTTATAGAGGTATTCCAAAGTATCAATCACAAAGTGTACTTTAACTTTCGGAATGATCTCCTCAAGCTTAGTTACAATTTCTTGAGGGGTTTTGCCTTCTTGAGCCATTTTGGCTGCTATTATTGCCAACATACCTTCTCCGGCAGTAATGTTTTGCGAATCGACTACCCAGATCCTTCCTTCAGGAAACTCGGAAGCGGCAACAAGGGCATTTTGATAAGTTGAAGAAATTTTACTGGAAATCGTTATCGCTATTATATCCATGTCCTGGTCGATATACTCTCGAAAATAACCTAAACAATCATACGGTGATAATGCTGCCGTCTTAGGCAAAGTCCCTTTTTCTTTTACCAACTTAAACAAACCTTCAGGCTGCAAATCCACACCATCACGGTAGTTCTCCTCACCAAAAACGACAAATAAAGGCATAATTCCAATATCATATTTTTCAATTATATCCTTTGGAAGATCGCAAGTACTGTCTGTTAGAATTTTTATCTTTCTCATTTTGCTCCTCCCTTATAATTTGTTACTAAATTACTATTCTTACAAAAAGAAAATATTCACTTATCCTAAGTCACCTATTTTTTTTAAATTTTATATCGCTTTAAATTTCACCGCCTTAAATAATTGTCCAAGCTGCATAAAATCCCTTTGCTGCTATTGAAAGCGTTTGAAAACATTTACAAATAACAACATTGAGATGCTAAATAGTACTACATATGAATTAATATTAGCACTGATAAATATGGAAATCCAGATATTTGAATCTTACCATTGAATTTTGGCACAAGAAACTATATAATATAAATATACCCATATGGGGTATATGGAGGTGAACAAAATTGAATTTCATTATTAACGCTAAAACACTCGATATTATCCGCAAGAAAGGTAATAATTTAATAATCAAGCAGGTTGTTTGTCGTACTTGAGCCGGTTTTGCCAAATACCTCTGGTCTGAGGTCAGCGCTGAACCCGAATCGACAGAAAAATTTCATCAATATGAACATGAAGGTGTCAAAATATTCATAGATAAAGAACTCTCAGTCTCTGATAGCGTAGAAATAGAATTAAAATCCAATCTTCCTCTTTTTGGTCCATCTTTTAAAATCAAAGGCGTATTTTAAAAAAGGCCTCAAGGCCTTTTTTTACTGCCTTAATAATCCATTTCTATAATTTCGTTAAATCACAATCTACTAGCTAACTATTTGTTTTTTTTTATCCACTGACCTTATTTCCTGGTAAATCTTATCGGCAACAACAGAGTTGCCGGCCACAAAAGAAACTCCCCTTTTATCTTCAAGAAGAATTACTTTTCCCCCCGCTTCTTCCACTAAAAGGAACCCAGCCGCTACATCCCATAAATTCAAATTCAATTCCCAATGGCCATCCAGGATTCCTGCGGCAACATTAGCCAGGTCGTAAGCTGCTGAGCCCAATCTTCTTATTCCTCTCGTCAAAGGTACAAAGTGAGAAAAATAATTGGTATTATTATCTGGGTTTTGTGCCTGGTCATAAGGGAAGCCGGTAGAAAGCAAACATTCTTTTAAATCGGATTTAGCTCCAACCTTTATTCTTTTACCATTCACATAGGCTTTTTGGCCTTTAATAGCCTCAAAAAGCAAATCGAGCATGGGGACATAAATTACACCTAAGACTGTCTCCTGCTGATACTGAAGAGCTACTGAAATCGCAAATATCGGAAGCCCTTGGGCATAATTGGTGGTCCCGTCAAGAGGATCTATGATCCACCTGTAAAGTGTCCCGGTTTTTTCGTTTTCTCCCGCTTCCTCAGAAAGGATGCTGTGCTCAGGATAGTTCTCACCGATAGCCTTTAGGAAATACTCCTCGGAAAGCTTATCAATCTCCGTGACCAAATCCACTTCGGAAGATTTAGTTTCAATCAGGAGGTTTTGTTTCCACAAGTTTTCCCTCTGAATTTTCCCTACTTCTCTTACCCATCTTTTTACATCCTGTAAAATGGTTTGAAATTGTGCAATCTTTTCCGGTTCATATCCATTACTATTTATCGGCATTAAATCCTCCTCCAAAAAAGTATAATAGCTAAGCTGCCTAAATCGGACTCTCTTTCTAGTCTACTTTATATTTTCAGTTTTGTTTCCACTTTAGTATAAATCTTTCTTTTTTAAATTACGAGTCCAGTATTCCCCTTGTTTTTTACCAGTATGTATTTTAGAACAGGAAAAAAGAGCTTCCTTATTTTTAAGGCAGCCCTTCTCTTTCTATTTAATATATTCAAATTTTTTTCTTAATTTGTTGTTATTTCTTAAGGTACCGGAATCCTAGGAGGAAGAAGTTATGAGCTTGTCCTTCTTGATAATATGCTCCAAAATCCAATTAAAAACAAAAACAAGTAAATCACGGATATACTGATCTTGGTTTTCATCTATTTCTTTAAGCTCTACTTCTTCAATTTTTGCAATAAAGTCGTCATGCTCAACTTTTTGGCTAAAATACTTGGGATATTTAATTTGCAACATATACTGTTCTTCACTGGCAAAGTGATATTTGGTATATTCCCGTAATTCCTGTATAATAGCCACAATTTTATCATACTTATCATCTAAAATGTAGTTCTCTAACAGTTCATAAAGCCTATTGCCAATTTCAAAAAGTTTCTGGTGCTGCTCATCAATCAGCGGTACCCCAATAGCATATTCCTCTTTCCACTCTAACATCCTGCCAACTCCTCATATTACTTATAATATTTGCAAATAGATACTAATTGCAAATTATTATTATACTTAGTTATTCTACTAATTCCTCTAAATTCCTGCTCCAAATACCTAAATTTTATCATTTTCGACTTAAGAAACCAATCTTTTTCTTTATTCAATATTCCTTTCGCCATTAAAATCTAAAACCTATCATTAATCATGTTTACGGGCACCGAAAGACTTATTATAGAATTCATATCCTGCGGCAGCCATTTTTTCTTCCCATTCCATATGCAGCAGGGCCAAATCATCGCTGTAGTCCGTTTTCGAATCATCTTTGGCATATTCCAGCTCTTCCAGAATTTCAAAGGTAAAACTTCCTTCCCCATGTTCATTCCAATCTTTCTGCAGTTCCCTGTTTGGGTGAAAATTGTTTTCCAGTTTTACTTTAGTACTGTTTAGTCTGCCCTTTAAATTATTCGTTGCTTCCAGAAAACACTTCTTACTAAAATTAGAGCGAATTACATAAACGCCCATTGGTGGTTTCATCTGCTTATACAGTTCTTTTAATTCTTTTTTCCTGTCCATATTTGTCACCTTGCAGTAAAAATAATCAATCCGTAACCTTACAAAATGAAACTATTTTGCCATAGCTAATAACCCATCTCTTTTAGGATTCTGGATAAAGTTTTTAAACGTTCACTGATTAACTCGTCATCCTGCCTAAGAACCTGATCAAAGAGTTTAATATCTTCATCGATCTTTTCATTATCCGTACAAACAGCTACCGTCATGGCATCGCCTTGCAGGCCTACTCTGTCAATTATGGGATTGGCCGGATCATATAATTTGTCATAGCGATAAGCTTCCCTGAAGTGCTGTTTAGCGCGGCAAACAAGAATGGCCAAATCAATCACCCGGTGTAGCGGCAGTTCTTCCGATTGCCTGGACCATTTTTCCCCTGTATGTCTCCATACTTTAGCTGAGATTTCAACTTTCCCCCGATCATTCCACTGGGCGAGTCCTAACGAAAGCCCTTTCGCATCCGAATTATAAGCATACCGCCCGTCAACATTCTCATAATTCTCGGAAACGATAACCGGCTTGTGCTTTAGAGTAGTTGGTATTTTCATTAACTTATCCTCCTCGTATAATATGTTTTGAAAACAAAACTTATAGAAATTCCAATTGAGTTGACTGACGTTGGCCGGATGTCAAGGGCGAGCAAAGCTCGTTCATCGGAGGCGAAGCCGGAGACCCTTGACATCTGACTGGCCTAATATCCTTTTGTCTTCCGGTCAGATATGACCGGCTGCCCTCCGGCGAGGACAGGGGTTTGGGGACAGAGTCCCCAACTATCTATAGACGTCAGTTCTAAAGATCTCAAAGTTTGTATCATGGACCATGAAGGAGCAACTCTAAAGTCTCTCACAGTCGAAAATAACCTTCATGGTTCTAACTTTTTACGCTCTCAAATCATCGCTTTAGCGGATCAGTATTCCTGCCAGGATATTCAGATTGGTATGGAATCAACCTCCGTGTACAGCTGGCATCCGGCCATGTTCCTTCATGAGGATGAAGCTTTAAAAAAACGCCAGACTAAGGTGTATACCATCAATGCTAAGTTGATTCGTAAGTTTAAAGAAGCTTACACAGACTTAGATAAAACCGATGACATTGACGCCTGGATCATTGCTGATCGCTTACGTTTTGGGAGGCTTCCTTTAACCATGATTATGCAGGAACAATATATCGCTCTGCAGCGTTTAACTCGGATGCGCTACCATATTACTCACAATTTAGTCCGGGAAAAGCAATACTTCCTTAATAATTTGTTTTTTAAATGCAGTGCTTTTACTTCGGAAGTAGACAGCTCTGTGTTTGGCAATGCCATAATGGAACTTTTTCTTGAACAATTTAGCATTGAAGAAATTAGTTCGATGGATATCTCTTCTCTTGCTGAATTCCTTCGGGAGAAAGGGAAAAACCGTTTCCCTGACCCTGAGCAGGTCGCCAAGAGTATCCAGAATGCTGCCAGATCTTCCTACCGTCTTTCTAAGTGTGTAGAAGATTCTATTGACATCCTTCTGGCTACTTCCATTGAGACCATCCGTAGCCTTAAAGCACAGATTAAGCAATTGGATAAGGCTATCGAGAAACTATTGGATGGCATTCCTAATACTTTAAAGACTATTCCTGGAATTGGCCTTGTTTATTCTGCCGGAAAACTTGCTGAAATCGGTGATATTAACAGATTTAAAGATCAAGCTTCTTTAGCTAAGTATTACCTGGCACAGGCACCAATCCGGAACTTTTGAAGCTGATGAAACTAAACGTATTCGTTCTGGTAATCAATATCTTCGTTATTACCTTATTGAGACTGCCAATTCGGTAAAAAATTACGAACCTGAGTTTAAAAGCTATTACCAGAAAAAATACCGTGAAGTTCCTAAACATCAACACAAAATGGCACTCGTCTTAACCGCTAGAAAACTTGTGCGTCTGATCGATGCTTTGCTACGCAACGATCAAGTCTACACGCCTCAAAGAAAGGTGATCGATGAGGTAAACACCTCCTCAATATCCTTTGGTAATATCCAGTTTTTACTAAGTTTACTGGGTTTAGTTTGAGTTACCTTTTTTCATCAAAATTCCAATCCCTAATTTCCAATTCTTAAATTCATTCGCTTGACATATTACCGCAGGACTAAGTATTTTTATTTAGCTTTTATAAATGCCAAATAACCCAAAGTGTAATTGCTGAATATGTGTATCAATATATGTGCAAATTATTCATTCAGTAAATTAGTAATTTACTAAATTAGTATAATTGCAACAATTATTTTTGTCAAATCCTTAACTTATTCTTAAAAGAAAAGAACAGAAACAACAAAAAAGCCTGTACATTTCTGTTCTGGAGAAACCGACCAGAAAATACAGGTTCTATAAACAAGTACAAATATTCAGGCAATCATAAGGTAAGTTATGAAGAACTTATTATTTTATAACTCCATTCCGCTGCTTTAAGTTAGGCTGGTGTTATATTATGTTTCCGGACATGAAAACTTGTTTCTAGGCTTGAATACATCAGGGCGGTAATTTCTACCTTATTTCATCTACACCAAAAAGGACCCAGGCTGAGTAACTAGCTCCGGCATCGCTATCTGTACCGAATGTAAGATTAATATTTTGGAAAACAATTTTCAACCGGTAACGGTCCTCTAGAACTTCAATTGTCATTTTTTCCGGAGGCAAAGCTTCTTTGGCTCCTGTGCTATCCTCAGCAAGTTTTTTCGCAAATTCGTAGATCCCGGTTCCTATCAGTTCAGTTCCCACAGCGTCCTGGACGGCGATTCTGGTTTCCATACCGGATAATTGTTTTATCGTTAATTTATATTCTTCCCCGTTCAAGGTAAAGGGATAAATTTTGATTCCGTCTTCATCTCCATTCCTATAATTTACCCAATCAACATTCACACTGAGATCATACCCGGAAACAAACACAGGCTTTTCACGATCAATCATGGCGTAGAAAAACTTGCTTTCCCAATCTATATCCTGGGGATAAGTTGGTTTAAAGCCCAAGACAAGTTCCATATCCCGGTAGATATTAAAATCCTCCGGCAGCCACTGGATATATTTTAAAGAGCTGCTCCTGTCTAAATAAGTGAGAATATTTGTAGTTTCGATTTTCGTTTTCTCAGAAGCATCAGCCTTTGGCGTCAGTTTGCCAGCAACTAATATTCCTTCAGCCTGCAAGTAATTTTCCAATCTGGCAATTTGACTTACACGGGATACTGTAAATGCGTCAACCGGCGGAATAATGGAGATAACGGCAAATAAAGCAGCAAGCAAGGCTATCAAGCCATTCTTGGTTACCGGTTTGATACTGAGTATAAAACCTATCAAAATAGAGAAAATGCCAAACAAAGCGACATAGTAACGAGATTCGGTAACCCCGTAGGCATTTAAACGGATTCCTACAGAAATCAATTGCATCACGACTATCGGGATAAGAACTTTGGGAAAAATTTTGCAGTAGAGACCGGCAAATCGATTTTGAAGCAAACTGGCCAGGACAAAGATCACTAATCCGGCAGCTGAATAGATAAGGACCATCGGTCCAAGCTGCCCGGAAGGCCAATGGAAGGTAACCAAGATTTTTATAAAGTATGCAAGTAGTACCAAAGTGTAGACCGCCACAAGTGGTATAGCAATATAAGACACGAGAATATCCAGGAAGCGTGGGTAATTTTTGGCTGTTTGCAGTGCTTGCCGATCCTCTTCTTCTTCGGAATTGAATTTCGGTAAAAGAGACAAATAATAGAGAGGAGCAAACATAATCCAGAGGAAAGAAATAGTATATTGGTAAGCATCACTGTGAACATTAAACAATAAGGCGTCGATAGCAGCTAAAATAGCAGCTATTCCTACGGTTAAAACCCCGGAATAAAGCACTGAAGTAAAAGTCGCTTTAAAGTGAATTAATGCCACTTCATTAAAATCCGTTTGACTCTTGAAGGAAGGAACCCAGAGCACGGCGCAAAGCATGGCGAAAACAGCTACCAGGGTACGGACAACAATTTCCGAACTAACTTCCGGTGCCGGCCAAATAATCAGGAAATAACCCAGGGTTAAGAATAAGGAAACTAAATAGATTGCCAGCCGTTTATTCTTCAAGAAGGCAAATCTTTCTGCTTTAGACTGCCCTGCCATCCCCAAAAAGGCACCGACTAAAAGGGTATACATCAGCTTCTCAATAACTAAGGGCGGAGAAGTATGGAGGGAAATCATATACCAAGTTAACCCGGTAGCGCCTGCCAAGCAGATCACCGTGAAGGGAAAACGAAATATCGCCTTAGACATTCCTTTAATTAAATAATTGAGCATCTCACGCCAGCGTTTCATGAATTATTCCTCCCTTATTCTTTTGGGTCTCGCCGGGGTTAAAAGCACCTGCTAACTCAGTATACCATAGGATAGTTATCTATTGGCAAAAAAGCCTGAGGTTTTTTACCACAGACTCTCTTTTTTTCCGGCTTTCTATTTTTATACTATTTAATTCTTAAAAATATTACTTTTATTCTAAAAGATATCACTATTAAAGATTAGGAATTATTTTCTATTTGCTTAAAGATGGATTATCTTCCTTAAAATTAAGTAAGCAAGACCTTTAGACATTGAACCGGAAATTTATAATATCCCCGTCTTGCACTATATACTCTTTGCCTTCTAAAGCCAATAAACCTTTTTCCTTAACTTTAGCCATGGAACCAAGTTCTTTAAGATCGTTAAATTTGCATACTTCGGCGCGAATAAACCCTTTTTCAATATCGGAATGAATTTTTCCCGCCGCTTTTTTAGCGGCAGTGTTTTTTCTGATTGGCCAAGCCCTGACTTCATCCTGACCTGCTGTCAAAAAGGAAATCAACCCCAGATGGTCATAAGCTGTTTTAGAGAGCTTATCAATTCCTGACTCCGTAATACCCAAATCTTCCATAAAAATTTTACGATCCTCAGGGTCAAGCTGACTAATTTCCAGCTCAGTTTTAATACATAATTCTATGACCGGAGTATTTACTTTCTGAGAAAAGGCAAGTAGAGCTTCTTTCGCAGGATAATCATTGGCTAAAAGCTGGTTTTCATCCATGTTAACCACATAAATCATGGGTTTCTCGGAGAAGAAGGAAAAAGTCTTCAAAAGTTCATTTTCTTTTTCTGAAAGGTTTAGATTATGAATTAAGAGGCCATTCTCCAAACCTTCCTTACATTTCTTAAGGACTTCCAACTCCTCCAGGTTTTCTTTGGTAACCTTTTTCCCAGTCTGGATACGCCCGATCCGGTTTTCGATCACACCTAAATCAGCGAATAATAATTCCAGGTTAATGGTCTCAATATCCCGCATAGGGTCAATTTTGCCTTCTTCGTGGATGACATTTTCATTCTCAAAAGCACGGATGACGTGAACTAAGAGATCTACTTTGCGGATATTATCTAAAAATTGATTACCGACGCCTTTGCCTGCGCTTGACCCTTTCACCAGCCCCGGGACATCAATGACCTCAATTGTCGCGTAAGTTGTCTTCTTGGGTTTATACATTGCAGCCAAAAAATCAATTCTTTCATCAGGAATTTTTGCAATTCCTTGATTTGCTTCAATTTTACCTTGAAAAAATCCAGTAACCTCGATATTCGAGCCGGTTAAAAGATTAAAAAGGGTGGTTTTCCCTACGGACGGTAAGCCTACTAAACCTATTTTCATGAACTGATCCAGGAAGCAGCAGCGTAAAAAAACGCTTATGTTCCTGTTTTTCAACTCCTTTTATCAAAATATAATATCTTAAAAATATAGATCGTTTTAATGTTAGCACCGGAAAAGAACAAGGTCAACTCCGGTTTACGTGGAGCATTAGGTTTAAGTTGAGCACTAATTGTTATGCTATAATATTGGCAGGACTTGCATCGGCAGTGTTGCACCCCCAAAACATTTTTGGTGAATGGCAGTACCGGAATTAGTCCGAGTGTCTACTGTTACCTAAATTACTACTTTAGGGAGATGAACGAAACAGTGCCTGCTAAACAAAAGCATGTAATTGTAATCGGAGGCGGAGCTTCCGGAATGATGGCGGCAATTACCGCCGCCAGAATAGGAGCCAAGGTTACCATTTTGGAAAGAAACCCCCGTATTGGCAAAAAAATCTTGGCAACCGGCAACGGCAGGTGCAATTATTCCAACATCACGGCCGATATTTCTTGCTACCATGGACAAAATCCCCGCTTTGCTCATAGTGCCCTTGCCAATTTTGACGTTCAAGCAACCTTAGATTTTTTTGAGGAGCTTGGCATTACCCCGAAAATTGAAGAACGAGGCAAGGTATTCCCTATGTCGGAGCAAGCTTCCAGTGTTTTGGATGTCTTAAGGTATGAACTGGAACAGACAGGGGTTAAGGTTATTTGTGAAGCCTATGTCCGCAAGATTGTCAAAAAGGATAATACATTTCTGGTAACACTCGACAATAGTACTGAGTATCGCGGAGATTCCGTGATTCTTGCTGCAGGAGGTAAAGCTATGCCTGCCAGTGGTTCAGACGGCAATGCCTACGAACTGGCAGAAAATCTTGGGCATTCTCTGACACCAATCTTTCCTGCCCTTGTCCAACTGAAACTGGAGGGCGGTTTTTTCAAACAAATAGACGGCGTTAAATTTGTTGGTACCGCCGAAATATTACATAACAATAAAATAGTGGCTCGAGACAGCGGGGATATCCTCTTTGCCAATTATGGGGTATCTGGCCCTCCTATTTTACAAATCAGCCGCAAGGCTGGAGAACTGCTCCAGAAAGGCCGAGAAGCCGTACTGAAATTAATAATATTTGACAAGCTCACTAAGGAAGAACTTACTAAGCTCCTGCGCAAACGTTTTGCTCTGAGTCCGCAGAAGCCTCTGGATTTTAGCCTGGTGGGCTTGATTAATAAAAGGTTGATACCGGTTTTATTAAAGGAGGCCGGTTTTACGGATCTAAAACGTCCGGCAGTAAGTCTTTCTTCTAAAGAGCAGGATAAAATCTGCAACATCCTCCAAGACTGGCGCTTCCCGATCAGAGGCACCAAAAGCTGGCCAAGTGCCCAGGTCACAGCCGGGGGAATTTCTACTGATGAAATCAACCCCCACACTATGGAATCCAAAATTGTGCAGGGGTTGTTTTTTGCCGGAGAAATTATTGATATTGACGGCCTGTGCGGTGGTTTTAACCTGCAGTGGGCTTGGTCGTCAGGCTATTTAGCCGGGAAAAACGCCGCTCAATAAGAAGCCAGCTTTTTTGCAGAAATATTTCACTTTAATTTCCAATAATTTCCTCCATTTGATTGGAACGCTTAATCAACATACAAATATTATTAATGGTCGGCTCAATCCGTTTCCCATCAAGAGTAACATAGATACTCTGACCGGCGCCGGCATGGTTTTCTTTCAGGCGAATAGTGTTAACTTTGACAAAAGCATCCATTTTAAGTTTCTGGATCTTGAAGGCAATTTTATCGTAAAGCTCATGCGCTCCCAGTTCGGAACACTGATCACAAGTGCAAACTGTAAATTCTCGGGTTACAAAAGCGGAATCAGCCATTTTCCTGGGCGGAGTAGTTGCCTTGCCATTCACGGCGTTATAGTGAGTATGGAGTAAGCTATGGGCGAGCTTAGAATTAGGTTCGCCGTAGAAATCTTTATATAACCAAAGAATATCAGGGTTTTCCTGGGATTTGCGGTACTGAGATGTTTTATCAATATTAATCAATACTTGCTGGCGTTTTTCCAGGGCATCAATTTTTTCCGGAACTGGGTGCCCTGCGCCGCAAATACAGCCACCGGGGCAAGCCATGACCTCAATTAAATCATAACCGACTTCAACCCCCTGTAATACCATCTCAATAATTGGCTCAACATTATGAAGACCACTGATAACTGCAACATTTAGCTTCCTATTGTCAACCTCTACCAAAGCTTCTTTAAGCCCCTGAAAACCCCTGACTTCTTCAAATTCTAAATCAGTGGTCAGGGGCCGGCCTGTGAGCTTTTCGACTGCCATCCTCAAGGCAGCTTCAGCAACTCCACCGGAAACACCAAATAAAATCCCGGCACCCGAAACCCTTTTATAAGGAGCATCAAATTCTTGTAATTCTATATCTTCTTTATTAATTTGTTTTTGGGCCATCATCGCCAGCATTTCCGTGGTGGTGAGAACCGCGTCCACATCACGGATTCCGCCCGGGGCAAATTCAGGGCGGGCAGCCTCGTACTTCTTAGCAATACAAGGAACAATCGAAACCACATAAAGATCTTCTTTAGCAATCCCGGCAAATTGAGTATAGTGATTTTTAACCGTAGCACCCATCATAGCCTGGGGTGATTTACAACTGGAAAGATGCGGGATAAGCTGGGGATAACGCTTTTCTACAAAATTTACCCAACCTGGGCAACAGGAAGTGAATTGGGGCATAACCCCTTGAGTATTTAGCCGTCCCAATAACTCTGTAGTCTCTTCCATAATTGTTAAGTCCGCAGCGAAAGAGAAATCAAAAACTTTATCAAAACCAATTTTTTTCAGCAGCCCGGCCATAAAAGGAGCCGCCTCAGTAAAAGGAATATTAAAATGCGTAGATACAACACTGCGAACAGCCGGGGCCACAAAAGCAACAACAGTTTTCCGAGGGTTATTAATTGCTCTGAAAACTTTGCCAATTTCCATTTTGTAATCCAAGGCACCGCAGGGGCAGGCATTAACACATTGGCCGCAGCTAACACAATCCGTCTTTTCCAAAGGAAGTCCTCTTTTGGTACCAACCAATTGCCGGCCATGCTTCATATAAAAAGTAAGGATATCAGGGCCTTCAACTTCGGCACAAGCAGCAATACAACGCCCGCAGGAAATACACTTGTTATGGTCCCGGACAATAATGGGATGGTCTTCTACTAAGGGAATGTAGGGCCGCTTATGAACCGGCTGGATAAATTGAACTTGGTGGGCACTGGCCTCTTTTCTTAATTCACAGTCGTAGCGAGCGCGACAGCCACATTTGAGGCAACGCCGGGCTTCCGCTCGAGCAGTTTGTTCATCTAACCCTAATTCCACTTCTTTAAAATTGTTCTGGCGCTCCGGAACAGGTATTTCAGGCATTTTAGCCCGTTCAAGTTTCGGCATTTCTTCAAATTCCCATTTTGGCAAGTCTTCCAAAGAACCGCGGCTACAGCTATAGTCAATAGGCTGTTCCTTAACATAGCCTTTCATTAAAAAACTGTCTATGGATTCAGCGGCATGCCGCCCTGCAGCGATAGCCTGGATAACTGTTGCCGGCCCTGTGACACAATCGCCCCCGGCGAAGATGTTCATCTCCGAAGTCTGGAATGTTTTACCGTTAATTTCTATATCTCCCCATTTGTTGAGCTTCACCGGGAGGTCATGAATAAGAAATCGTGTATTGGTGCTTTGGCCAATAGCCCCAATAATGGTATCCGCTTCAAAAGCGCACTCACTTCCTTCGATAGGGATTGGCCGGCGGCGCCCTGAACGGTCCGGTTCCCCAAGAGTCATTTTAATACAATGCAGCATTTTATGACCATTCTCAGATACTATCCTGCTTGGTGCAGTCAAAAAATACATTTCAACCCCTTCAGCCAATGCTGCTTCCACTTCATAAGGCTCTGCGGGCATATCTTCCTTCGTCCTACGATAAACAAGCTTCACCGATTTGGCCCCTAAGCGCAAGGCAGTTCGAGCACAGTCAATGGCTGTATTTCCTCCACCAATCACAACTACTTTTTCTCCCAATTTAACATCGGCCTCTTTAGCAACCTGTTCCAAGAATTGAATGCCAAGCCAAACCCCAGGCAAGTTTTCACCTTCAATATGCAGTGGGGTAGCGCGCCAAGAACCAATGGCCAAATAAACAGCATCGAAATCTTTATGCAGGTCTTCCAAAGAAATGTGCGTCCCCAGAATTTTCTTCGTCATTATTTTGACGCCCAGCTTCCTAATCAGATCGATTTCTTTATCCAGAGTAGCTTTGGGCAGGCGATATTCGGGTATTCCATAGCGCATCATTCCCCCGGGATAGGAATGACGTTCAAACACCGTAACATCATGTCCATTTATAGCGCTATAGTAAGCACAGGTTAATCCCGAAGGTCCTGCTCCAACTATAGCAATTTTTTTACCCGTGCTTTTCTTTTTAATGGGAAAATAAGGTTTCTCTTGAGCTATATCCCAATCGGCTATAAAGCGCTTCACATAATTAATAGCCACCGGAGAATCTGCCAATTGGCGGCGGCATTCAGACTCACACGGATGCGGGCAAACCCGTCCACATACGAGGGGAAAAGGATTCTTCTCTTTAATAATGCGTATGGCTGTTTCAAAATTACCATTGCCAGCATGACGAAGGTAAGCCTGGATATCAATATTAGCAGGACATTTCATAACACAAGGGGCAACACAGTCTGCATTATGGTCAGAGAGAATCTGTTCCAAGCGAATCTTGCGGTATTGCTCCAACTTTGAACTGTTGGTTCGAATTACCATGCCCTCTTTAATAGGGGTTTGACAAGCTTTTACTTCACGCTGCTCATTTCCTTCCCCTAACTCAACTACACATAAACCACAATTACCATTGGAACGCTCTAAGCGAATATCATAGCAAAGATGAGGGATATGTATATCTTCTTGCAATAAGGCTTGAAGAATAGTAAGACCCTCGTAAACTTGAATTTCGCGGTCATTAACAGTTACATTAACTCGATTTGTGAAATATTTCATTATTCTATGCTCCTTTTATTTAGGTCAAGTAAATTTTTAACCGCCAAAATTATAGCATAGAATAATGATTTAATTAAGTTCTTAATTAATAATTTAAATATTAAGTTTTTAATTAATGGTTTAAATATTAAGTTTTTAGTTAATAATTTAAATTTTTAATTTTAAATTAATAATTTAAATATTCCCAATTTTCAATGTTAATCAAAAGCCAACCCCAAATATCCTGAACTTTCGGAACTTAAGACCGCATTATTTTGCCTTTTAGCATCAGTAATTACCTTAAGCATTCCTAAAGGCTTGACCGTGCCACCCAAATACTTTCCTGCCTCAACCGGAGTGCGAATAATATACTCCTCAGCCGGGAAATGCTGGGCAAGCTGCTTAATTGCCCAACCAATATGCTCTTCAGTCAGTAAGATTTCCCGTATTAATACTCGCCTTTCCGAAAGCCTTTCAACCGTAGCACACCCCTGAATTTCCTTTTTTCCCATAAGAATATCAATAGCGTAAATGTCCGCTTTCAAGAGTTGGGACAGCTTTTTCTGATAAGCAATTTCCTCTTCGGGATAAGAAATATAGGTTATACCTTCCAGCAGTTCATTACGTCGGCGGTTATACTCTTGGGGACTGGCAGCGGAAATCCACCCGTGAACTGAATGCCCGCCGGGTAATTTAACCAGAGAAGAAGCGCTGAGTTTTGCTTCCCGCACAAAAAAAGCATGCCTGTAGCCAAATTTACGGTAAAAGTTTGCAAGTTTTAAGCCCTCAGGAACTAAAATGGCATAAAAAATCCCCTGTTCTGCCAAGGCTTGATGACAAAAATCCATTAACTGTGTCATTAAACCTTTATGCCGGAACTTGGGATGAGTTGCAAGGGCATAAAGCATTACAGAAGAAACACCGGCTCCTGACGAATTGACGAGTGTTACCGGCCGCATGGTAAGCATGGACACAATATTGCCGTCCTGCAGTAATAATAAAGTTTCTCCCTCTTCATACCTGTAATCATAGAATAAATTTATATATTCAGCACTGTCTGCGAAACAAAGTTTCCAAATTTCTTTTTGAGGTGCTATCTCACCTTTTTGGGCTAACCGGATCTCAATCATCTTAACCTCGTGTCTCACTTCTGCCAGGCTGCATATTTTTCTTCCAGTCTAACCGGCTGATAAGAAAGCTTAGCTTTTCTCAATCCCTCATATCCCATATCTTCCTCCCTGTTAACATATACAATTTCAGGGTGGGTTTCTTGTATATAGGCAGCAAATTCCCGGTTAATCATCTGGTAAGCACCCTGTATTTTCCCAAAAGCTTTCTCGATATGAATGTCGTAGGTATCAGAATTAAGCTTATCACCCATGGTAAATGCAATTACTTTGCCATCTAAGCGAAGGAGCCCACCTTCCAAACCAAGTTCAAAATAATTATCAAAACAGCGGCGAACAGCACATTTTTCTTTTTTTAATAGGTCATCATCATTGCAATCGTGCTCTTTACACCACTCAATGTTCATTTCCCAACATTCGTCCAGATTGTCTTTAGAGATTAACTCAAAACTCCAGGAGTTATTCTGCTTAAATTTATTAATATGGTTGCGCTTAGCATGAAGCTTATTGCCGGATAAGGTGACAAGCTTGTCCAGCAGGTAAACATAGTCAAAGCTGTCCCGTATTGCTTGGTAAGTAAATCTGCCGGGAAACAGACTGTCTAAAACAGCAATATTGTCAGGGGTTAACCCAAAAAGCCTGAAATCATGCCCATTATCGGCAGCATCTTGCAGCATGGCCTCAATAACCGGCTTGATGTCCCCGGAACCCGTAGGATACAAATAATAATAACCTACATTCTCCAGATAACCCTTGACCACCAAGCGGTCCCCGACACGGGCTACATGATAGTCATAAACTTCTCCCCAAGCAAAAATATTTGTAAAATTTTGATGGCAACCAGGCAAGTTGCCGGCAGTAATTAAAGGTTGCATCCAACTTTTATCTTTGATTTCTATTTTCTTGAAATTTATCATATTTTCACCTGTTATCCTAATTCTTTGCTAGCTGGCTCCTCTTCGCATAGTTAAAAGGTAATCAAAGCTAATCCTCTTGAGCTTCGTCAATTAACTTTGCCAATTCTTCCTTGGAAAATAAGTATTTTTCATTACAGAAATGGCAGATGGCTTCGGCCTGGCCCTCAGTTTCCATTATTTCTTCCAAATCTTTTTTGCCAAGGCTGAGAAGAGCGCTGGAAATTCTTTCTTTCGAACATCGGCACTTAAAACAGACGGACATTTTGTCAATGATTTGAACATTATTCTCGCCAAGAACTTGTTGCAATATTACTTCTGGAATCATTCCTTGTTGAATCAATGTGGAAACCGGAGGAATAGTTTTTAAACGCTCCTCAATGCGGGTAATAACTTCGTCGGTAGCGCCAGGCAGCATTTGAATCATAAAGCCTCCGGCAGCTTGAATGGAATTGTCAGGATTAACTAAAACCCCCAAGCTGACCGCTGATGGAATCTGTTCAGATTTAGCCAGATAGTAAGTAAAATCTTCAGCGATTTCCCCTGAAACAAGCGGAATCTGACCGGTAAAATAGCCCTTCATCCCGAGATCTTTGACAACTGAGAGTGTACCATTTTTACCAACTGCTCCGCTAACGTCCAATTTCCCTTGCTCGTTTAAAGGCAAATGCGTCTGGGGATTAGTTACATAACCTCGCACTTCACCTTTTGCGTCAACATCTACCAGGATGGCCCCTAAGGGACCTCCGCCTTCTATTTTAATTGTCAGTTTTTCTTCACCTTTAAGCATCGCTCCTAACATAAGTCCAGCTGTCAAAGCCCGCCCTAAAGCTGCTGACGCCGTCGGCCAAGTAGAATGTTTGTGCTGGGCTTCGCTAACCGTGTGAGTGGTTAAAACAGCATAAGCTCGGACCTGACCGTCAAAAGCCAAGCTCTTTACCAAGTAATCATTCATCTTAAGTCTCCTTTAAATTATAAACTTTTATAACTTTATAAAACTAATTGTTAGAATATCTTTATTATAATATACTTTTTTTGTTTTGCAGGAACTCACTTCCTACAAGGTCCCTATGTCCATGGTGAATTTAAGAATAATTTTTAGCTTTCGGGCTACTTTAGTATTAGTATTAAGTATTGGGTCTACTCCAATGGGATAAAAAAATTGCCATCAAAGATTTGCAAGCAGCGTTGCAATTCGCCGCAAATCAAGAAAGCTTACCTTATCCGTAACTCAAATTAGCAAATCAGCTAAATTATTCTACATCAGCCTCTACCTTATCTAACTTTGTTTCCAGCAGATAGGGGTTATTTAAATACTTTTTAACAAGCTTTAAAGAATTGGCGAAATATAAGCCATCGCAAATTCGTTCATCAATTGTATAACCAATTTCGCAGCAGTCTTTGACAACAACGGTATTATTCTCGACTACAGGCATCTTCTTTACTTTGCCTAAAGAAACAAATAAACCTGTAGTTCCGAAATCATATAGATGATGGTAAATATAATCCAGTTTAATGGACTTTAAATAAGTAAAGAACAATGTGGTATGAAAAGGGCTGGCTTCAATTATAAAGCGTGGCAGCATATTTAGTTTATCCAAGCCTTTTAGAGTTCCAATTAGTACCTTTTTTATCAAATACGGCAAGGCCATAATCCTAGCGGCAATTTTGTCCACATCACTGGAATTATTGGCACTTGTGCTTTCTGCTAAAGTTGAATTAATGATTTTAGCTATTTCAAAAATATCCTCGTGTCCTTTAAAACTAAATTTAACTGTCGTTTCTTCTCCTTCGTCCTTAAGCAGCCTTTTTACGGCCATGGAAACATATATTCCATTACGGGCATAGAGCTTGTTACTCATCACAAAACGGTTTAACTGGGGCCTTTCGGCAATAACACGAACATAGATAGCAATAAACAAATGCAAATAGTTAATGTTATGTTCCTGCTGCCTTTTTTCTTTAAGATAGGCATCTATTTTATCCATAACAATAATCTGTTTGGCAAAAATCTGGGCATCGCTGCGCCGGGTCATTATAAAAGGGATAATTTTCATAAATGGTCGAATAGATTTTAGAGGCCTACCATCACTTCTTCTCATTTTCTCTCCTCGTTTTGCCGCAAATCTTTCTTGGTACAACCGATACTCATATTAATATAAAATTATTTCCAGCTAAAATTCAAGTCTTAATGTTAAATCCGAGTCATAATTTTATTTAGGAAAATAAATAGCTGTCTATTGAAATGATCCTTTCAAATAGACAGCTACTGCTGAAATAAATAATTACTGATTAATAAACAGGGACCATTTATTTATTTTGAAAGCTTTTTCAGACATTGGGTGTGCCTTGCCGTCTATTTCCGAACACAGCATTAATTAACAGTAGAAGGATTACGGCTCCGAGAATGGCTACTAATAGACTCCAAATATTAAATCCGCTCACACCTCGTACTCCAAATAGGCTAACTATCCAGCCTCCGAGAAAAGCACCTATAATTCCTACAAGTATATTCAGACCAACACCCATCCTGGCATCATTGCCGGTAAATTTGCTGGCAATCCAGCCGGCAATCCCGCCTAAGATGATCCAACTAATAATACTCATTCCATCCATTTTATCATTTCTCCTTTGCTATTAGGCTTAAATTATTTGTTTAGTATATAATCTACCCAAAATAATAGAATTTACTTGCTTTATCTACTTGGTTATTATTTCCAAATAACTTATTTATTGGGTTAGTTGCACATTAAACCACTTTGTAGATCTGTAAATTATGTAATGCAAAAAATTAATGTTTAAATTTCAAGATTGACATTTGAGAAATTTCTAGATTATTTTTTGGAACCATCTAAATGATGTTTTTTCAAAAGAATAATAAACTCTGAACCCATTCCGACTTTGCTGCGAACCTTTATTTTTCCGCCATGTCCGGTAATAATTATTTTCGCGATAGCCAACCCTAAGCCATGACCACCCTTAACTTGTGTTCTGGCGAGTTGCGCTCTGTAAAACCTATCGAAAATATGCTCAAGTTCTTCCTTGGACATACCAGGCCCCGTATCCTTGATGCTGACGGTACAATACTCATCTTCACTATCCAAACTGATGATAATTTCCCCGCCTGGCGGGGTGTATTTTAAAGCATTGTCAATAAAGATTCTAATCGCCTGCTTAATCATGTTTTTGTCGGCAAAGATTGCTTCTTCTTTGTGGATATTGGCTACGATTTGGTGAGTATTGTCGATGAGCTGGGTCTCCCTAACAATATCCTGCAGCATTTCGGTCAGGCTAAATTCTTCTTTTTGGTAAATGAAACTGTCTTTATCATGGCGAGCCAAAAATAAAAGCTTATCGATAAGTTCTTGCATATTCTTGGCTTCATTTTTAATGGCATCGATTGATTCCTGTAAAACAGCCGGGTCATTCTTTCCCCAGCGATCAAGCAACTCTCCATAACCTTGAATAACAGCAATAGGTGTCCTTAGTTCATGAGAGGCATCCGATACAAACTGTTTTTGCCTGTTGTAATAATCCTCTATCCGGTTCATCATTTCGTTGAAGGTCAAGGCCAATTCTTTAAGCTCATTCTTGGAGCCACTGACATTGAGACGCAAATTTAAATTCCGTTCCGAAATATCCTTAACTGTCTGGGTCATCTCTTTTAAAGGCTGGAAAAAACCGCGCCCCAAAAAAGCAATGGCTATAGAGGAGTACAAACTAATGATGGCAAATACAATTAATATTATCTTGGCAAGGAATAAAACTTCAGCAAATTCTTCTTTAAGGTCGGAGTAAATTACCAATCTGGCCGGAAGGCCGGAATAAACAATACTTCTGTTAATAGTCAAGTAAAAATTGTCTTCTGTTCTTACTACATCAATTACCCTTTTATAACCGTAATTCGCCAAGCCAGGTCTCGATTCCAGAAGGGGCTTCTGGTTCTGATCATATATAATAAATGGGAGACCGTATTCGGCAGAAAACTTCTCTGCAGTAATACGATCAACTTGCGCTAGGGGCAAAGTAGTACGGAGCAACTCATAATCATCCGTAACAGCATTGTAGACTTTTAAAAAGCCAAATACTAGGATTACGCCTAAGCCTGCCCCAAGCATTGCTTTAAAAAACAGTCTCAGATAACTTAGAGACAAACGAAAGCGGATTGAAAACTCCAGTTTCTCCGATATGATTTTCGCCAGGGCTTTGACCAAATCTACCGGCCAGCAGAGTAGCCGGGCAAAACTTTTTTTTCTCTTGACATTTTTATTTTTCATTTTCTTTAAACATGTAGCCTACCCCTCGGATAGTATGAATAAATTGCACAGCAAATTTTTGGTCTATTTTGTTACGAAGATATCTGATATAAACATCAGTCACATTAGTATCTCCGAAATAGTCGTATCCCCAAACATGATCAAGAATCTTTTCTCTGGTCAAAACTATTCCTTTGTTCTCCATTAAGTATTTTAAGAGTTCAAATTCTTTTTTGGAGAGGGATATTTCCTCATCCTTATATGTAACCCGGTATTCATCTTTAAACAAGGTGAGATCCCCAGCCCGCAGGATATGGCTGTGTAATTCTTTTTTACCTTTTCTTTTTAAAACAACCCTTATCCTGGCCAGCAATTCTTCAATCGCAAATGGTTTGGTCACATAATCATCGGCCCCGCTGTCCAGCCCCATAACCTTATCCATAATATCATCTTTGGCCGTAAGCATAATTATTGCTACATCGGATTCCCGTCTTAATCTTCGGCAGACTTCAATGCCACTTAGGCCAGGAAGCATTAAATCAAGAATGATTAAATCAAAATTTTCGGCCTTAGCCTTTTCATAGCCTTCCCTGCCGTCATGAGCTATTTCCACCATATAACCTTCATGGTTTAATTCCAGCTCTAAAAACCTAGCTATTTTTGTCTCGTCTTCAATTACTAAAATTTTCTCTTGCATCCTAACCTCCACTCTTTGTAAAAATTGCCAAGTGGAATACCAGTTTCATTATAAGCGGAAATGAACCTGGGAACAACCCAGGTTCATTTGCTGGGAATTAATTGATATTTTGCTTGCTGAAATAGATATTGTTTCCTTATTCAACAATTATTTCGTTAACATCATCTTTCTTTTCATTATCTTTATTGGCATCTTTATTGGCTGTGGCTTGCACATCG
Source organism: Peptococcaceae bacterium (assembly GCA_012839895.1). Lineage (GTDB taxonomy): Bacteria > Bacillota > Desulfitobacteriia > Desulfitobacteriales > Syntrophobotulaceae > DUML01. The sequence continues at coordinate 16,809 of DUML01000036.1, read as the reverse complement.
GAAGCGGGCTTTTCTTTCATTTTGTCAGCAGCAGTCCGTACTTTACTGCCAAAATCATCTACAAGCTCGTTAATGTCAACCTCTTCCCCTGCTTCTTTTCTAATCCTTATCTTATAACCCATGAAATACAGGACTACAAAGAGAATCACATATAGCCAAAAGAACGGCATTGTAACTAATACAACAAGTAGCAGAACGTTTACCGGAATATTTAAGATAGTGTTTTGATCCTTTTCAATCTTAAATCTGGTCACAAAACCCTTTTCAATTAACTGTTTAACCTTTCTACCGAAACCAGAGGCATCACCATTTTTCTTGCTCTTGGAATTGCCGCCTTGCTTCTTTTCAAATTCCACAATGGCCTCAATAAGATCGCCATTATGCTTTTCCAAAAGTTCTTTGGCTTCTTGATAACTGCAGTTGGTGCGTTTCCGCATTTCATCGATTAATTCCAGACTAATACCCAATTATCTCAACTCCAATCCTTTAATTTGGTTTTATTCTATCCAGGGAAAATTAAGCAACTCTTAATCCTAAATTAAAATTTGATTAGAATCCACATAAAAAACAAGGTATAATCATTATTATAAAAACCTGTTCCCGTTAGGTTCAAAAAATTTAGTTGTATGCCAGAAGGAGTGGTGAGAAATGATTGTCGGACATATTAATGATATTGCCGGAATCCCTGTACAGGGATCAGAAGTAAAAGATGCCCTAAAAAAAGTCTTGGTATCACCAAAGGAAGGCTGGGAAGGCTGGACAATGCGGCTTTTTACCCTGGAGGCAGGTGGATTTACCCCCAGACATACCCATCCTTGGCCTCACATTAATTACATTACCGACGGCAACGGAACCTTATATTTAGACGATCAGGAATACGAAATCTCGCAAGGTTCTTTTGCTTATATACCCGGGGGAAAACTGCACCAATTCAGCAATAATACCAAGGAAAGCCTCTCCTTCATTTGCATTGTTCCCGCAGAAGGAGATAAATAAGTATTATTTCCCTTCCCAGACCTTTATCGGCGCACAGGCGATAGAAAATCTTGGGAGGATATAATGAATTATCATAATTTACAAAAATACGGTTTAAGCAGCCGGTTTATTCAAGAAGCGGCACAATATAAAGGACTGTATTTAGCCAGAGTTGCAGAGCAGCATCACAATATATATAAATTAATAGGAGAACAAGGAGAACTGCAGGCAAGTGTTTCCGGCAAGGTTGCTTTTAGCGCTCAAAACAGCTCGGATTTTCCTGCTGTCGGTGATTGGGTTCTAATCGACAGAGAAGATGACCAAAATGGAAAAGCAGTAATTAAGCATATCCTGGAACGTAAGAGCGTATTTGCGCGCAAAGCCGCGGGTAAAGCCAATGATGTCCAGATAATAGCAGTAAATATTGACCTTGTCTTTATTTGTATATCTCTAAATACAGATTTTAATTTGCGCAGGTTGGAGCGCTACCTGACAATTGCCTGGGAGAGTATGGCTAAACCAGTAATAGTCCTAACTAAGGCTGATTTATGCAAGAATATTGACTTCAAGCTTCAAGAGGTCTCTTCCGTATGTTTTGGTACAGATGTTGTCGTCTGCTCCAGTATGGAAGAAAATGGTTACAGAGATATATGTACCTTTATTACCCCAGGCAAAACTGTCGCTTTTATTGGCTCTTCCGGCGTTGGTAAATCAACACTTATTAACCTGCTAATGGGTCAGAATGTGCTAGCAACTGGAGAAATACGTAAAGATGACAAAGGACGGCATACCACGACCCATCGCCAGCTGCTTCTCCTGCCTGGAGGCGGAATTGTCATCGACACCCCCGGTATGCGGGAACTACAGCTTGAATCCGGTAATTTGTCCAAATCATTTACAGACATTGAAGAATTAGCCTTAAACTGCAAGTACAAGGACTGTTCTCATACCGCAGAGCCCGGCTGTGCAGTAAAAAAGGCTATCGAAGAAGGAAAATTATCGCCAAAACGTTTAGAAAACTTCAAGAAACTGCAAAAAGAAATTGGCTATGCGAATTTAAATTTCCGTCAACTCGAACAGGAAAAAATAAAAAAAATGTTCGGAGGCAAGGCGGAAATGAAACAAGCTATACGGCACATCAAGAATAAGAATAAGAGATAACCGCCTATCTATTCTCCACAAATTGAATTTTTAAGCCATTGGGATCCTGCACAAAAAAGAACTTAACGTGGGGATTTGGTTCAAAAGGACCGCTGTGTACAGTGAGACCTTTTTCTTTAATAAAAGCCATCATTTCATCAACTGATTTAACTTCAAATCCTAAAGAAATATCCTGCCCTATTGAGACGTCATTATTAGCTTCATTACAAATCAACTCAATTTTGGTTTCACCTTTACCGATAAAAGCAATCTCTGTACCCGGCCCGGCAACGAACCTTCTGTCCACTTCTAGACCTACTATTTCCCGGTAAAACCTTAAAGATTCTTCCAGATTTTTTACTCTCAATGTAACCCAACAGAATTTCATAAACACTTCCTCCTTAGCAAATGATAAAAGATTAGAATAAACAATTTAATTTTAATAGTAAAATAATTAATTAAACTATTTTCTGGCAATTAATTCGCGGTATCTTGTTAGGCTCTTGCCAAGCTTAATTTTTGTAGTCAAATCAAGTATTGGTATTAAGTATTAGTATAATCAAAGGAAAAACACCGGGCAATCGGCTTATATTAAACATAGCCATTTCAGGAAAGATTTAAACACTTGCCATAAATCTGCTATAATTATTTCAGTAATCAGTAACAGGAGGATATATATTCTTTGAATCCAATAGCCTTTTATCTTGGGCCTAAGCCTATTTACTGGTACAGCCTACTAATAGCTTTAGCATTCGGCGTGGGAATAATCCTTGCCAATTATCATGCCGCCAAACGCCACCTAGACCCTGATAAGTTTACTAATCTAGTCCTGCTAATTATCCCAAGTGCAATTATTGGAGCCCGGCTTTACTATGTTATTTTCAATTGGGGATATTACGGAGCCAATCCTTCGGAAATCCCGGCTGTCTGGCACGGGGGCTTAGCAATTCATGGCGGTATCATTGGCGGATTTCTGGCCGGATACTGGTATATTCGCCGCCATAAAGACTTAAAACTTTGGGGCATAGCCGATATTATCGCACCCAGCCTAATACTGGGGCAAGCTATTGGCAGATGGGGAAATTTCTTTAATCAGGAAGCTCACGGCGGCCCTGTTTCCCCAGAATTTATCAGCAAATTCCCTGCTTTTATCCAGAAAGGGATGTACATTGACGGCTTGTATTACCACCCTACTTTTCTTTACGAATCTTTATGGAACATCCTGATTTTCCTTTTCCTTCTCTGGCTCCTTAGTCGCCAAACGCTGCCTGACGGGATTGTAGCTATGTTTTATTTGCTACTTTACTCTCTGGGCCGCTTTTTTATCGAAAGCTTAAGAACTGACAGCCTAATGCTTGGACCACTGCGAGTCGCTCAGGTTGTCAGCGTTATAGGGATTATCATTGCCTCCATATTTATATATAATAAAATGATAAGACGACAAAAACCTTTTTCCGGCAAACAATAATCAACTTTATTCTTTCCTTAGAAAATTTCTACATAATTTTAGGTTGTTTTCACTGAAATCCTTAGCATATATTACTCATCATAATGAAAAAACCGTTTTCGCTTCTTTAAGGCAAAAACGGTTTATTGCTGTATGCAGGTTCTAAAAACCTAAAAAAATTGGTCTTAAACTTTCTTTGGGGTTTGGCTTATCCTGCAAATTGCTTATACAAACCGGCAATCAGTATTATACCAACAACAACAGGAATAATTACGCCGACTAAAATAGTATACCAATTGCCGAAGGAGAATACTCCTTTAGGCTCATTAATTTCTTGCAGAGCATTCTTCGTCTTCCAGACGAAAGCTGCAAATATAGCGGTCAGTATACCACCAAGGGGCAAGAATATGGCATTAGAAACAAAATCATAAAAATCCAGGATATCAAGGCCAAGGGGTTTAATGTTGCCCATTACACTATAACCTAATGTGCTGGGTAGGCCAACTACAAAGATTAAAGCACCAAGAATTAGAGCGGCCTTTTTCCTGGTCCAGCCTTTTTCGTCGATAACCCAGGAAGCAACTACTTCTAAAAGTGATATCGCCGAAGTGAGAGCGGCTATGCTTAAAAGCAGGAAGAACAGAGCGCCAAAAATAGATCCGGCAGGCATATTGGCAAATACTGCAGGTAGGGTCATGAAAGCAAGACCTGCACCTGAGCTAGGGCTGAAACCATAAACAAACACAGCTGGGAAAATAGCAAATCCGGCCAAGAAAGCAGCCAAAGTATCCAAACCAACAACCCAGCCCGTGCTGCTGGTGATGCTTTCTTTTTTGCTCAAATAGCTACCATAGGTGATCATGGCTCCCATCCCAAGGCTCAAGCTGAAGAAAGCCTGGCCAACGGCATCAAGGAAGGTACCTCCGTCCACTTTGCTGAAATCCGGTTTGAGGTAGAAGGAAAGGCCTTCACCTGACCCGGGTAAAGTAATCCCTCTTACAACTAGAACAATCAGAATCAAAAATAATAAAGGCATAAGTGCTTTGGCAACTTTTTGGATACCGCCTACAACTCCGGCGGCAATGGTAACGATGGTTAATGCCATAAAGATGAAATGCCAAATAATAGGCCCCCAAACATCAGTAATATGACCGACGAACATTTGAGTATAATCCGCAGTAGGAGCTAAGCCAGCAAGGCATTTGAAAATATAAGCTACTGCCCAACCGGCTACTACAGAATAGTAGGAAAGAATAATAAAGGGAGTCAACACAGCCAAGGCTCCAACTAGCCACCAAGGGGTATTGGGAGCTAAGGCCTTAAAAGCACCGATAGGATTTTTGCGGCTGGCACGTCCAATGGCAAATTCCGTATTCATTAGAGGATAACCAATAATCAGAATACAGGCTAAATAAATAAATAAAAATGCGGCACCGCCATTTTCCCCTGCCAGATAAGGGAAGCGCCAGATGTTGCCCAGACCAATGGCAGATCCGGCTGCGGCCAAAATGAAAGCCAGTTTTGAACCCCATTGTTCACGTCCTTTTGATTTTTCCATTTTTAACTCCTTTCTTAGTACACAAATTATTTATTAAAAGTTTTATACTATAGATTATAGCAGAAAATATCGAAAAAGAAAGTAAGTAATAATTTTGTCGAATATTAGTTTATATTTGGAATTTCTTCCACATTGAGGTATTATTATTTTAACCTAAGGAAATTTTTATTCTCCTATTATTTATAAGTGTAAAAAGGTTGTTCGATAGGGGTGCCAATTCCAAAATTACAAAAATGCCTGTAGACAGCTACTTTGTCAACAGGCTTAATACATCTTCGGTATATTCGGTGCTCTGTTTAAGAACACTCAAAATTCCTTATCTAGGACAGTACAACTAAATTACAGTATGACTTATAGAGAATCTTTTTTTCTATCTTGCCTCTATTTTCACTGTTACATAAACGGTATTCCCATCTCTGAATACGAGCAGTACGGCCTTATCCCCAACTTTGGTCTTTGCAACCTCTTCTTTAAGTTTTTCGGGATCATTTACTTTGGTTTTATTAAATTCGAGGATAATGTCACCTCTTCTCAAACCGGCTTTATGAGCAGGGGAATCTTCTATAACAGAACTAATTAATACGCCCTCAGGTTTATCCAGCCCAAAATACTCGGCAAGTTCTTTAGTGACGGGTTGCATTATAACACCTAACCAAGGCCTAATTACCTTACCTTCATTAATAAGTTGATCTAGAACCTGAGTAACTGTTGAACTGGGAATGGCAAAACCGATCCCCTGAGCTTGAGCATTAATAGCAGTATTAATTCCGATAACTTCCCCGTTAAGATTAATTAATGGTCCACCGCTGTTGCCAGGGTTAATAGAAGCATCAGTTTGGAGAAGATCTTTAAATTCATTGCCATCAATAGTTATTGGCCTACCCTTGGCACTAATAACCCCAACTGTAACCGTATGATCTAGCCCGTAAGGGTTACCGATTGCTATTACCCAGCTACCGACTTCAAGCTTGTTGGTATCGCCAAACTCTAAGAAAGGAAGGTTATTGCCGGCATTTATTTTGATGACCGCTAAGTCAAGTTGAGCGTCTGAGCCGATTAATTTCGCTTCATATGGTTCTTTTCGACTGGATAAGTAGACTTTTATTTTGGAAGCCTGATCGATCACATGATTATTGGTTACAATATAACCATCTTTAGAAATAATAAAACCTGAGCCTAATCCCTGTCTTGTTTCAGGTTGGCTTCTAAACTGGTCGCCAAAAAATTCTCTAAAGAAAGGATCATCAAAAAAAGGATTATATTGCTGTTTGGTTTGTACCTCAGTCTCGATTTTAACTACAGCCGGGCTTGTTTTCTTAACAATATTTTCGATAGTATCTGGACCTAAAAAAGCACTGGCTCCACTCGTAGCTGAATCCTGGTTTTGAGCCGCTTGCACAGGCGAAGGCTTAGTAATGGTAATATCATAACCACCGGCTAAAACTACCACTGCAGCTATTAGGCATGTTAAAAAAATAATTAAAGTATAGTTCATTAAAGATTTGTTACTGAATTTCACCTTAAAGTACCTCCAGTCGTATCAAAATTAATTCTCCCCGAAAAATATTTTTGTACAAAATAAATAAAAAATCAAGCCAATCCTTTCCGCAACTTATAATAGCGCTGAACCAACCTGACGGCAGGCTTAAAATAAAAATGCTCCATGTCTTTGGCAACTTCCTTCAAAAGCCGGCGAATAGGCAACTGCTGGGGGCAATGTTTCTCGCACCGGCTGCATTGCCGGCAGAGTGAAGCATAAGCGGGAGTTCCCCCATCCATTCCCCCTAACATGCCCAGGTATTGGACCTGCGGAGACCGAGTCTGAAATAAATGTTTTTCGTTATAATAAGCAAAACACATGGGAATATTTACTCCTGCTGGGCAAGGCAAACAATAGCCGCAAGCCGTACATCCTATTCTCAACATCCCGGTCAGCAGTTCCTTGACTTTGGCAACACTTTCCAGTTCCCTCGCTGAAAGGGAATTTGGATAAGAGTTGCCGGCTATCCTGATATTCTCCTCAATATGAGCTTCTTCATTCATACCGGACAAGGCAACAGTCACTTCTGGGTGGTTCCAAATCCAGCGCAACGCCCATTCGGCAGGAGTTCTTTTAGTTTCCGCCTGATCCCAGATTGCCTGAATTTGAGGCGGCATCTTTCTGGCTAAAAGCCCTCCCCGAAGGGGCTCCATAATGACAACTCCCAGCCCTTTGGCTCCTGCGTATTTAAGACCTTCTAAGCCGGCCTGAGTATTTTCATCCATATAGTTAAACTGGATCTGGCAAAATTCCCAAGGATAATCATCCACGATCGTTTTAAACTGGCTGCTGTCCCCATGGTAAGAGAAACCAATATGGTTAATTTTTCCCGCTTGTTGGGCTTTAAAAAGAAATTCTTCTACCCCAATCGCTTTCAGTCTCTGCCAGCCTTCCATACTGTTTAGACAGTGTATCAGGTAATAGTCGATATGATCGGTTTGCAGCCTTTGTAATTGGGCATCCAAGATAGCTTCCATACTTTTCTGAGAATGGACCATAAATAAGGGCAATTTTGTGGCAATCTTAACTCTGGTCCGGTAACCCTTAGCCAAAATTTTCCCCAGTACAACCTCACTTCCTTTGTAGACATAAGCTGTGTCAAAGTAATTTACTCCTTTTTCAATAGCCGAGATGATTTGCCTTTCCGTCCTAGGCTCATCAATTTTCCTGTCTTTTTTGGGAAAACGCATACAGCCATAGCCCAAAATTGAAAGCTTATCACCTGTTTTCCCCATTTCACGATAGAGCATAAATTACAACTCCTTTTCTGCGGATCTATCCAAAACCTTTTTAACGCTCTCTATGCTTAAGCCCCGCTTTTCCAGTTCGGATTGAATGTTTTCTATGTATTTTTCAACTTGAGCAGTATCAAATCCTTTAATTTTTTCTGCTATTTTGTTTATCTCTCTTTCAATACCCTGCTGCTCCAGTTGGGGTGGAATGAAAGCTTTTATTTTTTGTAAGGAAAAAGTACTGTTAGACACAGAATTGAAAAGCATAATGGCCAGCACTATTACAAGGAGTATTATAATCCCTTTGACAATTGACTTAAAAACTTTAAAAGCAATAAAGAAAACAAGAATAACCACTAATATTGCCAGCAAAGTTTTAAACATTGTCGACCCTCCGTCTCCAATATGGGTGATCTGGTTCCATAATATTACATAAAACTTCTAAAGGCAAATAATCCCAGTGTTCTCTCAGTGTCACTCGGTCACAAAAGCTGTCTATATCGTTATTTAAAAGCATCAACCTTAAAACCAAATGAGTATAAGTAAGCAAAGCAAAGAATCCAGGATCGAAAGCAAAGCGGCTCTTGACTAACAAAATAATATCCTGCGCAATAAATCTTTTCCGGGAAAAAGGCTTTCTAAACACATCTATGGAGGAAATTGCCAATAAGACTGATATAGCCAAAGGTACACTCTACAATTACTTTCCGGATAAGGAAGAGATTTTAGTAGGCTACTTTCAAAATTACATTGCCGAACACGGGCAAGAGTTTTTTGACAGCCTTAAAGACATCCCGGGAATAGAAGCAAAATTATCCAGGTTTCTGGATTTTCTCACCACCATTATCACCGAGGAAAAAGAATTGGCAGAAATATATCTACAATTCCGGATGAAGACTCTTTCCACTGCCCCAACCCCTTCCACAAGATGAGGCTTTGCATGTCTATCTCTCCTTTAATCATATTCAAGTCATGACCAATCCTATATCCCCCCTGGGAATAGATATGCTGAGAATAATTGCCAACTTTGATCAAGGTGCCCGCAGCGCTGAAGATTATAAATATATGAAATCTGCGGCAGGCAGAATTTATATCGATTTAAGCCCCCTTTTGCAACATAAAATATTCCGCAAAATGTTTCCATTAGTTTTACGAAATGCCGACGCTTTGATGGCGGCCGCTTTAAGTGAACTAATTAACAGGCCTGGCTTTGTAAGTGAAATCCAAAGGCAGAAAACCTCCACTAAAAACTTAAGAAAGTTCATGAAGCCGATATTTATTAATGCGCTTAAAAACTCATTTATAGGGACCCGGAGGGTACCCTTGCCTTTCTGGACAACTATATTGAGCAAAGGGTAAATAAAGCCGCTGCAGACATTAATAAGGCTAATCCCGGAACAGAAAGACTGCACGCCCTGCTAAAAGCTGCATGCTTTACTCCTGATTTTAAAGTTCTCCTCCCAAAGCTTGCTCCGGCTTTAATCAGCTATAAAGCCCTCGAAAAATTGGCGCAAAAGCTTCTAGGTACTAGCTGGCATGTCGATCTTATCGTTAAAGGACTGGAAGGCAATATTACTACTGAAATGGGACTTCTCATTGGCTATCTGGCCGATCTGGTCCGAAAATCGCCTCAACTGGTAAGGGAATTTGAAAACCCGGTTTTTCCAATCTGCTAAGCAAAGGCTTTTATTGGAATAGCACCGGCACCCTGTTAATGCTGGCCGCTGTTGCTTGTGCCATAATATTGTTCCTAATCGAAAGAAAACACCCCAATCCGCTTATAAAAATCGAATTTTTGAAGACTAAAATTATCCGCAGCTCTCTTGTCAGTGCCATCCTGGCGGGAGCAATAATGTACGGCCTGGTGGCTGTCCTGCCTTTATGCGGAATAATTCTGGGTAAGCATGGCTTTCAACTGGATGAAAGCAAGCTTCTGCTTTTCTTTATGATTGGGATATCCGCAGGCTTACTCAGCTGCAGCCGTCTGGTAGGCAAATACCAATTCCGGCATTTTACTAATCTTCTCTGGGGTATGCTCCTGACTGGAGCTACTGTTATGTTTCTAACCATATTCAGCAAAAATCTGACCTTCTTTAGTATTTCTACTATCTTAGTAGAACTGTGCACTGGAGGGGTTATGGCCACTTTCCTCATTAATTCCCAGAACACGGTTAGCAGTGAAGACCGCACTGTTTTAAGCGGTTTGATCCAACTGAGCCGGTACTTTGGAGCCTCTATAGGGGTTACTTTATTTACAGGCTTGCTGCCTGAGATCAGCCTGATCAGCACAGTCGGCCAGTTTCTTGCTCCCTTCGGCATGCTGGTTACACTCTGTTTATTAGGGCTTATAAATGAACTGGTCTAAAGTGTTTACGCTGCCAAACCTAGATCAATTGCTCATTATTACTCATCAATTTGCCTCCAAGTAAATAAAGTATATTAGTAACTTATTACAGGAGGTTATCTAGATGAGTAAACCTGATTACCAACTGCATAAAAGACCTGGTTTCTCCGATCCTTCTCCCTATCCGGAAATAAAAGTTTTAGAGCCCAATATGCATTACGCTGAACTATTAATGGATGATTATGCCGGAGTTGTGAGTGAATTCACTGCTATTAACCAATACCTTTATCATCACTTCTTTTTTAAAGATGTGGATAAAAGTTTGGGCGAACTTATGGAAAACGTCTCTATTACCGAAATGCTGCATATGGAAATCCTGGCGGAATTAATTAAAAAATTGGGAGGCAACCCGGTTATTCGTGGTTCCTATAGCACTTCCGGTTGTTTTTGGTCTGGGGAGTATATACATTATGGAAGCTATCTCTGCGAACAGCTTAAAGCGGATCTTGATGCCGAATATAAAGCGATTGAAGGATACCAGATGCATATCCGGGCTATCGCCGACCCTTACATCCAAGCTATCCTTCGCCGCATAATTCTGGATGAACAGGTTCATATCCGTTTATTTAATGAAGCTCTGATTAAATTCTGTATCCGGAAGTAACTCAATTTTTATTATGAAAAACCATCTAAAAACTAAGAAAAAAATATGTTTATTCCTCTAATCTCTTAGGAAAAATAAGAGTAGTTCACTTCTATATCCTAGTTTCAAAAATCAGGAGAGAAACAATAATGCAAGGAATAACAAATACTATTGATGAAGTCCCCTTATGGCTTTCTAAAATTCTTCTCAACCAACGTGAATGGCCGTTGCATAAGTCAGATCCCTTAGACAATTTTAAATGCACTGCCAGCGATTATCTCCCCGAATATTTTTTATAAACGAGTATTTTTTAATTTTACAAATTCCCAAAAAATATCACCAACGCCAATTAATAAAAGCGTAACCAAGTGCATTCTTTTATGGTTACGCTCATTATTTGCCTTTCATGATCTGAACCATTGTTGTTTGCTTCCAATATTGCAGTATTTACTAAACTATTTCTTTACTAAAACTATCCCCGCTACTATAGGTGACTTCAAGAATAATACCGGTTATTTTCTCGGAACCGGAGTCGTATTCTAAGCTATAATGGTTAATTTCTCCTCCTTCCGGTTTAGGCATGTTAGATTTGATTTGGACATCCTGGGCAGGGATTTCTTTTTTGTCTATAAGCTTTTGTCCGCTATAAAACTCAGCATATATTGATTTTATGGCATTACTTCCTATACCCATTCCAGTCAATTGGATGTAGTGCTTACTTCCGTCAATGCGAACGTGTCCATGGACAGATTCATAATTCTTATGGGCCAAATAAGAATAATTCAAATAAGATAGCTCGCTGCTTTTTACCTGGCCTTTGGTCTTCATACTGACATAGCATTGCAGAGCTTGCTCCGCGTCACGTTCTTTAGTCGATATCCTTTCAACTGTTTTTTCCGGAATTATTTCCGCCGCTCCTTCTGCTTGCCGTTTTTTTCCGCTAATGGAAACGTTTATCTCCCAAGAAGGCTCTGCCTTCATTTCCAGCGGTAAACTGGCCTCAAAGAAGCCGGTATTTGAACTTTCCGCCGCAATTGTTCGGAATTCTTCGGAGTCCGTATTACGATAGTGCAGGACTATTTCCGATCCTTCTATAAAGTCCTTAATTTGCCAGTTTAATACTACAAGGGCCTTTTCAGAATCCACCCTGGATTTATCTTCATTTATTTGCACAGGGGTAATCCAGCTTTGTTCTCTGGTAAAACGCTCTAAACTATGATTAACATCCTCGGTAAGGGAATGAAAACTCGACTGGAGATTTTGGTAGTTATAATTTAAGTTCTCCAGTCGATTTTTGAGCTCATTAATCTGTGTTACCAGAAAAAAATTCAGAAATAAGACCGCCAGAAGCGCTAGAGTCAAGAACTTGTCTTTGGACAAAATAACCCCTCCCCCATTATTTACCTTAGGCAATTAAGGAAACATCTTCCCTCTCAGCAAATCTTAGTTTAAAATCAGGGATTTGTGTGTCTATTAGCACCTTAATTTACTCCTTATCAGAATACCTGGTAGGTAGCCAAGCAAGTTAAGTTACAAAATTTTAAGCTTTATTGATTAAACTTAATATCAAACTAATAACAAGCAAAGCCAAAGCTATAAGAAATACAGGCCTTATAACTTTACTGCCTTTTCGCAAAGCCAGGCCGGAACCAATAAAATTGCCCACAATTCCAAAGAAAGTTGCGGGAACAGCTAAAGCAAAATAGACTTGCCCATGGATTAAAAACATAATCAAAGCTCCCAGGTTGGAGGCAAGATTGACTAACTTGGCATTGCCTGAGGCTGTAATCAAATCAAAACGCAAAAGCAAAGCATAACTGAAAATTAAAAAAGTGCCTGTCCCGGGACCTAAAAAACCGTCATAGAAACCTATTCCCAACCCAATTAAGGCCGAGACAATCACCAACCTTTTCTGGCTTAGGCTCTTAACTTGGTTGATTGTGCCGAAATCTTTTTTCAGAAACACAAAGGCTGCCACAACCGGAATAATGACAAGGAGAATAATTCTGAATATATAATCATCCACAAAGAGAACTACCCTCGCTCCGGCTGCTGAGCCGATTAAGGCACAAATAATTGAAATAACAACTGTTTTCAAGTGAACCTTTTTATTTCGCCAGAAGCGCAATGAAGAGATAACAGTACCCAAAGCCGAAGAGAATTTGTTGCATCCTAAGGCCATATGAACAGGAAGGCCGGAGGCAATATAAGCCGGCAGTGATATGAGCCCGCCCCCTCCGGCAATGGAATCAATGAGTCCCGCCAAAAAAACAAAGAAACAGACAAAGACAATTACTTTCCATTCTACTACATCGAGGTCTATCACATTAGCCATTATTTCTAATAAATGCATCGTTTCTTACAATCTCTTTCTAAAATTTAATAAAGGAAGAATGTTTATCTATTCACAACGTATTTATTTATACTAGAAAACCTTGAATATTACAAGTAAAAATTCAATTTTAATATCTAAATATTTAGGCATTAAAATCTAACTCTATAATACTTTCAAAAATACACTTTCAAAAAAACAATATTCTCACTATATCCAATATTTTTGTGATGCTTACATCAGAGGCGCAAAAATTCGCAAAATAAACCCCAGCAGCTTTTTATACCAGTGGATTCTTTGGAGATCTTGCAGTGTAATCTCCTGACATTTTTCTAAAGTATTAATAAAATCATTATACATATCTTTAATTACCCCACACCCGTACAACCAAACGCCACATTCAAAATGTAAAAAAAGACTGCGATAATCCATATTAATGGTTCCTACTACCCCATATTCATGGTCGGCCACAAAAGTCTTGGAATGAATAAAGCCGGGAGTATATTCATAGATCCTAATACCCTCTTCTAAAAGAATTTTATAATAAGAGCGGGTAACCGCATGTACATACCATTTATCGGGTATATAAGGAGTAATAATCCGGACATCCACTCCGCTTTTAGCGGCTGTGGTTAAGGCTGTAATAATTTCATTATTAATTATCAAATAGGGAGTTGTAATGTAAACATACTTTTGTGCTTTATTAATTAGGTTAAAATAAATGGTTTCACCCACCGGTTCGTTATCTAAAGGGCTGTCGGCAAATGGCTGGACAAAACCAAGTTTACTGTCTCCTCCTTTAAGCACATCCTTTTCCTTCTCTTTGAACTGCCCTGGAGGTATCTTGAATTGCTTGTAGTCTTCATCTATACCCTTAAGGTACCCCCACATAGTCAGAAACATAACTGTCAGACTCCAGGCAGCCTCTCCTTTAAGCATAATCGCTGAATCTTTCCAATGACCATATTTTTCTTTAGCATTAATATATTCATCAGCCAGATTTACGCCCCCGGTAAAAGCCGTTTGTCCGTCAATAATTGCAATTTTGCGGTGATCCCGGTTATTATGGTGGGGGGACAAAACAGGAATAACTGGGTTAAAAACGGCGCACTTGATACCCAGCTCCTCTAACTTATGACTATAATTATAAGGCAGTTTAACTAAACAGCCCAAATCATCGTAAATAACCCGAACCTCTACGCCCTCCTTAACCTTAGCAATTAAGATCTCCAAAATGCTGTTCCACATAATCCCTTCTTCGATAATAAAGTATTCTAAAAAAATATAATGCCGGGCTTTTTGGAGTTCTTCCTTCAGCTTGGCAAATGTTTGTTCGCCGCTGGGCAAGTATTCACAATAAGTATTCCGGTAAGGAGGATAATAAGAATAATTTTGAATATACCTGGATTGGTTACCGGCATTGTTGTTTAGGCTTTCTATCTCTGCTACTATTTCCGGACGGGGATGAATAGTATCCTGGGTCTTTTCAGAGATAAATCTCATACTGTGCTTTTTCCTTTTACTTAGCCTATTAACCCCAAAGAAAATATAAAACAATCCGCCAAAGATCGGGAAAATGAGAATAGGAATAATCCAAGCAATTTTATAGACCGGATTACTCCTGTTGTTAAGTATAAATAATACTGCTAATAAGCTAACAATTATACTTCCGGCATAAAAGAAAGCAAAATACTTGTAAAATCTGAGGATGACGCCTATAAAAGCCAAGAGCTGAAGGGTCAAGGCAATAATTATGATTACAAATCGGTTATTTAATCCTATATTCAGATATTCCCTATTTAAATATTCTCTCTTTTTCATGTCATCATCCACATATCTAGCAATTGACTTCCGGGAATTTTCATTTTATTCATTGGATGCTAGCTTTTCATAATGCTTATACAAGGAGTGGAATTTCCCGCTATATCCTTTTAGCCACGGTTTTTTCTTGCCGCAAAAATGAAGTATAACTGTATTGTAAATTACATAATCCATATCACATTCGCCGTTGCTAATTAATTTATAGTAAGAATAGTGCCTCGCATCATAATTATATAATTTTTCATCCAAAGCTTTAATCTGTTTGGCATATAAAGCGTTAATAATATCTTGATCCGGCAAAAGCAGTTTGACCTTTTTATTTTGCTTGACAAAATCAAAAATAGCTTGCTCAGAAATAACCTGCCTTTGGAGATCGAGGTTCATCAGCAATACCCCGGAATTATAATAAGCTTCTATTTCATAGGGCTTCAAACGAAGTTTATTAATTTCCTTGATAGTTAATAAATCGTGATAAGCAGCTGCATACAAATAACCATCCAAATCTTGGTAATATAGTTCCCTAATGGGATTAATCACCAAAATATCCGGATCTAAGTATAATATTCGGTCAAGCTCTGAAGGCAAAAACTTAAATGCCAAGAGGCGGTAATACATCTCTTTGCTGTAATGCAGAAGAACCGGAGCGTCTTGAAAATAAGTATCATTTATTGTCACTATCTTTAGTTCCTGCCCCTGCCTAAAAATATATTGCTCCAAATCGGCCAACTCTTCCTCTTTTAAACTGGAGTGCAGTAAATAAATAGAGAACTTCTCCTCCGGGTTATTAAAAAAAAGAGATTTTAGCATTACTTTTAAAGGTTTAATATAATTGGAATTTAAGGTTACAAGAATATTCATAAATCCCTTTGTTCCACTCCTTTTTTGATCTTTTTTTCGTAATAGAACACCGAAATAATTGCAATGGCTATACTTAGAACTAATGGTATTAGAAATTCAATTGAGAAAGGATTGGCCAACGCCTCGCCCATCATGACCACAGGCAGCATACCAGGGGTAATACCTAAGAATGTTCCGATTATATATGGAAAATATTTAATTTTTATGGCCCCCATAAACATACTGGATAGCTCTGTGGGCAAGATTGGAATAAATCTTACGAGAAAAGAACTGAGAATACTATTATCCCTGCTAAAACCGAGAATTATTTGCGCTCGTTTATACTTGGCTGCCAAAGCTTCGATTTTATTCCTGCCCAAACGTTTTCCAAGCAAAAAACCGATTGTCATCTCGAGATAAAGGCCGCCATAAGTTACAACAATAGCCACCCCCGGAGGAAAAATAATCCCGGCAAACATAAACAAAAGTTTGTGAGGAATGACCATTGTTATCCCTTTTAAACAATACATTCCCCAAAGGAGAAGAGCAGCAGAAAAGAGAGATTCCGGAGTATATGTCACTAATTCTTTTAGAGAAATCGCCGATACTTTTTGAGCTCCGTAATAAATCATAATTAAAACAATTAATCCTATAACCGAAGCAAAAAAAAGCTTAAGTTTATTTCCTTGCACCATTATTCACCAAACCCCTGCTCATTTGGGCCTATGTAATCCGTAAGCAGATACCGGTAATTCTCAATATACTTAAAATAATATTATTCATAATCTCTATATATTTAAGTATATTATAATATTAGATGAAGTACAATTAAGTTCGCAAAAGTAAAAGGAAAAACCATCGGTAACTCCGAAATTGGTAAGTGAAGAGCAAACCAAGAAGGAGTGTTTACCGATGGTCTACTCTAATACTAACCGAAATT
>DUML01000035.1 GCA_012839895.1 Peptococcaceae bacterium | reverse complement strand
GAAAATTTTTGATAAACTGATTATGCATTTGGCGAATACGACCTCCTTGGAGGGTTGGTTTGGCGACTAACGTATTCGACCAAATGCTTTTCTTTTTCCTGCCACCCCAACATTTATTTTAGAACCGAAAAAAGGAGAGCCCAGCCATCCTGAATGAAGTGAAGGGTCCTTTTTGCTTCATCCGGTTGGGACAAACTAAGAGTTCCTTTCATACAATACATAAACAGATATTATAGGGAGGAACTTGCATGCAGGATTTTTCTTTGCTTAGATTTGCCCGCCGTTATTCAAACAAACTTGATAAAGAACTGAAAGGAGCTTTTGTAGAACTCTATCGCCCGTTTCATAAGGTACCTTGTGTTATGCATAGGGCTTTGGAAAATATTCTGAAGCGAACGAAAAGGTATCCGGTTATTATTGAATTTGAGGATGTTGCTTTCTCTCAGCAAGTCTCCAAAGCCAGTACCATAATTACCAAGCAACTGTATTCCAAGATTAAACGAGAATATCCGAGCATTTCCAGCTGTTCGGCTGATTTGACTCCTGCTGCCATTGAAGCCTTATTGGAAAACCACCAGGCTATACGCAAAATTTATTATGATAGGAAGGTTCGGGCTTTACTGGATAAAGCCGTCCCCTCAATCAATGCCCAAACTTTGCATGCTCAAAACTTAAAAGGCGAGGGTATCACCATCGCTGTTATTGATACCGGTATTTATCCCCATCCCGATTTAAAAGGCAGAATCAAAGCTTTTAAGGATTTTGTCAATAATAAGACCGAGCCTTATGACGATAATGGCCATGGAACGCATTGCGCAGGGGACGCGGCAGGGGATGGCACCGCTTCCAATGGAAAGTATACCGGTATTGCTCCTAAAGCCAGCTTAATTGGGGTCAAAGTGCTTGATAAAATGGGCTCAGGGTCATTATCCACTGTGATGGCCGGTGTTCAATGGTGTATTGATAACCGGAAGGTTTATGATATAAAGGTTATTTCATTGTCTCTGGGCAGTAGTGCAGTTCTTCCGGCCGCTGAAGACCCAATGGTTAAAATTGTGGAAGCTGCTTGGGATTCCGGAATTACTGTCTGTGCAGCTGCCGGCAATGAAGGGCCGGGGGAGAAAACAATTGCCAGCCCGGGTATTAGCCCCAAAATTATCACAGTTGGGGCCATGGACGACAAGGATACCGCTGCGCGCCTTGATGACGAGGTTGCCGATTTTTCCAGCAGGGGGCCGACAATTGACGGGTTTACCAAACCTGATATTTTAAGTCCCGGTGTTAATATTGTTTCCTTGCGCTCGCCTGGTTCCTATTTGGACAAAATCACTAAAGCAAGTAGGGTAGAGAACGACTATTGTTCTTTATCCGGAACATCCATGGCTACTCCGATAGTTGCCGGGCTTGTGGCTTTAATTCTGCAGAAACACCCCGAACTAACGCCCGCTGAAGTTAAGCAGAGGCTCATGCAAACTGCAGAAAATTGGAACCTACCTTCCAATACACAGGGGGCAGGTTACATCCGGGCTGATTTAGCGGTTAGATAAACTTATTTATTTAATTGGTTTTGAAAGTTAGATTTTAAGTTATTTCTTTAAAATAAAACTTCTTGTTCAAAAAATTATGAACAAGAAGTTTTTTTAGACAAATCCCCCTGACTTTAGTTATAATTACCCTAAGTAATAATTTCACAAAGAATAAATACTATCGTAAGAATCTGGCTAATTGTTTAAGATTAAACTTACGAACGGCAGGGGAGAGCAACATGGACAAGGATAATTTGCAGATTGAAAAAATAGATACTACCCTTTTTGAAAATTTATGGTCTGAAATTAATAAAGTAATTGTTGGCCGCCGCAATGAATTAAAGCTAATCCTTACAGCATTACTCAGCGAAGGACATGTTTTATTGGAAGACCTCCCTGGAACAGGGAAAACCACAATGGTTAAAGCTTTTGCCAAAGCGGTGGATTGTTTATTTGCCAGGGTACAGTGTACTCCTGACCTACTTCCGTCAGATATCCTGGGTGTTTCTATTTTTAACCCTAAGACCAATGATTTTTACTTCTGTAAAGGTCCCGTTTTTACCAATATTCTCTTAGTTGATGAAATTAATCGTACTTTACCTCGGACCCAATCCAGCCTCTTAGAATGCATGGAGGAAAGGCAAGTGTCGATTGACGGTAAAACATATCTTTTGGCTAAGCCTTTTCTCGTAATTGCCACCCAAAACCCGATAGAAATGGAAGGGACATTCCCCCTTCCCGAAGCCCAGCTGGACAGGTTTTCTCTGAAAATAAAACTTGGTTATCCAACCCAGGAAGAAGAAAAGCGGATGCTGGAACTGGTGGGGGATACCATTCTCTACGAAAAAATAAATAGCAAACTCAATCCGGAAATAATTCAGAGCTTGCAAGAGAAATGCCAGAAGGTCTATGTTCACTCTTCCATCCGCGAATATATAGCGATTTTAGCTCAAGAAACCCGTTCTCATCCGTTGGTGGCCTATGGAGTTAGCCCTAGGGCCAGTAAGGCAATTTACAAAATGGTTAAAGCCTGGGCTTTAATTAATGGACGTGATTACGTAATACCTGATGATGTGAAAATAATGCTTAAACCTGTCTGGAATCATCGTTTGATCCTTAAAACGGAGGCTCATATTAATAACACCCAACCGGAGGATATTTTAGAGGAAATTTTGGGGAAAGTCAGCATCCCTGATGAGAAGGTAATCAGAGATGAGCAATAAGCAGCAAACGGTAAAGGCTTCTGAAATTCAACGAGAGCTAAACCAGGATAATACCAACTGGGAATCAAGCTTTTTATTCCTTCCCCAGGCTATTTGGGTTTTTTTGTTTTGCCTGGCAGCCGGAGTTTGGTTTAGGTTCATACCCCTAATTGTTGTCAGTGTCTTTCTAATTTTTCTGTATATTATAATAAACATGTGGAAAAAATTGGCTTTAAAAAATATCAAGCCTAAGCTGCTGCTCTCCAAGTCGAGATTGTTTGCTGGGGAAAAATTTGAGATCAAGGCTTCGGTTTACAATGATAAATGGCTTCCTTTAGTTTGGTTGGAATGGAGCTTCCTGCCACAAAGCGGAATAAAGATTGGCGATGAGCAAGGTGAAGCATCTACAGTCCGTTTATTGTGGCTATTATCCTTTCAAAAAGTTGAATGGGTATTGGAGGCTAAAACACTTAAGAGAGGTGTTTATGACCTTGGACAAATCACTTTGCGTTCAGGTGATGGTTTCCGGTTTGCTGAACAGGAAAGAGTGCATTGTTCGCCTGGGATGATTTATGTGTATCCCGAATTAATACCTGTTGATGCTTCCGGATACCGTCCGTCTAAACAATGGGGCGTTAAAGGAACGCAAGGAGGTTATATTGAAGATCCTCTACTGATTACAGGAATCAGAGAATATCAAGCGGGAGATGAATTGCGCAGGCTTAATTGGCGAGCAAGTGTCCGGACAGGCAAATTGCAAACCAATGTTTACCAGCCGGTTGTTACAGAACAATTGCTTATTTTTGTTGATGTTCAAGGGTATGTAATTAATGAGCAGGCTTTTGAGGACCAATTAAAGCAAAAAGAATATAGAAGACAAAAAGTAGAAGCTTTTGAGAGGTTTCTTTCAATAATTGCTTCGGTAGCGGTAAAATACAACGAAATGGGGATTAGCCTGGGTTTTGCTACGAATGCCGTAGATTACAAAGGTGAAAAAATGGACGGAGTATTACCCGGTCCGAGTCTGACCCCGTTTTTAGACCAACTGGCTAAAATAACCCAAGTGGTAGGCAGCCCCAAAATGAAAGCTTTAGATAGGATAATGACCAAAGGGAAACTAACTATTCCTTTAGCAATTTTTTGTTACGAAGTTACGGAACAACACTATTTATGGTATAAGCAAACCAAGTCTCAGTTAGCGGAAGTTTCTTTTTGTTATCAACAGAAGAGTTTGTATGCGGAGCATTTAGCTGGGCTAACAAAAGCATTAAATTTGTTATTGTCCAGTCCAACTTCCGTAGGAGGGGAATCTAATTGTGAGGCGGGCTAAAGAGTTTTTTAAACGGTTTCTTATGATGTTAAGCGAAATTATTTGGATTTACTATGTAATAGTTTTATTTACCAGTGTGAAATGGAACCACCTGTTCTATTTTGATCCCGTCTGCTTCATGGCAGCCGGTGTAATGGGCTGTGTTTGGAATTTTATCCTAAGGAAGAGCAATAATCAGATTCTTTTATTTACAGGCAATATTTTGGCTTTAGGAATTCTTGTTTTCCTAAACTGGTTAAGTATTGTCCCTGGGGGAAAATGGGTATTTGGGATAGCGGTAAGCATAGGCCTAGGCATAATTTTTCTCCGCAGTGCCAGGTTAGCTTTCCGTCCTCCTCTTCGGTTGGAGATATTACAGCACTTTGAAGTTAATATTGTATTATATCTTTTATTCGCTTTGGTCTTCACAGCTAAAGAATGGATTAACGGTATTTTTCATTTTCTTTTTATCTTAGCTATCTTAAGCAGCTTACTAGGAATGATTTTATCCTTAGATACCCATGAGGAATATGACCGCAATCAGCAAATTAAAGTCTTAAAAGTTGGCAAAGCAGGGTGGTTGGCAGGAGCAGCGTCTGTTTTCTTTCTTTTTATTCCCATTCTCACTCTGGTTTTTCTCTTGCCCTCAGTGCAAAAGACATTATTTGCACTTGTTTTGGGTTTTTGGGAAGGGATAAAGTGGTCGTTCCAGCAGATTAATAAGTTTTTAATGTGGCTGGCTTCCCTTTGGCCTGAACAGGAAACGGGGTCTTTGTCAGGTCTACCCGGACAAAGCCTGAATTTGCCAAAAAGAATGGAAGAAACTGTAACCCTAGTTCCTTCCAAATGGCTTATTACGGGATTAATTATTTTAGCCTTCGGGTTTGCGGTCTGGATACTTACCACTCTCGTGACAAGAATTCAACGGCCTCAAACTATTAAACCTAAATCCATTACCATTACTAAACAAGATTGGTGGGCAGTGTTTAAAAAGAAAATTAAATTTTTCTGGTACTCGCTAAGTTTAAAATGGCGAAGGAGTATTCCTTATTTTTATTATCAGCCGGTTTATTGGTACTATCATCAACTGCTTAAATGGGGGGAAAAGAATGGCATCCCTAAAGCTAAATCGGAAACTTCACGGGAATATGTGCAAAGGCTGATTGCCTGCCTTCCGGAAACAGTATCCGGTTTAAACATAAATGGCTGCAATTTAACTGTTTCGGAAGCCTTAGTGAGTTTGAACCATGATTATCAGGCAGCTTACTATGGGCAGGCTCATAATAATGCCTTTAAGGCCGCTGAAAGCGACTACAAGTTTTTAATTAAATATTTGCGTGCCAAGGTCAAAATAACCAAAGCTAATCCTCCAAAATACTTATTTGCCAGGATCATTAGCAAAGTACGGAAAAAATAGAGCTTAGAAAAGTCATATTCTTATGCATTTTGACGTCTTATTATTAGAAATCCAATATTGAAAATCTTTATTAAAAATCTTTTTGTCAAAACATCCTTTTAAGGTTTATTCCAAGGAGGGGAAAATATCTGTCAAATTAATCTAATAAGACGGTTGTTTTCCATAAATACTAAATTTAGCGTATAATAACAAGTATTACTTGGAAGTTACTACTTGGAAATAAAGGAGCGGTTCTACTTGAAAAAATATCTGGTAGCAGCAGTTATATGTTTGGCCTTTCTTCTTCATCTACCTTACTTAACCGTAGCCAGCCCCTTAGCCTATGAGACCGAGCGGATTTTTGGCCAGGATAGAATTGAAACCGCTGTCAAGATAGCCCAAAAAGGATGGACAGCAGCTACAACAGTAATTCTTTGCGAATTTGACGATTATCCCGATTCTATTGCGGCAGCGCCTTTTGCTGCCAGCCTGGACGCCCCAATCCTGCTTACCCGTGGAGATAAGATTGACCAACGGGTGGTAGGGGAATTGCGACGCTTAACCCCCCAAAAGGTCGTTCTCCTGGGAGGTAACTCCCGCTTGACCCCTGCTATTGAGCAAGAACTGGAAGAGATGGCCTTAAGCTGGGAGCGGATTGGTGGAGGAAATCGTTATGAAACTTCCGTCTTGCTTGCTCGGAGGTTATATAGCGATTCCCTGATTATTGCCAATGGAGACAATTTTCCGGATGCTTTATCTGCGGCCAGTTACGCTGGGATCCGGCAGGTTCCGATTGTATTAACTTCCAAAATATTGCCTCCGGCAGTGGAAGATTACATCCTTGAGACTCAACCCCATAATCTCATTGTTATTGGTGGAGAAGAAGCTGTACCAACCGAATCGTTGGTGAAGGTCGGTTTAAATAGTTTTACCCGTTTAGGAGGCCAAAACAGGTATGAAACCAATGCAAAAGTTGTTGATTACATGCAGGAGGTTGTTCAGTCTGCCGATCAGTTTGTGGCCTCAGGTGAGAATTTTCCTGACGCTGTTTCCGGGACGGTTCTGGCTGCGAAGTTTAAAGTTCCTCTTTTATTAACAGCTAAAAATGACATTCCTCCGGCGGTATACAGTCTAATGCGCTATCATATGAAAGTTGAGCCATCGCCGGTTAATGTGAGTAGCGGGCAGGGAATTGTAACTACCCCTGTGGGTTTAAACTTGCGCGATACTCCCTCGGCGGCAGGCAAAGTCCTTTTAACTATTCCAGGAAATACGAGAATTGATATTTATGGAAAACAAGGCCAATGGTATCAGACTGCTTATCAAGGCAAGAACGGCTGGGTATCAGCCAATTATGTCCAAATAACTCAGAGTTACAGACAAGGAAAAATTACCGCTTCAGGAGGCTTGAACCTCCGGCAAAGCCCCTCAACCTCGGCAGAGATCCTGCAAACAATCCCCCAAGGGGCGACAATCAGCATTACCGGCCAAGAGCAGGATTGGTATAAGGTTACTTACCGGGGTGCGGTAGGCTGGGTTTTTGCTGAATATGTAGCGCTTTTAGATGGGTCCGGTTCGGCTGGCGCGGGAACGATAGATTTAACCCCCAACGGCAAAGTATTTATTCTTGGTGGAACTGGAGTAATCAGTGAAACTACGGAAAACATAATTCGCGGCAAAGCAAACTCTCAATATGAGGAAAATCTGCGAGATTTCCCTTCTTTACCGTCTTCGCTAACAGGGGATAGTTCTCCCGGGACATATGATCCTGCCCAAGAGGTCCTGCTTGATCCCTTTGAGGGAATCCCTGCCGGCTCTCTAACGGGAAAGAAAATATTAATTGATCCTGGGCACGGTGGTCCGGACAAAGGAGCTATTGGACCAAATTACACCTTTGAAAAGGATAATAATTTGGCCATATCTTTCTACTTGCTAGATATTTTAACTGAGGCTGGGGCAACAGTAAGCATGACTAGAAATGCAGATGTTTCCGTGGCTGCTGATTACACAGAACGTGCGGATTTGCAGGCTAGGGTCACTATTGCCAACAATACCAAGCCGGATCTCTTTATTTCCATCCATAATAACGCCAACCCCAATCCTGATATGAGCGGCACGATGGTTTTTTATTCGGAACAGAATCCGCGAATAACGGACAGCGCAAGGCTCGCTAGTTTAATCTTGGCTGAAATTACGGAAAAAGTAGATACCTATGATCTTGGAACGAGAACGGCTGATTATTATGTCCTTCGCCATACTGATATGCCGGCAGTACTAGTTGAAGTTGCTTTTATTTCTAATGTCAGGGAAGAAGGGCGGCTGCAGAACCCTATCTTCCAGAAGAACGTGGCAGCGGCCATCTTTCACGGTATTTATGGGTATTTTAATTAAGCATTTCTGCATAATCCAAGGAAAAGCACCTAAGAGATTAGGTGCTTTTTTATCGTAAAGCTATCAAAGCGACAATCGTGTTTTCTTTCCGGCAAATTCAATTTTAATTTTAAGCAATGTTTTTAAGAGTATAAAATAAAAGAACAAATAGTTATTGTCAATAGTTGTTTACAAAAACCATACAGAACTCTTAATGGTAAGTGACAGTTTGATATTATGAAAGACTTTGGCGGGAATCAAGGGCGTGCGAAGCACGTTTATCGAAGGCGAAG
>DUML01000034.1 GCA_012839895.1 Peptococcaceae bacterium | reverse complement strand
TCACACTGGTCATCGGGACGGTCACGCCCGCCACTGCCGTGAGGTGGGTTACGCTTAACTTCTGCCCGGCAGCGTCGTACACGTAGCTTGTAGTATTGCCGTTGGTAAACTGCAAGCCGTCGGGCAAATTTAGCGAATTGTATGCAATATCCACTATTTTTTTATTGTAATCTTTTTTCAGGTTGCCGTTGGCATCATAGGTGTATTCCACGGCCACGTTGACCCCGTCCATAAAATGGAAGGCCCCGGCATAGAGCGCGCCGGGTGTCACGGCATCGGTGATCTTGGTTATCCGGTTGCCGTCGTAGGTGTTGCAGGTGAGGTTGTCCATCAGCCCGAAGCCGGTGTCGGTTTTTCCCTGGCGTTGTAGGGTGAGGATGTTGCCCGTTTTGTCGTAGGTGACCAGTTCGTTGTAGCGGTTGGAGTTGGTTGTAAGGGATGCCCCGTCCCCGTCGTGTCCCTCAGACCGGGATTTTGCCGCCGACTTCTTTCGGATTTCCCCTCGCGGTGGACGCCCTTGCCTTAAGCTAACGGTTGGTCGCTACTTACCCCCGTAGTGGATTTGCATCACCAAGTTAGTAATGGTACATGGCACACCAGGAAAATCCTGGCTTGAGAAAGTCGGGACTTTTACAAAAACAATGAGGAGATGCGCTTTTGACACACTCCCTGTTACTTCTTAAACTGTTCCGATTTGTGGGTGTAATGCTTCCTGCTATCGAAACCAACATAATTTATACCCTCACAATATTTAATATTTCCGTCTAAAACATTAGTTCTCCAAAAGCTTATAAATTCAAGACGGGGTAACCCCTTTACAAAGGCAAGGCTTTTAATTTCGCCCGAATCAGACAGTATAATTTTTTTGAGTGATTTCACTTTCCCTAAAATCTCATAATCATTTATTTTCTTGCACTGTTCTATTTGTATTTCTTCAAGGCTGTTTGATAACGCTTGCAGCGGTGCAATAGTCTCTAATTTTGGGGCACTAAATATTTCAAGTTTTTTAAGATTGCTATGACGCTCAACACCCTGTAGAGTGGTGATTTCTGTTTTTATCAAACTTAAATACTCTAAATTATTAAGGGATGGCAAGTCGAATAAATCTTTAGTTTTAGACTTGTAATTACTAACAGTAAGACTTTTCAAATTACTACATGATTCTAAACCTTGTAATCTTTGAGAATATTTACAAGCCAACATTTTCAACTTAGGAAAAGAGGATAAATCAACCGTGTCATTTCCATTATCAGGCACACTTAAAAAAGCTAGATTATAAAACAAACTCAAATTTCCATAATTTACTTTATCATCAAGTAACAAACCTTTTATAAACTTCGATATTGGATAAATTGGGTCTAAATCTTTTGCGGTATACACTTCTGGATAAAGGGAGATAATGTCTATATTGTTTTCAATAGCAAAATCGCAACACTCCTTAGCCCTACTTGAGTCAAAGAGAAGCCGAATTGAGCCGTCAATACCTTTAGCCGTTTTAAATCCTTCCTTTGATATTTCCATATTCATTGACCTAATAGTTTTTTACCGGGTGACCAAATTTTATTATATAGCATTGAGTTTGGATCCCAATGCAAAGGTTTATGTCCTGTTTGAAGCATAAACTTATACTCCCGAATAAAAGCTTCCCTTGAACTTGAAGCTGGCATGAAAGTTTTATTTACAAGTTTATCGCCAAAGGTGATTTCAATTCGGTTTATTGATTGCACCATCCTTGATTCCAACCCTTTCCCTGCATAGAATTTCCCACTTTGAAACTTTAATAAGTAGAAGCCACTTGCTTTCTCTAATGTTGTACTCCCCTTAGTGGCATCATCCACTGTATTTAAGGCCGCCCTTATTCTGCTTCCGTTTCCCAAACTGCCCGCCTCTGCGGCCAGCGTGGCTGCGGTCAATGTCAGATTTACCGCGGCAAGTCCTCCTTCGACAAACTTATTGAATCCTGCAATCCATTGCGGGTCATATCCTCCGGCAGCTTGTCTCATTGCAGCGCTTACAGGGCCACTTCCCGAAGTTTGAAAACCTCCT
>DUML01000033.1 GCA_012839895.1 Peptococcaceae bacterium | reverse complement strand
TGATCATGATACCGAAGGGACTCATGTTGAAATTGGAGTCGATATCTGTAAGCGCTACAAAGAATCTTGGGATGTTATTCATGCCCTTGAGGCTCATCACGGAGATACTGATCCCAAGACCATTGTGGCTGTTTTAGTTGCCGCTGCTGATGCAGTATCCGCAGCTCGTCCTGGAGCGCGCCGTGAAACACTTGAAACATATATTAAGCGATTGCAAAAGCTTGAGGAAATAGCGGATAATTTTGAAGGAGTAGAGAAATCTTACGCTATTCAAGCCGGCCGTGAAATACGAATTATTGTCAATCCTGAAAAAGTTGACGATGTACTGGCTCCGCGGATAGCTCACGATATTTCCAAAAAGATTGAGGAAGAACTTGAATACCCTGGTCAAATAAAAGTTGTGGTTATCAGGGAGACCAGGGCAGTAGATTATGCTAAGTAAATAAGTAAAAAAATACTTGAAAAAATAGAAACCTAGCAACAAAGCGGGTTGCTTTAAAGGCCTGCTTTGTTGTTTTTCAAGCCTAAAAAGCGCCTTGTCTTTTAATTAGGTTATTCTTACTAAGAATTAATTTAGAAGGACTTTACCATTTGATGAAGAATAAATACTTGTTTATGATTAAAATATCTTATTTTGGGAAAGGATTAATGAGATGGCCGCTTTAGATGTAACACATATTGATTCCAACTATCTGAATTATAGCACAGGATTACTAGTGTCTATTCTTTTACGTTATCCAGAGGTTGGAACTATTAGTTGTTGTCGGGAAAATCAGGCCTTAGTCCTTAAATTTGTGGTCAGGAAAGGCTTTGATTTTGACTCCTTGTCGCAAAAGATTTATTTAGCTTTGGAAATGTTCCATAAGCTAGAAGGCTGTCCAATGAAATTATGCACGCTGGAAAAGCACGAACAGGATCTGGATTTAATCGTAATAACTCGTGATTTAATGAGCTTTACTCAGAATGAAATGAACCTAATAGTGGAAATAATGAAAAGTGAACTTAAAAATCAGTTAGTTTGCGATGAGAGCAGTTTAGAGGAGGAAGAGATTCTCTTCCAGGAGGAAGTTATAAACCATATGCTTGCTGCTCTTCGAGCGAATGGAACAGAGAGAAATATTACGGCGGTACGTGAGGACGGGAGAGTATTAGTATTCAATGGCTAAAGCCATAATAATTACAATTCTTAACCGGCAAATAAATAAGCAATTCTTCTGTTTTAATAAAAGTAAAAACACAATAAAGGAGAGTACTCTTGATGCAGATACTTTTTATAGGAGATATTGTTGGTAAACCTGGTAGGCAAGCAGTAAAAGAACTCTTACCCGGCCTGCAGCAAGAGTACAAGTTTGATTTCATTATAGCAAATGCGGAAAATGCTTCTGGTGGTAGAGGTTTAACTAGGGAAGTGGCTGACGAATTATATGGATATGGCATTCACTTCCTTACTATGGGCAATCACGTTTGGGACCAAAAAGAAATCATTAAATTTATTGACAATGAAAGCAGGCTGATTCGGCCAGCTAATTATCCAAAAGGTGTACCAGGTAAAGGCTATGGCTTTGCAATAAATAATGGCTTAAAAATCGGAATAATTAATCTTGCCGGAAGGGTTTTTCTAACGCCTTTAGAGAATCCTTTCACGATGATAATTCCACTAATTAACTCTATGATTACTGAAACGCCAGTGATCATAGTCGATTTTCATGCCGAAGCTACATCGGAAAAAGTAGCCTTAGGATGGTTGCTAAACGGAAAGGTTAGCGCTGTTCTAGGCACTCATACTCATATCCAAACTGCTGATGCTCGCATTTTGGATCAAGGAACAGCCTATATTACTGACGTAGGAATGACAGGCCCAAAAGACTCGGTTTTAGGTGTCAAAAAAGAAATTGTGATTAATAATTTTCTAACTCAAATGCCCGTAAAATTTGAAGTGGCTTCAGGTATTAATCAGCTCAATGCCGTAATATTAGATATTAATGAAAATAACGGAAAAGCAAACAGTATTGTGCCTATTCAAAGATTCACGACTGAAATAAAGAAGTAATGTTTGCTTAAAAGTAATGCCTATTTAAATATATTTTTCGAATTCAGCGAAAATTGAAAAGTGCAAGAAAAAACAAAAAATTAGATATGATCAGAGAGGATTTTTTTCAAATTGCTAGAATATTATATACAAATTAGGGTGGAAATACATGTTAAAAGGATCAATTAGGAGGTATTAACAATGGATGTGTTAAAAGTCTCAGCAAAATCAAGTCCTAATTCAGTTGCCGGTGCTTTAGCAGGCGTACTTAGAGAAAAGGGAGGAGCTGAATTACAAGCAATTGGAGCAGGCGCATTAAACCAAGCAGTTAAGGCTGTAGCTATTGCCAGGGGCTTTGTGGCTCCTAGCGGCCTGGATTTGGTATGTATTCCTGCATTCACAGACATTCAAATTGACGGAGAAGAGAGAACCGCTATTAAACTTATCGTCGAACCCCGATAAAAATCATTAGGGAGACCTGCCTTTCCAAGGCGGGTTTTTTTTATTAACGTTTTGTAACAGAATTTATCACAAAGAAGCATATTATTAAAAAAGCATATTAAATAAGCATCGTTTATTTCACAAATTCATAATACAAAAATAAATGATTCATTGTAAAATGAAATGCAACAATAAACTATAGAACCACAGCAAGAAACCGAGTATGATAT
>DUML01000032.1 GCA_012839895.1 Peptococcaceae bacterium | reverse complement strand
TAGGATAATGAAGGTGGCATGTCAAGGGTAAAATGAACTCGCTTCGCTTCGCCCTTGACAACAAGGGAAACCCAATAGCATATTCTCGGTTTCAAGTTTGTTGCATTTAATATTGCAATTTAAGAATTAAATTTTTCCAATTAAAATCCTTTAGCCAAAATTTCTTTTAATTTTATTAATAAAGGATATAATACCCGAAGAACGTTCAGGGCTTACTTTTTGGCCTAAGAGCCTTGTTGCGATACAAATTATTTGTTGAGAATATTCGCAATTCGGATTTGTTAGATATAAAGGTTTTTGATTTTTAAGTGATTTGGTAACTTTCTTATCTTCGTATATCCAACCGATTAATTCCGGTTTAAGTTTAAGAAATTTGGAAGCAGCTTTATTAAACGTTTGACTACATTTATAAGCTTCCGCTTCATTTTCGCAGCGATTTAAGATCAACTGTGGTTTAATGTCAGGTTTCCGGTAAGCCAAAGCCTTGGTTAAAGCGTAAGTATCCATTAAAGCATGGGGTTCAGTAGTAGTAATAAGCACCAAATCATCAGCTGCTTCCAAAAATCTTAAAACATTTTCTGAGAGCCCTGCCCCAGTGTCAATAATAAAAATATCACATTCATTTTCTAAATCAGAAAAACCGGTTAGGATTCGATTAAATTGAATTGGATTAAGATTAGTTAAAGAGGAAATTCCACTCGAACCTGGAAGAAGTTTGATTCCTAGAGGCCCTGGAGTAAGAATGTCACGCAGTGAACATTCTCCTCTAAGGACATTGGTTAAATTTAAATTGGTATTCAATTTAAGCAGCAGCTCAACATTAGCCATTCCAATGTCTGCATCCAGAATTATGACCCGTTTACCTAGATCACTTAAAGCCAAACTCAGGTTGATAGCTAAGGTTGTTTTTCCTACCCCACCTTTGCCGCTACCAATAGCAATTACCCTTGATTTTCTTTCTTGTTTTTTGGGAATAGGAAATGAGACACACCAGGTTTGTTTTGACGGTTGGCGAGAGATTACCTGGGAGATATAAATTTCATTTACTTCAGGAAGTATCCATTGAACAGTTGTTCCGATAGGTATTAAAACTAAATAACCTTTATGCAGAGAAATAGCTAATTCCAACCGGTCAGGGAATACTTCTTTGATTTCAGTCACATAAATGTCATGATACAAGTCTGAATTCGTGGTAAAGTTCAATTTTTGTCCTACATAAAAATGTGACTGTTCCATCACTATCCTCCTGAGATTTAATAATATATACTTTTCTACATTACAGCTAAGTTCCCTTCTCTTCAAGTTTAAAGTAAAAAAATTAATTTAAACACGTTAGAAACCACAGTGTAGGTTAACTCCTTGCAATTTAATATGCTCCCCTACTGGGTAGACAATTAAAATAATAAAAATGCCAGCAGGTTACACCTACTGGCACTATAGACTTTTTTATTTGTCTTCTTGACGGGATACAGTTTAGCGCAATTCCGCCTAAAAATGTTTAAAAGAGGTTAGTTTTCTATTTAGTTTGCTATAATAACTTCTACACCGTTTTCTTCGATTTTAGATAATAATTGCTTATCAGCGGAAGAATCGGTAATGAATTTATGAATCTTATCCCATTTGGTAAAAGTATGATAATATACTTGCTCTATTTTTTTACTATGGGCAACAAGAATTACTTCTTTAGCGGAATTAATCATGGCTTGTTTAACTTCTGATTCGGCCATACTAGTGGTAGAAAGCCCCTTCTCAACACTGATTCCGGTTGCCGCCAAAAACAGCTTGTCAGCATTAAAGCCTGCTAAGTTTTCTCTTGTCATTGGCCCCATTAAAGAAAAAGTGTTACGTTGCACTTCCCCACCGGTCAAAATAATTGTTATTTCCGGTTTGTTTCTTAGGATATCAGCAACTGGCAGGGAATTTGTTACCACTATACACTTGGTGTCCAAAGCAAGTGCTATAGCTAGGGTAGTTGTACCGGAATCGAGAATAACCGAATCTCCTTCCTTAATTAGTTTAGCTGCAGTTTTGCCAATAGCTGTTTTTTCTTGGTGGGCTTCATCCATCCGGGCTAAGAAAATTCCATTCCGGGCTTGGAGATTACTAGGATAGACTGCTTTACCGTGTTCTCGTTGAACTAGCCCCATTGAAGCCAATTGTTTCAAATCCCTGCGAATAGTCATTTCGGAAACTCCAAAACGCTCGGCTAATTCTGACACCCGCAAATGACCATGTTTCTGCAGCAAAAACCTAATTTTTTCTTGTCTGGCAACAGTCATTCTCCAGCCCTCCTTCTAACATAAGATTTTTCGTCAGTTGTTTATTAAATCATAGCCACTGAACCCTCATAAACAACCCCCGTCGAAGCATCAACAGTAATGATTTGTCCGTCTTTGATTTTGTCCATGGCTTCTCGAGCCCCGACGATAGCTGGAATGCCAAACTCCAAAGCAACAATAGCTGCATGTGATGTTAGTCCACCACGTTCAACAACCAGAGCTCCTGCTTTTGATATTATTTCTATATTATCCGCATCTGTGGTTGAAGCAATAAATATTTCGCCTTTATTAAATTCTTGCGGATTTTGAATTTTTCTAGCTATTCCAGAATAAGATTTCCTGCCTATCCCTATTCCCCGGGTTAGAATGTTACCAATCACTTGAACTTTAATTAAATTGGTACTACCGACTTTTCCGACCGGAACCCCGGCAGTAAGAACAACTAGATCGCCTGTTTTTACTAAATTTTCATCCAAAGCTCTGGTAACAGCAATGGAAAGAAGTTCATCCGTACCGGAGCTTTCGGGGACAATTATAGAATGTACTCCCCAATTTAGTGTTAAACTCTTAGCAGTCTTGGCATAGGGAGTTGCTGCAATTATTAAAGCTTGAGGTTTATAGCGTGATATCATTCTCGCAGTTATCCCGGACTGTGTTGGTGTAATAATAGCTGTTGCATTTAAATCACTGGCAATGGTTGTACTCGCATGTCCTATGGCTTCAGCAATATTTCTCCCTTTCCTTGGAGCAATACCGCTCTTAAAATAAATACTTTCTGTTTTGCGGGCGATCTTATCCATGGTCCTAACCGCTTCAACAGGAAAAGATCCTGCCGCTGTTTCACCCGAGAGCATGATAGCATCTGTTCCATCGAGGATAGCATTAGCTACATCGCTGGCTTCTGCTCGGGTTGGCCGAGGTTGGCGAATCATAGAGTCCAGCATCTGAGTTGCCACGATAACTATTTTGCCAAGGGAATTGCATTTAGTTATGATTTCTTTTTGATATATCGGCACATCTTCAACTGGCACTTCGACTCCTAAATCACCTCTGGCAACCATAATGCCATCAGCAACTTCCAGTATACTGTCGATGTTTTTCATACCTTCGAGATTTTCAATTTTAGCAATAATTTTAACGTCAGCATTTGCTGCTTCTATTAACTTCCTTACTTCAAGAATATCCGAAGCTTTTCGGGTAAAAGACGCGGCGATAAAATCAACATCATGCTTTAAACCAAAGTTAATGTCTTCTATATCTTTAGGAGTAAGAGCAGGCAATTGAATTGGAATTCCAGGAACATTAACACCTTTATTAGATTTTAAAATTCCGCCATTTCTGACAATAGTTGTTATTTTCCCTTCTTCCATTCCTACTACTTCCAGATCCATTAAGCCGTCATCTAGAAGAATATGAGTTCCGGGAGAAACCTCACGCCAGAGATCCTCGTAAGTAATATATACCCTTTCTGAAGAACCGATTTGGTTAATAGTATCTAAAACAAAGTGCTGACCGTTAACTAAAGTAACGCCTTCGGCAGAAACAGGTCCGGTCCGAATCTCCGGCCCCTTGGTATCCAAGAGAATACCTAATACTTTTCCGAGCTGTTCAGAGACAGCTCGGAGATTATTAATCCTTCGACCATGTTCTTCATGGGTGCCATGGGAAAAATTAAGTCTAGCTACATTCATTCCTGCTTCCAGTAGTTCTTTAATTATTTCGGGGGATTCACTGGCAGGCCCAATAGTACAAATTATTTTAGTTCTGCGCATAACTTAACCTCCCTTTCCCACTCAAAAATTAAAGACCCCGGGAAGCAACTAGTTTTACTAAATCAATTACGCGATTGGAATAACCCCATTCATTATCATACCAGGAAAGAATTTTGACCATTTTATCCCCTATTACCATGGTAGAAAGTGCATCGACAATTGAACTATGGGGGTTACCGTTAAAGTCTTTAGATACTAAAGGAAGTTCGGTATACTCCAGAATACCTTTAAGGTCGCTTTCAGCTGCCTGTTTTAATTTGGCATTTACTTCTTCTTTAGTTGTCGGCTTGCTGACATTAACAACAAAATCCACAACTGAAACATTCGGGGTTGGGACTCTGATAGCCAGGCCGTTTAGTTTGCCTTTTAATTCCGGCAGAACTAAGGCTACTGCTTTAGCTGCACCAGTGGTAGTTGGAATCATAGATTGAAAAGCTGCTCTGGCCCTCCGCCAATCCTTATGTTCAAAATCAAGTATCCGTTGATCATTTGTTACGGAGTGGGTAGTGGTCATCATACCTTGTTCAATTCCAAATTCTTTTAAAATTACCTTGGCAATCGGTGCAAGACAATTGGTTGTACAAGAAGCATTGGAAATAATATGATGCTTTTTCGGATCATATTGATCTTCGTTAACTCCCATGACAATGGTAATGTCTTCTTCCTTGCCTGGAGCCGTAATAACAACTTTTTTTGCTCCGGCTTCAAGATGTTTGCTGGCTGAAGCCCTATCTACAAAACGTCCGGTTGATTCGATGACAATATCAACGTTTAATTCTTTCCAAGGTAATGCTGCAGGATCTTTTTGCGCCAGCAGTTTTATTGTACTGTTTTTAACCTTCATTACATCCCCTGTTAATTGAACATCATAGGGAAGTATACCGTGAATGGAGTCATACTTGAATAAATGTGCCAGCAAGTCTGGGCTGCCTAAGTCATTGACCGCAACAATTTCGACTTGTCCAGGGTCTGATTCTAAAAATGCTCTTAAACATAATCTCCCAATTCTGCCAAAACCATTAATTGCAACTTTCACAGTCATTTTTATTGCCTCCTAAATTATTAATGTTTATATAAACATATATATTCTGTGCAAATAAACATTTTCCTGCTAGTTAAATGTTTATTTGCACATTTTTTAAGATCATTTATAGAATCCCCATGTTTAGTCAAAACTTGCGCCGGAAATCAATCTGCTCAAAAATCTTTCGTTTTAGAAAAAAGACAATTTTATATTTTATTCTTATCTAGTAAAAGGATTTAAGACTAATTCTGCCAAGAGCTTCAAAGCAGAGTTTAAATCTTTTTTTGATGCGACTTCATTTCCTGTATGAAGATATCTTACAGGGAGTGCAAGTCCGCCGGTTGGAATTCCTCCAGCGGTTAGATGAACCGGCCCGGAATCGGTACTTCCTGTAGAGATAACTTCCCATTGATGCTCGATTTTCTTTTTTCTTGCCATTTCTGCCATCCAATTTTTAATTTGGGGAGAAACAATAATTGATTTGTCCATGGCTTTGATTGCGACACCACGGTCTAAACAAGTTTGATTGCTTTCCTGAGGACGATCATAACTTCGTGTGGCATCGATAACTAACGCTAAGTCGGGACGAATGCTATAAGCCGCAGTTTTAGCCCCTCTAGCCCCGACTTCTTCTTGGCAAGTGAAAACAATATAGAGTTCATGTTTAGATTGAATGTGTTTTAAAAATTCTATTACTAAAAAGCAGGCTAACCTGTTATCTAAAGCTTTGGAAATTATACAATTATCAGTTTCTACGTAATCTCCGACTAAGACAGCCATATCTCCTTCTTTGACAACCTTTCTGGCTTCACTTTCTCTGCTTGCACCAATATCAATATAGATTTTTTCAGTAGTTCTTTCTCCGGATTTTTCTTTATCCTTACATACAATACCAATTCGTTTGTTTTGAAAGATTACTCTTTTGTTAACGAGCTCAGAACTTATCAGACCGCCCACTGGTGAAAAATATAAATAGCCCCGCTCATCGATATGGGTAATCATTACCCCTACTTCGTCCATATGACAGGCAATCATAACGCGAAGGCCTGAACCTTTTCTATGGGCGACAAGATTTCCTAGTGGGTCGCTTTCAACTTTATCTACCAAAGGGTGGATTTGAGCTGCTATATAATCACTAACTTCTTTTTCGTTACCGGAAGGACCGAATTTTTGAGTTAATTCTTTTAGCATTCTATAATCTGAAAGTATATTTTCAGTCATCTTATCCCTCCTATTCTGCTCACTTGGAACAGAAGACTTGGCTATTATTGAGTATAACTTGCACTAGTTTTCGGCAGTTTTCATAATCTCCCTTATAGATGAGGGAATTGGGGGAATGAATATATCTGCAGGGAACACTGAGGGTTATGGTAGGGATACCTTTGCCAGCTTGATGAATATTTCCGGCATCATTTGCTGCAGCAGTTCCTTTTCTGAATTGGAGGGGAATTTGATGGTCGGCGGCTAGAGCGGTTACTTTCCGGATTAATTCCGACTTATAGATTGTAGCTGAATCCATTAGAGATAAAGCAGGTCCTTTACCCAGTTCCACTACCCGCTCTTCCGGAGGTTTTTCTCCTAAATCGTTAGCATTAGTAGCCTCTATTACTATAGCCAAATCAGCCTCTAAATAGTTGCTTATTACTTTAGAACCCCGCAGTCCTACCTCTTCTTGAACTGTAAAGGCTGCTATTAAATCGCAATTATATTTACTTGCCAATATCTCAATTATGATTGCACAGCCGACACGGTCGTCAAAAGCTTTAGCTTTATACAGCCCGGTATTAAACTGTTCAAATTTGGTAGTAAAAAAGGCATAGTCTCCAATTTTTACTTTTTCCTCCGCTTCTTCTTTGGAGTTCGCTCCAATATCTATATATAAGTCTTCCAGATTAAGGTTTTTTTTACGATCTTCAGGTTTTTGCAAGTGAATAGCCTTGGAACCAATCACACCCAGAATTTGATCTTGGCCGCACTTTATGGTTTTAGCTACCAGTGTTTGAGGATTTATCCCGCCTACTGGTTGAAATTTAAGGTACCCTTCCGAGGTAATATCCGTTATTAATAGACCGACTTCATCCATATGGGCAAGCAAAACAATTTTAAAGGGATTGGCATCAGCACTTTTGTTTTCTGCAAGCAAGTTGCCTATTTTATCTACTTTATAACTATTTACTTTGCCTTTGATAAGTTTCAAGATATAATCGCGAAGATTTTTTTCGTTACCTGAAACACCTTGTTGTTCACATAACTCTTTTAATAACATGACAATTCCTCCAGATCATCCGGTAAAGAAGCAATAAAGCGGGCTAAAAGTTTGCCGCCATCAACAATATCTTGTAAAGATACGGTTTCCACTGAGGTATGCATATAGCGAAGGGGAATGGAAAGCAATCCGGTTGGGATTCCGCAGCCTGTTAATTGAATCGCTCTGGCATCAGTACCGGTTGGGCCAGCAATAGGTTGGATTTGATAAGGTATTCTGTTTTCTTCAGCCGCATTTTTTAAACTACTATATATTCGAGGATGAATATTTGGTCCCAAGGCAATAACCGGCCCTTTGCCTAAGAGGGTGTTTACTTGATTTTTGGTATCTAAGGTTTGAGCATGAGTAACATCAATCACCACAGCAATCTCCGGTCGAAGATTATCGGAACTGGTGACGGCTCCCCTTAGGCCGACTTCTTCCTGGACAGTTGCCACTGCTATAACTTTATGGGAATGCTGAAGATAAGAAAGTTCATTAATACAAACAGCCAAAACAGCAATACCTGCTCGGTCATCCAAAGCTTTACCGGCTATTCTCTTATTGAGAATTTCAATGGGACTTCGGTTGATACTGATAATATCTCCTGGTTGGACAAGTTCTTGAGCTTTTGTAAAGGGGTACCCGATATCAATCATTAAATCCTCAGTGCTAATAGCCTTTTTATTGGCATTACTTCCTGGATTATCAGCACAAATAATTCCCTTGATCTCTTTTTTCCCATGAATTATTACTTCTTGATTTAGCAGAACTCGCTGATCAATTCCTCCCACGGTACTAAAATGAACAAACCCCCGGGAGTCGATATGCGTTGTAATAAGGCCTATTTCATCAAGATGGGCCGCCAACATGACAGTTTGCTTCCCGCTTAAACCGTCTTTTTCAAGATAACAGTTACCCATAAAATCGGTGGATATTTTCAAGTTATAAGGTGCAAATATCCTTTCCAGATAAGGAATTACTTGCTGTTCATAGCCAGAGACTCCCGCTTTAGGGGCTATTAGCATTATCGCTTCTTTGGCTACTTCTAATGAATTTTGTAGCACTTCCCAGTTTAACCTTCCTTTCTGACCCTATAAGTTTCTGTTTTTTCTTGCTCAGCATCAGGCTTGGTATCAGTAAAATCTTTATTACTAAAAATAACTTCAATAGTATCGCCTTTGTTGACGATTTTTCCCGGCTCTGGAAACTGTTGAGTTACAAGCCCGCTCCCTATAAACTTATAACGTAAATCAAGCCGACCTAATTGTTCTCCAGCTTGGCGCATGGTAAGCCCTATGAGATTCGGTACCACAACTTCTCCCTCACCAGCTATTTGCTCCGGAGTAGCAGGTTCAGGTGAAGAGTCTTTTTGAGATGTCTCTCCTAAGCCGAGATTATGAATATCACTGGGTGTACCGGATGCCACTGGGATTCCAAAATATTGTAAAGTGTTTTCAATAATTGTTTTAACGTGTGGCCCTGCCAAAATTCCTCCTTGCACTATTTCTGCTTTTGGTGTGTCAATTACGACTAAGACTGCAATTTTGGGATTATCAGCCGGGGCATAACCAACAAAAGATACAATAAAATCTGTTTCCGAGTAAATCCCTGTTTCCGGGTTAATCTTTTGAGCGGTACCGGTTTTTCCGGCTACTTTTATTCCTGGGATTTTAGCTCTGGAACCTGTTCCGCTTTCAACAACTTCAACTAAAATATTACTCATGGTCCTGCTGGTAGTTTCCGAGATAACTTTGCGTACAAGCTTAGGCCCGTTAACAAAAAGAATTTCTCCATCTTTACTGGATATTCTATCTAAAATATAAGGTTGATATAGATTTCCGCCATTAGCTACCGCACAAATAGCAGTCAAGAGTTGGATCGGAGTAACAAGATTAGCTTGTCCAAATGACATTGTCGCTAATTCAAGTTCTTTAACAATTTTCTGATCAACTAATAATCCTTGTTCTTCCCCTGCAATATCGATCTTAGTTTTACTACCAAAACCAAATGATTTTAGATAAGTGTAAAAAACATCTTTCCCCAGTAGTTTACCTACTTGGGCTAATACGACATTGGAAGATAATTTCATGCCTTCGATAAAGGATATATCCCCGTGGGCTTTCCGATCTGAATCCCAATTCGTTATTTTTCTGGAACCTACGATTAAGTATCCTGGATCACTAAAAATTTGCTCAGGAGTAATAATATTTTCTTCCAGAGCGGCAGCTCCAGTAATGATTTTAAATGTTGATCCCGGTTCATAAATCATGCTTAAGGCTAAATTTTTTCTATCGGTTTCTTTCGTGTTTGTATAATTATTAGGATCAAATGTTGGCCTTGACCCCATTCCTAATATTTTACCGGTCATTGGATCCATTGCTAAAATAACTGCCCTTTTGGGGTTACATTCCTCAATGATTTTATCCAGTTCTTGCTCGACGAGATGTTGGATTGTAGAATCTAAGGTTAGAGTAAGGTTATAGCCCGTTTTAATAAAATCGGTTTTGTTTCCAGAATTATTCTGATTGGAATCGGCTTGAGTCTGAAATCTTTTTTCGCCCTTAAGTTCACCGTTATAATAATATTCCAATCCTTCAACGCCATCCCCGGCCATATTGACAATACCTAAGACTGACGAAGCCATCGTGCCTGTTGGATAAACTCTTTTGTATGTATCAGTAAAGCCAATTCCAGGAACTTTAAGTTCAGATATTTGTTTGGCAATATTAATATCAACTTGCCGGGCAAGACTTACCCAGGAAACATCCTGGTTGAGAAGTGCCAGGATGTTTTCCGGATCTTTATTTAAAATGTCGCCCAATTCCTTAGCAATTTCTTGAAGTTTGTTATTTAATTCACTCTCACTAAGATTTTTGCCCAGAGTTTTCGTTAACAAATTAGGATCAGCATAGATATCCTTAGCCGGAACACTTTTCGCTAAGATATTCCCTTGGGAATCCGTAATGACTCCTCGTTCATAAATCATAGTCTGACTATTTACTCTCAAAGTTGCTGCTCTAGCCTTTAATTCTGAAGCATTAATAATATGATAATATACTAATTTTCCAAAAATAGCTAAGGCGATTATTATTAATAAAATATAAATAACCCATTCCCGGTGAAAATAAATAGCACGTTGTTTCATTTTTACCTTCCTAACCGTTTGTTTATTTTAGTCTAATTAGGGATTGCTGAACAGATTTGATCTTTATCAATTAAGCTAGTCTGATCAGTCTGAAATAGCCTTTTATAAAATAAAGTATAAGAATCCGGAGTCTGTGCTCCAGGTTCATAACCAGCAACTG